>SSFP01000010.1 GCA_008015455.1 Polynucleobacter sp. | reverse complement strand
GACCAGCTAAAACGGAAGCAACAGCCTCGCGAACCTCAGCAGGGGCTGCTGAAGGAGATAAGTTAGCGCGGTCTTCCCAAGCTTGGTCAATAATGTTCTGTAGTGTTGCCATAAACCTTTTTTCCTTTAAAAATAACAACTATTAAGCTTAGATTATATCGATGAGGACAGAGAAGTGCTCCATATGACTCTGCCCTTGGTATCATCACAGGATTCCATTAAAAGAAGTTAGCCGTGCGACTCAAATCAATCAAACTTTCGGGCTTTAAATCCTTTGTAGACCCTACTCATTTCGAGCTTCCAGGCCAGTTAATTGGCGTGGTAGGCCCCAATGGTTGCGGTAAATCGAACATTATTGACGCTGTGCGCTGGGTTTTAGGTGAATCTAGAGCTAGTGAATTGCGTGGTGAATCCATGCAAGACGTTATTTTTAACGGTTCAGGTCAAAGAAAGCCTGCCGGTCGATCAAGCGTTGAGCTCATTTTTGATAACACTGATGGTCGTGCTGCGGGTCAGTGGAGCGCTTTTGCAGAGTTATCTGTGAAGCGTGTTCTAACAAGAGATGGTGCTTCTAGTTACTACATTAATAATCAATCTGTTCGTCGTAAAGATATTCACGATATGTTTATGGGAACAGGTTTAGGTCCTCGTGCTTACGCCATCATTGGTCAGGGCATGATTTCTAGAATCATTGAAGCTAAGCCAGAAGAACTGCGTGTTTTCTTGGAAGAGGCTGCTGGTGTTTCTAAATATAAAGAGCGTCGTAAAGAAACTGAGTCACGCCTGGAAGACACTCGTGAAAATTTGACGCGTGTAGAAGATATTCTCCGTGAATTAACGCAGAACTTAACGAAGTTAGAAGGTCAGGCTGAAGTTGCTGAAAAATACAAGCAATTAAATGCTCAGATGACTGAACAACAGCAGTTATTGTGGCTCGTTCGTCAAACCGAAGCGGGTAAAGAGCAGGAGCGTCATGCCAATGCGATTCGTGATGCACAAGTTCAATTAGAGGAACAAACTGCAAAATTACGACATGCTGAAGCTGAGTTAGAAGAACTCAGAACCTCTCATTACTCATCACAAGATTTGGTTTCAACAGCTCAAGGCGAGTTGTATGAGGTGAATGCTGAGGTTGGTAAGTTAGAAAATGAGATTCGTTATGTTCAAGAGTCTCGTGCTCGCTTACAGCAACAAATTTCTGATTTGCAAGCACAGCTTTCTCGCTGGTCTTCACAAGAGTTAGCTGCGGCAGATGCCTTACGCCAAACCAATATTGATCTTGAAACTGCCCGCGAAAATGAAGAGCATTATTTAGAGGCGCTTCATGCTGTTCAAGAAAAGATTCCAGCCCATGAAGTGACCTATTTAGAAGCGCAAAAAGCGCTAGATGTGGCTCGTCAAGCGGTGTCGTCAACAGATCAACGTCTCGCTAGTTTGGCTGAGCGTGTCTTGGCGGCAGGTCGTCAATTAGATCAGTTGCACCAACGACAAGAACGATTAAAAGCTGACTTAGCTGGTTTGGTTCAGCCTGATGCTGCAGCCTTAAGTTTGGCGACCGATCGCCAAACCATGGCTCAGCGCAAAGCTGACGAAGCGCAACAAATTTCTGAAGAAGCTCAAGCTAAAGTTCCTGAGACTGATGCTGCAAGAACTGCCGCTCAACAAACTTTGCAAGAATCTTCTGCCGCGTTGCATCAGACACAAGCTAAATTAACTGCACTACAAGCACTTCAAGAACAAGTGCAGTCCCAAACTAAAGTGGGTCCTTGGTTGGAGCAAAAGGGGCTTCATAAGAAGCAACGTTTGTGGCAAGACATTAATGTTGAAAAGGGGTGGGAAACTGCTCTTGAGGCTGTTTTACGTGAGCGTGTAACAGCTCTTCAAGCAACAGACTTGGCTGAAGCTATTCGTTTGGCTCAAGATGCACCACCATCACGTTTGGCTTTCTATGCTGCTCAATCAGTGACTAATTCTGACTCTTCGAGTGCAGGACTTACAAGTTTGATGAGTCGTGTACAAATCAAAGACTCTGCTATTAAAACGGTTGTTCAAGAATGGTTAGGCCATGTTTACATTGCTGACCATTTAGAAGATGCGATGCGTCGTCGCGATCAATTGCCTCAAGGTGGGGTGTTGGTTGTTAAAGAAGGACACATTGTTAGCCGTGTGAGTTTGCAGCTTTATGCTGAGGACTCAGAACAAGCAGGTCTACTAGCACGTAGCCAAGAGATCGAAAATTTAGATCTCCAACTGAAAGCTCAGCAATTGATTTTGGATGAGGCTCAAAGCTCTGCATCTCAAACACAATATGCTTATCAGCAGGCTCAGCAGCAAGCGCAAGAAGCTCGTCAAACTGCTGAGCAAGCAGTTCGTGAAGCGCATAACTTAGAAGTTGAGCGCCTACAACTCGCTCAGGCTGATGAGAAGTACAGAACTAGAGCAGAACAAATTAATCACGAGTTGCAAGAGTTGTCAGCACAAGCGACAGAACTTCAAACTGTTCGTGATGAGGGTCAGGGTCAACTTGACCAAGCTCAAGAGGAAAAGGGTGTTCATGGCGACAGCTTAACAACTGCTCAAGATACCTATCAGGCAGCGCAACACGCCTTAGAACAAGCGCGTGAAGCATTAAGATTGGCTGAGCGTGAAGCTAGCGAGGCGTCATACAATACCAGAACTCTTGCTCAACGTATTAGCGACCTAACACGTGACCAACAGTCTGCCCAGCAGCAGGTAGCTGATATTCAAGTTAGTTTGGGTAACTCACAAGAAGAGTTACATACTTTATCGGATGAAGTGGCGCAAGAATCTTTACAAACTTTATTGATTCAGAGAAGTGCAAAAGAAGCTGCTTTAGCGAATGCCAGAACTGAGATGGATGCTATCTCACATCGCCTAAGAGAGGGTGATGAAGCACGTTTGACTCTTGAGCGTAGTTTGCAACCATTACGTGATAAAGCAATGGAATTGCAACTTAAGGAACAAGCCGCACGCTTGAACGTTGAGCAATTCGCTACGATGTTGATGGATGCAGAAGCCAATATTGAAGAATTGAAAGCTCGTTTAACGCCTGATATGAAGGTGAGTGGCTTGCAGTCAGAGGTTAATAAGCTCAATCAAGAAATTCAATCATTGGGTCCCGTTAATATGGCTGCTCTTGAGGAACTTGCGAGTGCGCAAGAGCGTAAGACTTTCCTTGATGCTCAGTCTGCCGACTTGAATGAAGCGATTAATACATTAACGGCAGCTATCCAGCAAATTGATGCAGAAACAAGAGATTTGTTACAAGGTACCTTTGATCAGGTAAATGAGCATTTTGCTAAGTTGTTCCCAGACTTATTTGGTGGTGGTAATGCTAAGTTAGTCATGACTGGTGAAGAGATTTTGGATTCTGGCGTACAAGTGATGGCTCAACCGCCAGGGAAAAAGAATTCAACTATTCACCTCTTATCAGGTGGTGAAAAAGCACTGACTGCGATTGCTTTGGTGTTCTCATTATTCCAATTAAATCCTGCACCATTCTGCTTGCTTGATGAGGTTGATGCGCCACTTGATGATGCGAATACTGGTCGCTATGCTGACATGGTTGCTCGTATGTCTAAGAATACGCAGTTCGTCTTTATTTCGCACAACAAGATCACTATGGAAATTGCACACCAGTTAATTGGTGTGACTATGCAAGAACAAGGTGTTTCTCGTATTGTTGCGGTTGACTTGGAAGCTGCTGCGAACTTGGTGGAGGCTGCTTAATGTCCGATTTTGCTGAATTGGCTGCCTCTATTGGTTTGTCAGAACTTCAGTTATCACTCGGACTTATTGGTTTTGCTTTATTGATCGTTTTAATGATCTATAACGCAATGCGCATTCGCAAGGCGGAAGATGAAGAAATGATTGATTTGCCAGCAAGTGAAGATCCATTCATGCCTGCTGAAACAAATCAACAATCTAGAACTGAACCTACCTTAGGGCAGTCGGCAGAAACTTCAGTTGTCACTGCGGATACTTTGTTGTCTTCAGAAAAAATTGACTCTCTCATTGATTGCGTCATTGCCATGAGATTTCCAGAGGCTATTTCTGGTGACGAGATACTCTCCGAGTTAGCTGCATGGCCTAAAAACTCACAGCATCTATGGATGTGTGAGGGCTTGATCGCCGCTGGCACTGGTATGGATGATGTTTGGCAAACACCTGTAGCGTCTGGTCATTATTTAGAGCTACAAGTGGCTATTCAGTTAGCCAATCGAACAGGCCCTATAGGTATTGTTGATCTTTCTGATTTTGCTTCTCGAGCTCAAGCCCTAGCGAACGCTTTAGATGCTGAGATTGATTTACCGCCAATTAATGACATTCTTGAAGAGGCTAAGGCTTTAGATTCATTTGCTGCTGAAAGTGATATTCAGCTAGGTATCAATGTTCAAGCCAAGAATGAGCAGTGGAACTTGAATGAAATTAAGAATGCTGTCTCAAAGGCAGGATTTCAGTTATCAAGAGATGGGCGTGAGTACCATCGCATCATTTCAGGCGTCTGCACATATAAATTAGTCGCGGAACAATCTAACTTTTTACGTGATGATTTGAGTAAACCAGCTATTTCATCACTTACATTATTGTTGGATTTGCCAAAGGTTCCACAATCTATGGCGCCATTTAAGACTATGCTCAATGATGCTCATTTATTGGCTGAGTCCTTGAATGGTCATTTGGTCGATGATGCTGGTCGCCCCCTTGTTGATGAGGCAGTGGTCGCTATTCAAGCTCAATTAGATCAAATATACCAAGCGATGTTTAGTCATGGCATCACTGCTGGTAGCTCTTCAGCTAGCAGACTATTCTCCTAAGGATGACTTGTTGTGAGTGACGCTGCTCGTTACGAATGGCTCAAAAGTGAACTTGCACGTCTTGATCATGCTTACTATGTATTAGATGATCCAGCACTTCCTGATATCGAATACGATAAGCTCTATCGTGAACTCATTGAGATGGAAAAACAGTACCCTGAATGGATAACTTCTGATTCACCTTCACAAAGAGTAAGCGGTCAAGCCAATCAGTTATTTAGTGAAGTCAAGCATGTTGTTCCCATGCTTTCATTGAATAATGCCTTAGAGGATGATGAAGCAGTAGCTTTTGATCGTCGTTGCCGCGAGGGGCTCGAGGTGGATCAAGTGGAGTATGCCGCTGAGTTGAAGTTTGATGGTTTGGCGATTTCACTGCGATATGAAAATGGCTTACTTGTACAAGCTGCCACTCGAGGAGATGGCTTTAGTGGCGAGGATGTCACCGCTAATATTCGAACTATCAAAGCTATACCTCTTAAGCTCCAAGGTCATGAGTATCCTCAGATTCTTGAGGTAAGGGGCGAAGTGTTCATGAGCCATAAAGATTTTCAGGCTCTGAATCAGTTGGCAATCGAGCGTGGTGAAAAGACTTTTGCGAATCCAAGAAATGCTGCGGCTGGTAGTTTGCGGCAATTAGACCCGAAGATCACCGCACAAAGAACATTGTCTTTTTACGCCTATGGTCTAGGGCAGTGTGAGCCACAGCGCTTCATTCCACCAAGTCACTCACAACTGTTAGATGCTTATGAGGTCTGGGGTCTGCCTGTTTGTGAGCATCGTGAAGTGGTTCAAGGAATCGATGGCTTGATGTCTTTTTACAGACGTGTAGGTCAAATGCGTGATCAGTTGCCGTATGACATCGACGGCGTTGTGTATAAGGTTAATGCCAGAGATCAACAGGAAGACTTGGGATTTATTTCTAGAGCGCCTCGATTTGCAGTTGCGCATAAATTTCCAGCCCAAGAAGCTCTAACAACGGTTTTAGATATTACTGTTCAAGTAGGCAGAACTGGTGCTATTACTCCAGTTGCGCGTCTTGCCCCAGTTGTTGTTGGTGGTGTAACGGTGACTAATGCCACTCTTCATAATGAAGATGAAGTTAGAAGAAAAGATATTCATATTGGTGATACGGTAGTTGTCAGAAGAGCAGGGGATGTCATTCCTGAAGTGGTTTCTGCAATTGTCGATAAGCGCCCAGCATCAGCGATTACTTTTGTAATGCCTGCCCGCTGTCCTGTTTGTGACTCACATATTGAACGTTTAGAAGGCGAAGCTGTGGCTCGTTGTTCAGGAGGGTTGTTTTGCCCAGCACAAAGGAAGCAAGCCCTCTTACATTTTGCGCAACGCCGAGCGATGGATATTGATGGTCTTGGTGAGAAGATTGTTGATCAATTAGTCGATCAACAAATTGTTAGAACTCCAGCTGATTTATATCAATTAGGCTTGATGGCATTAGCCAATTTAGAGCGGATGGGCGAAAAATCGGCAGATAATCTTTTGCAGGCGATTAACCAGTCGAGGAAAAATACCTTGGCACGTTTTATTTTTGCTTTAGGTATCCGCCATGTGGGGGAGAGTACAGCTAAGGATTTAGCGAAGCATTTTGGAGATATTCACGCTTTAATGGATGCAACTGAGGAGCAGTTACTCCAGGTCAATGATGTGGGTCCTGTAGTTGCCCAGTCATTATTAGGATTCTTACAAGAGGCCCATAATCGAGCAGTTATAGAGCAATTACTGGCATCTGGATTAGAGCTCGAGGTTGAGAAGTCATCGATCAATGCAGCTTTGGTAGGAAAAACATTTGTGTTGACCGGAACACTCCCAACAATGTCACGTGATCAAGCCAAGCTCTTATTAGAGAGTGCGGGTGCCAAGGTGGCTGGTTCTGTTTCAGCTAAAACCTCTTATTTGGTAGCTGGTGAGGATGCCGGCTCCAAGTTAGAAAAAGCTCAGCAGTTGGGCGTGACTGTGATTGATGAAGAGCAAATGCTTCAATTGTTGGCGTCTTAGTCTTAAATCGTCAAAGCTTCTAGCAGTTCAGTCTCAAGTTGAATTTGAAGTTTTGGATCGCGATTCAAGTGATCAGCCGTTAAGAGGAAAACGTCTTCAATTCGTTCGCCAAGCGTATTAACTCTGGCTGTACGCAATGAAATTTGGTGTTCAGCCAAAATTTTAGCAATGGTGAAAAGTAATCCCGCACGATCACTAGCTGAAATCGATAAAACAAAATACTGTCCTCGATCATCTGCCCTCAAGCTCACACGTGGCTGAATGGGGAAGCTTCTAGATTGACGAGATAAACGACCCTTATTGGGCGTAGGTAGAGGGGCTGAGGACTTTAAAAGTTCCGTTAATCCATGTTCAACCAGTTGAATGATGTCTCTGTAGTGGCCACCTTCTCTGAATAAATCAGTTCCTGAAATTTGGAAGGTGTCTAAAGCATAGCCATGCTGAGTCGTATGAATTCGTGCGTCTAAGATGGAGAAGCCTTGCTGATCAAAATATGAACAAATCTTTGCAAATAAATCTGCTTCATCCTTGACATAGACTGCTACTTGTAAACCTTCGCCAATTGGGGACAGTCTGGCTCTGACAATGGGCTCTGGGTGATTGACTCGTCCAAATAAGTGTCTAGTGAGCCATGCAATATCACTCGGTTCATGTCTAAGGAAAAAGGAGATGTCTAATTGTTTCCAAAGATTCTCATGGGCATCCGCTTGGAGTCCATATAAGCGTAAGAGCTTTTTGGCTTCATTTTGATGTTGCTCTAGTTCAGAGCTCAGATCATGTTGCCCACCACCTAGCACTCTGAGTGTTAATTTATAGAGATCTTCAAGGAGTTTGCCTTTCCAAGCATTCCAAACCTTGCGACTTGTGCCTCGAACATCAGCAACCGTAAGCAAATAAAGTGCGGTTAGTCGATGTTCGGTTTTTACGCGTTTAGCAAATGCTTTGATGACATCTGGGTCGCCAATATCTTGCTTTTGGGCAACCTGACTCATGGTGAGATGTTCGCCGACCAGCCAAACTAGTAAGTCAATATCTTCTTTATCTAAGCCATGACTCTTACCAAACTGCCTTGCGTCTCGTTTGCCAAGTTCAGAATGATCGCCACCACGACCTTTTGCAATGTCATGGAATAGGGCAGCAAGTATGAGTAGCCATGGTTTACTAAAGTTGGCGGCTAGTTGACTGCAGAATGGAAATTCATGGGTGTGTTCAACCACCCAAAATCTGCGAACATTTCTTAATACCATCAGGATATGTTGATCAACCGTATACACATGAAATAAGTCATGCTGCATTTGACCAACAATCTTTCTAAAAGCCGGTAAATAACGACCTAAAACGCTGGTTTGGTTCATCAATCTGAAGGCGTTGGTAATGCCTTGCGGTTGTTGAACAATATCCATGAAGGTTTCTTTATTTGCAGGGTTATTGCGCCATTGGGCATTCATGAGGTTGCGGGCGTTATATAGTCCGCGCAAGATTTGCGCAGAAAAACCTTTAACCCCAGGTGTTTTCGTATAAAGCAAAAATGCTTTAAGAATTTGTTCTGGATGCTTTTCAAATAAAAGCGGATCAATCAGATCGAGTAAGCCTTGTTTTTCAACAAAGTGCTCAGAGACAGGACGGGTGGCTCTAGACTCTTTCGGAAAGAGGATAGCTTCGATGTGTTGAAGAAGAATTTCATTTAACTGGGTTACTGCTTTAGCTGCCCAGTAATAGCGGCGCATAATTTTTTCGCTCGCTCGCTTGCCATCCTCAGATTCCAATCCAAATGATTCTGCAAGCTGTGTTTGCAAGTCAAAAACTAATACATCTTGGCGGCGTTTCGCTAGGAGATGAAGTTGAGTTCTGAGTGTCTGAAGAAACTTGAGGTTACGGCTAATCTCTAAAAATTCTCTTTTGGTCAATAAACCTTTTTTGTGTAAATCTAAAAAACTGTTACCAAGCTTGGCTGCTTTAGTCATCCAGAGAATAACTTGCAAATCACGCAGACCGCCCGGACTTTCTTTGCAATTAGGTTCCAGTGAGTAGGGTGTGTCGTTGTATTTGTGGTGTCGTTGTCTTAGCTCGAGAAGCTTCGCCTGATAAAAAGCTTTGGCATCCATTGCCGCATCAAATTCGGCGAGGAAGCGACGATAGAGTTTTTTGTCACCAAATATCCATCTGGATTCCAGAAGAGATGTTCTAACAGTGATATCGGCTGAGGCTTCTTGCAAACATTCAGCGATATTTCTCACTGAAGAACCAATTTCAATTCCCAAATCCCAGCAACGAGTGATAAATGCCTCAATCTTTGGATTAATCGTTGCCTGAGTTTCTTCGGAGATTTTTTCTGAAATAAGTACCAGAATATCGACATCAGAATAGGGGAAGAGCTCTCCACGTCCAAATCCACCAACACCAACAAGCGCGGCATGATTATCTAGACCCCTTTCTTGCCATGCAATCAGAAGTTGTCGATCAGTTAGATCACAACACGCTTTGGTTAGCTTATTGACCTGAAGATCTTGCTGAAATTGATCAAACAGCACCTGTCGCTGTGCTTTTAATTGCGCCAAGGTGTCCATGAGCTTGTGGCTTAAGGTCTAAATTTTAGATCGGCGACACATGCTGGCGGTGGAGGGCTCCCAGCAGAATACGTTAATACCTCAACACCAGTAGCTGTCACTAAGCATGTATGTTCCCATTGCGCTGATAGGCTGCGATCCTTGGTTTTGACTGTCCATTGATCAGGCATTGTTCTAATGTCTCGTTTACCAGCATTGATCATGGGTTCAATCGTAAATGTCATGCCTTCATGGAGTGCTTGTCCCATCCCTGGTTTACCGTAATGAACGATCTGAGGATCGTCATGAAAAACCATTCCAATCCCGTGACCACAATACTCTCTAACAATTGAATAGCCTGCTGCTTCAGCATGAGTTTGAATGGCGTGGCCAATATCTCCAAGAGTGCAACCAGGTTTCACTTGAGCAATACCTAACCACATGGCTTCATAAGTAATTTGAGAAAGTCGCTTAGCCAAAATCGAGGGTTCACCAATGGCAAACATGCGGCTGGTGTCGCCGTAATAGCCAGCAGGTGTGATGACCGTGATATCTAAATTCACCACATCACCATCCTTGAGGATTCGATCGCCCGGAATGCCATGGCAAATAACGTCATTTACTGAGGTACAGATGGATTTTGGAAACGGTGGGTAGCCGGGAGGTTGGTAATTGAGGGGGGCAGGCACCGTGTTTTGCACGTTTACCATGTATTCATGGCAGATGCGGTCCAGCTCGCCTGTTGTAACGCCAGGCTTAACAAAGGGGGTTACATGGTCTAAAACCTCGCTAGCTAGGCGTCCAGCTTCTCGCATTCCAGCGATAAATTCTTCAGTGCTTGTTTTTTTAGTTTCGGTCAACATTCCGTGATTATCTCGCATAAATCTAATGTTTTCATGGCTCTATTTGGATTTTTAGGGTATAATTTGCCCACTGTTTCAGATGGTCTGAAGCAGAATCACGAACCAAGCCGTCCAGGGTGGCACTTTTTAGTGCAGTCAGGACTTGGTTCTAGACATAACCCTTAGGAGAATTACATGTCAGTGACTATGCGTCAAATGCTAGAAGCCGGTTGCCATTTTGGCCACCAAACTCGTTTCTGGTCACCAAAGATGGCCCCTTATATTTTTGGTCATCGCAACAAAATCCATATTATTAACCTCGAAAAAACACTTCCAATGTATTTGGAAGCGCAAAAAGTTGTTCGTCAAATCGCGGCTAACCGCGGAACAATTTTGTTCGTGGGTACAAAACGTCAATCTAAAGAGATCATCGCTGAAGAGGCTGCACGTGCTGGCATGCCTTATGTTGATGCTCGTTGGTTGGGCGGTACATTAACTAACTTTAAAACTGTTAAAGGTTCTATCAAGCGCTTAAAAGATATGACAGCTGCGCGTGAAAACGGTGACTGGGAGCGTTTATCTAAGAAGGAAGCCTTAACTGCTAGCCGTGATATCGAAAAGCTCGAAAAATCGTTGGGTGGTATTCAGGATATGGCTGGTACACCAGACGCTATTTTTGTAGTGGACGTTGGTTACCACAAGATTGCTATCACTGAAGCTAAGAAATTGGGTATTCCTGTGATTGCTGTTGTTGATACCAACCACTCACCTGAAGGTGTTGATTACATCAT
>SSFP01000009.1 GCA_008015455.1 Polynucleobacter sp. | reverse complement strand
TATGTCGTACTGCTTTTTTAGAGCGTAGCCCACGCTTAATGGATGCCGCTAGAACGCTGGGCGCCGGTCCGTGGCGAGCTTTTTGGCAAGTGGCTTTACCGATGGCTCGTCCAGCTACGATGGCTGGTGTGGCACTGGCATTGATGGAAGCAGTAGCTGATTACGGTGCGATGTCCTATTTTGGTGTTCAAACCATGACCACAGGTATCTATAGAGCTTGGTTAGGTATGGGTGATCGTGTGGCAGCCGTGCAGCTTTCAGCAGCATTGTTGGGCGTTATCTTTTTATTGTTGATGTTGGAGCATGCGAGCCGTCGTCAAATGCGTTTTGCCGCCAGCGGTCAGCGTTTTCGCCAAATCAAACCTTGGCGTCTTCAAGGTCAAAAAGCATTTTGGGCTAGCTTAGCCTGTGCTTTGCCGATGTTGTTTGGTTTCCTTTTGCCAGTCATCATCATGGCGTATTTAGCGATCAATAGTAACGAAGCTCTGAACCAGCGCTATTGGAGTTGGCTAGGTAATACCTTAACGTTGTCAACTGTTACCGCTTTATTAGCTGTCATGATTGCAGTTTGGTTAGCCTATAGCGCTCGCATGGCAAAGGGTGGTATTCAGTTGTTAGCTAACCGCATGGTCAGTTTGGGTTATGCGGTCCCTGGCGCAGTTTTATCAGTTGGAATTTTGGTACTTTTATCTCAATTAGATATTGCTTGGCTTTTATCGGGCTCATTTCTGATTTTGATTTACGCCTATCTCACACGCTTTTTATCTTCTGGTTTGCAAACAGTTGAAGCAGGTCTTAGCAAGATTACGCCAAGTATGGATGCTAGTGCGATGAGTTTGGGCTCGAATAAGTGGGAGCTATTAAGCCGTATTCACTTGCCACTTTTGCGACGCAGTCTTTTAACAGCAGGCTTGTTAGTATTTGTTGATGTGATGAAAGAGCTGCCAGCGACGCTGGTCTTAAGACCTTTTAATTTTGATACTTTGGCGGTCATTACCTATCAATTGGCGGCTGATGAGCGTTTAGCGGAGGCTGCTTGGCCTGCTTTAACCATTGTGCTGACTGGCTTGATTCCGGTGGTGATTCTTTCGAGAGCCATGTCTCGAGACTAGTTGATGAAGGCTTAAAACAAAAAAGGGATTGAATTTCAATCCCTTTTTTATTCATCAGCGAACTAATTCTTTTAGTTTGCCCTTTACATCTTTCCATTCCTCAGCATCTGGAAGAGGTTCTTTGGATTTAGTGATGGAAGGCCATGAGCGAGCCAATTCAACATTTAGCTTGATGTACTCTTGCTGATCTCCGGGTACATCATCTTCAGCATAAATAGCGTTGACTGGACATTCTGGAACGCAAACGGCGCAATCGATGCACTCGTCTGGATCAATCGCTAAGAAATTAGGACCTTCGCGGAAGCAGTCAACTGGGCATACATCTACGCAATCAGTATATTTGCAACGAACACAGGCTTCAGTTACAACGTATGTCATGAATCAATCTCGATCTGAATCAAAACCAGTATTTTATCTCAGCAAGAGAGTGGTAATCTATTAAAAACCTAGTTTTTTAGATGATTTAGTGATTTGTATATGCGCTAAATCAATGACATACAATCAAGTTTCGAGGTCTTCTGGAGTTATTGGGTAGATCATCGTTAAAAACACAATAAGAAATGTAGGAGACAAAATGAGTCAAAACCAACAAAAACCAAAGATCTTGGTGGCTAGAGAGATCTTTCCGGATCTTTTAGTTAAGTTAGAAGCAGTAGCTGATGTTCAATCTAATCAAGATGACAAGATTTGGGCGGCAGCTGACCTCAAGGCTGCCATGGCTGACAAAGATGCTGCCATTGTGACTGGTGGTGAGCGTGTCGATGAAGATATCTTGGTGGCTTCCCCGCGTTTAAAGATTGTTTCTAATATCGCTGTTGGTTACAACAATTTAGATATGCCTGCTTTCAAAGCTCGCCGAGTCATGGCTACCAATACCCCAGATGTTTTAACTGAGACCACTGCTGATTTTGGTTTTACGCTGTTAATGGCAACAGCTCGACGTTTAACAGAGAGTGAACATTGGTTAAGAGCAGGGCATTGGGAAAAATTTTCAATCTGTGACACACCTCTATCGATGGATATCCATCACAGCACCTTAGGCATTATGGGGATGGGGCGCATTGGTCAAGCCATCGCTAGAAGAGCGCTAGGTTTTGGTATGAAAGTGCGTTATTACAATCGTTCGCGCTTATCGCCTGAGCTTGAAAAGGAGTGCGGTGCCACTTATGTTGATCGAGATACTTTATTAAAAGAATCCGATCACATTATTTTGGTCATGCCTTATACACCTGAAAATCACCATCTCTTCGGTGAGAAAGAGTTGAGTTTGATGAAGCCAACAGCTACTCTCGTGAATGTCGCACGTGGTGGCATTGTGGATGAGTTGGCTCTTGCTAAGGCTCTTAAAGAAAAACGCATTTTCGCTGCTGGCATTGATGTGTTTGAAGGTGAGCCGGTGGTTCGCCCTGAGTTGCTCGAGTTAGAAAATATTGTCTTAGCGCCTCACATTGCTAGTGCGACCGAAAAGACAAGACGAGCCATGATTGAATTAGCGATCGAGAATTGCTTAGCGGGTCTTGCTGGTAAGACTCCGCCGAATTTATTGAGCTAAGGTGCGAGACTAAGGATTTAGTCTTGATTGGATGGAGTTTTGACTTCTGGAGTGGCGGTGTCTCTCACTGCCACTTCAATACCACCAAATCGATCAGCTACCCAGTTGTAGACTTTGCAGGCTAACCACAGTAAGCCAAAGCCAACTAGAGCATTCAGAATTAATGCAGAGATAACTGTAAACCCAGGTAATTCACCATCTCTAATAAAAGCAACAAATAAAGCCAGTAAAACCACGGGTACAGAAAAGCTCAAATAAACCAAAACCAGCGTTTTTGCTGTGTGTAAGGGGTCTACGTAAACAACTTCCTTTTTGGTGTACTTAGTGCTGGGCATTTTGCTTAATTAATCAAAGGTCAATGGGGTATCAACGAATTAAGCGCCATTCTATACCAAGATGAATGACTCTGCTGCGTTGCAATAATCAAAAACAGGCTGAGAGCCTAAGTTTTCCCAAGGATTTAAATTAAGCCCTCAAACATCACGACATCCACCCAGTCACCACTTTGAACGGTATCCTGGTCATGATGAAGAATGATCAGGCAGTTGGCTTCGCTCATCGAGCGTAAAACCCCAGAACCTTGAGAGCCTGTAATAGCCACCGTACGTTGACCAGATGGGTCTATTGAGACGATGCCTCTTTGAAATTCAGTGCGTCCTGGGCGCTTACGGATGGTTCCCAACGACCGGGCTTGCATTTGGGGTGCTTCAATTTGTGTAGCGCCAGACATTTTGAGTAGAGCTTGGCGAACAAATTGATAGAAGGTGACCATCACGGCAACAGGATTGCCAGGCAAACCAAATAAAACTGCTTGGTGACCATTTGCTTGAATCGACCCGAATGCCATGGGTTTGCCAGGGCGCATATTGATTTTCCAAAAAGCAATATCGCCTAATTCGCGCATGATTTGCTTGGTGTAGTCGGCTTCTCCAACGGATACACCACCAGAAGTAATGATGGCATCACATTTTGAGGCAGCATCAGAAAACACTTTTCTTAAGGCATCCGCTTGATCTTTCACAACGCCAAAATCAATCACTTCAACCCCAAGGCGAGTCAGCATCCCAAATAGGGTGTATCGATTGCTGTCATAAACACAACCTTCGTCTAGTTGTTCACCAATCGAGCGAAGCTCATCACCCGTTGAAAAAAATCCAACCTTTAAGCGACGATAAACGCTCACTTCGCCAATGCCTAAAGATGCAATCAGACCCAGGTCAGCGGGGCGAATGATTTTTCCAGCGAGAAGCGCAGCTTGACCTGCGCTTAAGTCTTCTCCTTTTAGGCGGCGATTATCACCAGGCTTAACCGAGAGAGATTTGAATTGAATGACATCACCATCTACTTGGACGAGTTCTTGAGGAATGACGGTATCGCATCCCTGAGGCATCATCGCACCCGTCATGATGCGTACGCATTCTCCGACTTGAACAGAGCCAGAAAAAGCGTTCCCTGCTAAGCCCTTACCAATCATAGTAAGAGATGTTTTTTCTGAAGAGTTAATCGATTGACCATTAAAAGCATAGCCATCCATCGCTGAGTTATCAGCAGATGGAACATTGATGGGGGAGATGACGTCTTGGGCGAGTATGCGACCTAAAGCTTCATAGATTCCGACTGTTTCAGATGTCAGTTGACCAGGGAAAGTGGCAACAAAACTCTGAAGTATTTGGATGGCTTCATCGACTTTGAGTGACTCAGCGCTATAGCTATTCAGCTGATTGGTGACTGATTCAAGTCTTGAAAGTGATGAGGGCGCTGAAGATGTATGGCTCATAAATATCGTCAATCAATCTTGGCTTAGCCACCAATGTAGGACATCTCAACTTTAGCTTTATTAGCTAATTCTGGGGAACCTCTTAGTTCGGAGTAGCGATCATTTCTCTGTTGCCATACTTGAGCAATAGCATTGCTAATTTCTAAATCGGAGCGACCTTCTCTGAGAAGAGTTTTTAAGTCATAACCTTCAGTAGCAAATAAGCAGAGATACATTTTGCCTTCGGTAGATAAGCGAGCACGCGTACAGTCTTTGCAAAAGGCTTGAGTGACGCTTGAGATCACGCCAATCTCTCCTTGACCATCCACATATTGCCAACGCTCAGCCACTTCTCCAGGATAGTTAGGATCAATATTGCTGAGCGGAAATGCTGCGTGGATTTTTTTAATCACTTCAGCGGATGGTAGAACTTCTGACATATTCCAGCCATTCGATGCGCCAACATCCATGAACTCGATAAATCTCAGCGTGACGCCGCTACCTCTGAAATATTGAGCCATCGGAATGATTTCTTGATCATTCGTCCCTTTTTTAACCACCATGTTGACTTTAAGATTTTGAAAGCCTGCTTCACGAGCGGCTTCAATGCCATCTAAGACGTCAGCCACCGGAAAATCAACATCATTCATTTGGCGGAATATTTGATCATCCAAGCCATCAAGGCTAATGGTCATTCTTGATAAGCCAGCATCTTTGAGAGATTGTGCTTTTTTGCGAAGTAAGCTGCCATTAGTGGTGAGAGTGAGGTCGAGAGCTTGGCCGCTTCGAGTGCGAAGAGCGGCTAACATCTCAATTAACTTTTCGACATTTTTGCGAAGTAAAGGTTCGCCACCTGTAAGACGAATTTTTTCAACGCCATGCTCAATATAAATTTTGGCGAGGCGAGTGATTTCTTCAAAGCTTAGTAAATCACCATGACCAAGATAGGGATAATTCTTATCGAAGACTTCTTTAGGCATGCAATAAGTGCATCTAAAGTTGCAACGATCAGTGACTGAGATTCTTAAATCGTGGAGTTGTCGGCCTCTCTGATCAGAGATAAGTCCATTAGGAGTGTGTAGTTGTGCCGGTATGGCCGGCACATGACTACCAATCTTCCTTTGGCGTTCATCAATGAGGGGAATAACTCTTTCTGACATATTCCCCCATTGTAGAACTAAGTTTACTTTTCGATCACTTGCTCTTTGCCGCCAGTTTCAACCAAGACCATCGGCTCATTAGAAAGCTCAACAGGTGGTTTCGGTTCGCGTGGCGGATGGCTGATCACGGGTTCAGCGGCAATTTGAGCTTTCACTTCAGCTAGCTTTTGGCTATCTGTGTTCACCCAAACCATACCTGCAGTTGCTAATACTGAATCTAACTCAGCTGCTTGTAATGGCTGGAACTCAACTTTAGGTAATGGGGTAGGAGTTGCTGGCGCAATAGCGACGGGTGCAGCAGGTGCAACTGGCTTTTCTTCCGTCACAGAAGAAATCGCTGGTGCGGCAACTGGCGCAGCTTCAGCAACAGGAGCAAGCTGAACTGCAGGGCTAGCAATAGTCGCTTCAACCTGAGTAGAGGTTTCAGATGTAGTCACTTCAGTAGCAGCAATAACAGCAGTAACTGCTGCAACTTCGTTACCATTGTCTTGGCGCTCAGCACGGTCACGACCACGGTTGCGACCGCGACGATTACGTCCACGTGGGCGATCCTCGCCTTCAGGTGTTGCTGGGTGATCGCCATGCGTCAAAATATCCTTAGGTCCTGCTTTTGCTTCTGTAGCAGTTTCAGGTTTATTCTCACGCTGTTGGCGTTGATTGCGATTTTTCTGAGGACGGGCTTCTTTGTTCTCAGCTTTATCTTCACCTTCACGATTCGCTTGGTTGCCGCCTTCGTTTTTGTTGCGATTGCGGTTACGGTTGCGATTACGTCCGTTACGTTCATTGCGGTCGTTGCGACCTTCGCGAGCTGGGCGCTTCTCTTCTGGCTTTTCTTCTTTAGCGCCGAACAATTTCTTAATGAAACCAATCAAGCCACCAGAAGATGCTTTTTCAGAAGCGCTCTTACGTTCTGGGCGTGCCACGCCTGTTGGAGCAGGTTGGCTTGGGCGAACGCCTTTAACTGCTGCTTCTTGACGAGGTTTAGCTTCTTCCGCTTTACGATTCAAGATTGTGTCTGATTCAAGTTCTTTGCTAGCCTCTTCAGCCATCGCATAACTAGCTTTAGGATCATCCAGACGTGGATCGTCATGACGTAAACGCTCAAGCTTGTAATGCGGTGTTTCTAAATGCTTATTGGGTAGCAACAAGATATTGACCTTGAAGCGACTTTCAATTTTGATAACTTCAGCACGTTTCTCATTTAGGAGGAATGCTGCAACATCCACTGGCACTTGGCAGTGAATTGCTGCGGTATTTTCTTTCATAGCCTCTTCTTGGATGATGCGAAGTACTTGTAGCGCAGAAGATTCTGTATCACGAATATGACCTGTGCCATTACAGCGTGGGCAAGTCACGTTGCTGCTTTCTGATAGAGCAGGGCGCAAACGTTGACGAGAGAGTTCTAAAAGACCAAAGCGAGAAATCTTGCCCATCTGAACGCGAGCGCGATCGTGGCGCAAAGCATCTTTTAAGCGTTGCTCAACATCTTTTTGATTCTTTGAAGACTCCATGTCAATGAAGTCGATCACGATCAAACCACCAAGGTCACGCAAGCGCATTTGGCGAGCAAGTTCATCAGCCGCTTCAAGGTTGGTTCTAGCTGCAGTCTCTTCAATATCTGAACCGCGAGTTGATCGAGCAGAGTTAACGTCTACAGAAACTAAAGCTTCTGTATGGTCAATCACAATGGCGCCACCTGATGGTAAAGAAACTGTTCTTGAGTATGCAGTCTCAATTTGATGTTCGATTTGAAAGCGTGAAAAAAGTGGTACGTCATCTTGATAACGCTTCACACGAGACATATTGTCTGGCATCACCACCGACATAAACGCGCTGGCCTGCTCGTAAATCTCGTCGGTATCGATCAAGATTTCGCCAATATCTGGCTGGAAGTAATCGCGAATAGCGCGAATCACTAGGCTGGATTCAAGATAGATTAAAAGCGGTGCTTGGTTGCCACTGGCTGCTTCATCAATGGCTTTCCAAAGCTGCATTAAGTAGTTAAGGTCCCACTGAAGTTCTTCAGCGGTGCGACCAATACCAGCAGTTCTGGCAATAATGCTCATGCCATCTGGCACTGTGAGGTGACTCATTGCCTCACGTAGTTCATTACGGTCTTCACCTTCAATACGGCGAGATACGCCACCGCCACGAGGGTTGTTAGGCATCAATACCAAATAACGACCAGCTAGTGAAATAAAGCTAGTTAACGCCGCACCTTTATTGCCGCGCTCTTCTTTTTCCACTTGAACAATGATTTCTTGACCTTCACGCAAAGCATCTTTAATGCCAGCGTTACGAACATCCACACCTTCTTTGAAGTAGGCACGAGAAACTTCTTTAAATGGTAAGAAGCCATGACGCTCTTCACCATAGTTCACAAAGCAAGCCTCTAAGGAAGGTTCGATGCGTGTAATCACACCTTTGTAGATATTGCCTTTGCGTTGTTCACGCCCAGATGTTTCAATATCAATATCGATCAGTTTTTGACCGTCAACAATGGCTACGCGCAGCTCTTCTTGCTGGGTAGCGTTAAACAACATTCTTTTCATAATAACTCCGTACTGCGGCTTGGCAGCCATCGCGGGGCGCGAAACGGAATAGAAGGGATTGTGCGAGACAATCCTCTGTGATGACTACTTCACTACGCTCGCTGACTTATTCTTATTTGCGGGTCAGCGCGCGCTTAAATTCTTTTATCTGTTTCGCAGTTCGCGGCACTATGCCAGCCAACTCTGCGTCTCATTGCTTCAGGGGAGAGGCGAACCCTGGGAATATCATTCGGCTATCCCGGACCGAGCTTGGCGCACGAGTTTCAAATCATAAATTTGATATTGCGCAGCAAGATAGGTCATTATATGACATATGAACAGTAATTCGGTATCCCAACATGTTGTTTTATTTGAGGAAGCTGGCCAAAGGCTAGATAACTTTCTGTTTCGTATGGCTAAAGGCGTGCCAAAAACGCATATTTATCGAATTATTAGGTCCGGAGAGGTCCGAATTAACAAAAAAAGGGCGGACGCCAGCCAAAAAATCCAAGAAGGCGATGTTTTAAGAATCCCACCTCTAAGGGTGGCTGAAAGCAAAGCCCCTCAAAATGACTATCTTTCAAGCAAGATAAGCGCAGAAATTGAGATTTTGTATGAAGATGACAGCATTTTAGTAGTTAATAAGCCATCGGGTATCGCTGTTCATGGCGGTTCTGGAGTTTCTTTGGGGCTTATTGAGGCAATGAGGGCTCAAAGACCTGATGCTAAGTTTTTAGAGTTAGTGCATCGCTTGGATCGGGATACTTCAGGTATTTTGATGTTGGCTAAGAAGCGTAGCGCCTTAGTCCACCTTCACGAGCAAATCCGTGAAGGTCAGATGGAAAAACGCTATTACTTGATAGTGCATGGCGCATTGCCGGTTTCTAATAAGTCCATTCCTCTGAAATATCCCCTCTTGAAATACTTGCTACCCAATGGGGAGAGGCGTGTCAAAGTATCCCATGATGGTGGGCAGGCTAGTCATACCAATATTCGGGTAAAGGCTAATTACTTGGATGGACTCTGTAGTTTGGTGGAAGCTCAGCTCAAGACAGGTCGAACCCATCAAATTAGGGTACATCTTCAAACTTATGGTCACCCCATCTTGGGGGACGACAAGTATGGCGACCAAGCTTTGGATAAAGTTTTAAAACCCAAACGCTTACTTTTGCATGCACATCACTTATCGGTTAGGCAGCCTAAGACGGAGCAGAAGATGACTTTTGAGGCGCCGATGCCAGAAGCATTCAAAAAGTTTGAATCTCAGTAAGATAGAGACAGGATTTATCAGTTCATCCATAAAATAATCAATCAAATAACTAACTAAGTAGCATCAACGTTGGAGACAAAATGAAGCTAGCAACTTTTCAATATAAAGATCAGATTTATGTAGGTAGCGTGTCAGCTGATCTGCAAACCGTCAGTCCTTTTTTATTAAGCCCTGAGCAGGCTAAGCAAGGGGCTTTAGCGGTGATTGAAATGATGGCTGAAGGACAAGCTTTACCAGCGCAAGGTCCAGCGATTGCTTTAGCAGATGTATGTTTAATGGCGCCACTTCCTGAACCTCGCAGAAATATTTTCTGTGTGGGTAAAAATTATTTAGATCATGTGAAGGAAATCAAGGATAGTAAGTTGGGCGAAGCTCAAGGTGCGATGGCTAATTTACCCAAGCACCCCGTTATTTTTAGCAAAGTTCCTGAATCCGTTATTGGCACAAAAGCAGCGATCGATAGCCATCCTCAAGTCACTACGGAAATGGATTATGAAGCTGAATTAGCGGTGGTTATTGCTAAAAAAGCTAAAGGCGTTAAAAAAGAAAACGCTGCCTCCTATATTTGGGGTTACACCATCATCAATGATGTCAGTGCGAGAGATTTGCAAGCGAAGCATGTGCAATTCCATGTGGGCAAAAGCTTAGATACTTTTTGTCCCATGGGGCCTTGGTTGGTTTCAGTGGATGAGTTGGATGCCAACAAGGCATCGATTCAGTGTTGGGTTAATGGCGAATTACGCCAAAGTGGCACCACCGAACAATTAATTTTCGACATCCCAACCATCATTGAAAATTTATCAGCCGGTATCACGCTCTATCCTGGTGATGTGATCGCTACAGGTACACCGAGTGGCGTTGGGATGGGATTTAAGCCGCCTAAATTTTTGAAGAAGGGCGATACGGTCAAAATTGAAATTGCTGGTATCGGTGTTCTAGAAAATCCAGTGATTTAATCAATCCATAGAGATAGCATTTTGAAATACGAATTAATCGTTTGGGATTGGGATGGGACTTTAATGGATTCAACGCCAACGATTGTGCGTTGTATCCAGGATGCTTGTCGTGATTTAAATTTACCTGTTCCCGATGATTCGATGGCAAGTCATGTGATTGGGTTGGGTGTGCAAGAAGCGCTGCGTCGAGCAGTGCCTACGGTGACAGTCCAAAATCATCCTAAGTTGGTGGATCGTTTCCGCTTTCATTACCTCTCTAAGGATCATGAGCTTAGTCTTTTTGAGGGCGCTAAAGAATTACTCTATGAACTAAAAAACAAAGGACACCTTTTAGCTGTGGCTACTGGCAAGAGTCGTAAAGGCTTGAATCGTTCTTTGGATTTTCATGATCTTCATGACGTGTTTGTAGATACGCGCACCCCTGATGAAACTTTCCCTAAGCCTCACCCCGGTATGTTGCTTGAGTTATCAGAAGGTTTGATGGTGCCGATGGAAAAGGTGCTGATGATTGGCGATACCACTCATGACTTATTGATGGCTAATAATGCGGGCGCTGATGCGGTGGCTGTAACTTATGGCGCTCATCCTGAACATGTTTTAAAAACTGAAAACCCTAAAGCTTGTTTATCCAACGTTGCTGAGTTGTCGCAATGGTTGGCAAGTTATGCATAGATCTAAAAAATAACAGACAATCTATTTATCCTTTTTTAAAGTTTTTGCGAAAGAGTCATCATGTCAGATGAAAAAGTGTGGGAGCGCCAAGCTCTAGAACATCTCCTCTTAGAGAATATGAAAGAGCAACGCCGAGGTCGTCGTTGGAGAGCAGCTCTTCGAGTGATGACTTTGATCGTTTTTGTGGGTGTGGCTATCAATCTATTTGATATGGATCTTGGGCGCCAAGCATCTTTAGGTAAACACACAGCCTTGGTCGATTTGCATGGAGAGATAGCTCCTAATACACCTGCAAGTGCAGAAGCTATCAATAGTGCTTTAAATGCTGCGTTTGAGAGCCCTGAAAGTGTAGGTGTGATTTTGCGTATCAATAGTCCTGGTGGTTCACCTGTTCAATCAGGAATTATTCATGACGAGATTCTGCGTTTGCGTGCCAAATATCCTGAAAAGCCACTACATGTGGTGGTGGAAGAAATTTGTGCATCCGGTGGTTACTATGTAGCGGTCGCTGCTGATCAAATTTATGTGGATAAAGCTAGCTTGGTGGGTTCTGTTGGTGTGATCATGAGTGGTTTTGGTGTGACTGGCTTAATGGATAAGTTAGGTATCGAGCGACGCGTGATTGCTGCTGGTAAAAATAAAGCTTTATTGGATCCTTTTTCGAAAGAAGATCCCAGGCAAAAAGCTTTTGTTCAGGAAATGATTCTTGAAGTACATGAGCAATTTATTAAGGTTGTGAGAGATGGTCGGGGTAAGCGTCTAAAAGAAACCCCTGAGACTTTTACTGGCTTAGTTTGGAATGGTGCCAGAAGTGTTGAGTTAGGTTTGACCGACGCCTTGGGTTCGGTTGACTCAGTCGCTAGAGATGTTTTTAAGGCGCCTGATCTAGTGGACTACACGACCAAAGAGAATTTAGCAGAGCGCGTGGCTAAACGTTTTGGTGCAGCCATGGGTGAGGGTGCGACGAAAGTCCTCTTAAAGAATGAGCACTTACGCTACAGCAATTAAGTGGCAGCTAATCTAGCAGTTAAGCTAAGAGCAAAAATACCGCAGGACGCTGATGAAGAGCTTGGAGTAATCCAGGCTCTTTTTTGATGTTCGCTTGCCAAGCACTGACTGTTTGTGAGCGTACCCATTCAGAAGGAAGACTTAAATCAGCAGCGACACAAACTTGAGTTTGTCCTTGAAGGCTTTGCAACATGCTTTCGATCATGGCGCTGTTGCGGTAAGGTGTTTCAATCCACAATTGGGTTTGACGTTTTTTCTTGGATTCTTGTTCCAGTTGTTTTAAAGCATTCGCTTTTTCATGGGCGTTAACAGGTAAGTAACCATGAAATGCAAAGCTTTGACCATTCATGCCGCTTGACATTAAAGCGAGCAATAAAGAACTGGGGCCTACCATGGCGCGCACAGTAATGCCTAATCGATGCGCCATATTGACGATATCTGAGCCAGGGTCAGCAATGGCTGGTAAGCCGGCTTCAGACATCAATCCCATGTCATGCCCATCAAGCAATGGCTGCAATAATTTTTTGAGATCAACAGCCTCTTTGCCTGCTTGCTCTTTGCCAGGTCCGCGCCATTCAGCCATGATCATTTCTTGCATGGCACATGCGAGTGGTCGTTGAGTGCTAATGGCTTTTAGAAAGGATCTTGCAGTTTTTGCATTCTCAACAATCCAGTGGCGCAATTGAGCAGCGCGCTCAATCGTATCGATAGGTAAGACTCTTGATAATTGTTCTTCACGATGTTCATCGCCAAGCGTGTTGGGGATGAGGTACAAAATGCCTGCCATGTTTACCCCGGGATCCTAAAACCTGCGTCACGCAGTAATGTACAAACTGCAATCAGAGGTAAACCAATTAGAGCGGTGGGATCCTCGCTCTCTACTTTTTCTAATAGACAAATGCCTAGACCTTCTGACTTGGCGCTGCCAGCACAGTCATAAGGTGTTTCAGCTAAAAGATAGGCTTCTAGAACAGAATCTTTTAATTCTCTAAAGCGCACTTTAGTAATTACATTGAGTACTTGTGTTTTGTTTCCAAGAGCAAGGCAAATAGCCGTGTGGAAGTTGACAGTTTGGCCACGTAAGAGTTGGAGTTGCGCCATAGCTCTTTCGTGGTCGCCCGGTTTACCCATGGCAGCACCATGTAAATCAAGTACTTGGTCTGATCCAATCACCCAAGCCCCTGGGTTTTTTTGGGCAATGGCTAAAGCTTTGGCTTTAGCTAAGCGTAAAGCTAACTCTTCTGGGGTTTCTCGTGGCAGAGGTGTTTCATCAACTTCAGGAGAAATGCAGGTAAATGGCAACCCTAGACGGCTTAAAAGCTCTTTTCTATATTTGGAAGTGGAAGCCAAAATCAGTTTTTGGGGCTCAGAAGCTATTTTTGTTGATAAATTGCTTGGGCTGGTGGCTACGCTCATTTATGCTTTCGGTATGAATTCAAATAAATCGACAACCCGCATTTTGCCGAATAATCCTAAAGATCTTCAATCGATAGATTTAAGCTCGGGGGTGACATTTTTAGGGCAAGGCGCTCTAGAAATATCTGTCTTTCCTCGATTGTCACAGGAAATCGTCTCAGATAGCAATTTCAAGGCATCCCTTGTGCATTGGGAGTTGAGTACTTGGTTTGAGGAGCGTTTAGGCGGAATTCCCTTGCAATACATGCACTTACGTTTAGCGGTCGATCTTCCATTGGTCTGCCAGGCTTGTTTGCAGCCTTTTATGGAATCTATCGATTCTGACCGGGATTACATCCTTTTTGATACCGAGGAAGAGGCTGAAGCGTGGGATTTTGATGAGGAAAATCAAGATGCTGAGGACGCTTTGGTTGCCAGTGAAACCTTCAATTTGATGGATGCCATCGAGGATGAGTTGCTCTTGAGCCTTCCATTAGTGGCTAAACATGGTCCTGGTGCCTGTCGACCCGAAGATCTTGAAAAAGTGGCTAAAAAACTCAAAAAGGGCTCGGAAGAGATCATTATTCAGAAGCCTAACCCCTTTGCAATCCTAGAAAAGCTGAAAAAACAATGAGTTTGTGCTAGAATCTTAGCTTCGTTTAGGAGTTAAAACATGGCTGTTCAACAGAATAAAAAATCACCGTCTAAGCGTGGCATGCACCGCGCTCATGACTTCTTGTCTGCACCTTCATTGGCAGTTGAGCCAACAACTGGTGAGGCGCATTTACGTCACCACATTAGCCCTAATGGCTACTATCGTGGTCGTAAAGTAGTTAAGACTAAGAACGACTAATCTCCTACGGGAATAGAATGGGCGGCACCTTGAGTTGCCGCTTTTTTCTTAATCAAGAATCTTAATGAGCGTCACGCTAGCTGTTGATGCAATGGGTGGAGACCACGGTCTAGTGGTCACAATTCCCGCCAGCACAGACCTTCTGGCCGAGTTGCCAGACTTAAATATAAGACTTGTCGGTAACGCTGATCTAATTAATCAGGCGTTGGCAAAGGTATCTCCTGATATCAAGGGGAGAATCACGGTCGTCCACGCATCCGAAGTGGTTACTATGGATGATTCCATTGAAGTCGCTTTGCGTAAGAAAAAAGACTCTTCCATGCGCGTGAGTGCCCAACAGGTCAAAGAAGGTTTGGCTGATGGTGCGGTTTCTGCTGGCAATACCGGCGCACTCATGGCGATCTCACGTTACATCCTCAAAACTTTAGATGGTATTGACCGTCCTGCGATTGCAGCGGCGATGCCTAATCAATTGGGTCGCGCCACCACTGTTTTAGATTTGGGCGCGAACGCTGATTGTGAAGCGCTTCATTTACTGCAGTTCGCGCAAATGGCTGATGTGATGGCGCGCGCTGTGGATGGGGTGGCTAATCCAAGTATTGGTTTATTGAATATCGGCGAAGAAGTCATCAAGGGTAACCAAGTTGTGAAAGAGGCTGGTGAACTGTTACGTCAAAGTAAGCTTAATTTCTACGGTAACGTAGAAGGTAATGACATTTTTAAAGGAACCACTGATATTGTGGTTTGTGATGGTTTCGTAGGTAATGTGGCTTTGAAAACCAGTGAAGGTTTGGCGCACATGATTTCTGGATTAATTAAAGAAGAGTTTGGCCGTAGTTGGTTAACCAAATTAATGGCTTTAGCTGCAATGCCAGTCTTGATGAGATTTAAAAATCGCGTGGATCATCGCAATTACAATGGTGCTGTACTCTTAGGTTTAAGAGGCTTGGTTGTAAAAAGCCACGGATCAGCTGATCGAAAAGCTTTTAAGACAGCTTTGCGTCGCGCTTATGAAGGTGCAAAAAATAATATGGTGGGTAAGGTGGCGGACGCATTCACAGTTAGCCAAGTTGCTCCAGCAGATCAGGGGACTGTATGACTCAAAACATAGCCCAAAGAAAATTTGCCAAAATTTTAGGAACTGGCAGTTATTTGCCAGTTAATCGTGTCACTAATGCTGATATCACAGCTAAATTGGCTAAGGATGGTATCGAAACAAGTGATGAGTGGATTTTTTCTCGTAGTGGTATCAGTGCACGTCATTTTGCTGCTGATGGTGAATTAACAAGTGACCTTGCTTTAAGAGCCTCTGAAAAAGCGCTTGAAGCAGCGGGTGTATCTGCTAATGAGATTGATCTAATTATTTTGGCAACCTCTACACCAGATAACTTGGGAGGCTTTCCAAGTACAGCTTGCGTTTTACAAGATAAGTTAAAGATTACGAATGGTTGTGCAGCGTTTGATGTGCAAGCCGTTTGCTCAGGTTTTGCTTACTCATTAGCTGTGGCTGATAACTTTATTCGTAGCGGCATGTATCAAAAGATCTTGATCGTGGGCGCCGAAACTTTTTCACGTATTTTGAATTTCCAAGATCGTGGTACTTGCGTCCTATTTGGTGATGGTGCGGGTGCAGTGGTGATCGGTGCAAGTGATGAGCCAGGTATTTTGGCAACAGCTATGCATGCCGATGGCAGTCATCGCGATATTCTTTGTGTGCCAGGACGCACCGATAACGGCGCTTTAGAAGGGTCTGCTTTCTTGGTAATGGACGGTCAGGCTGTTTTTAAATTGGCTGTGAAGGTATTAGAGCAAGTGGCTCAAGAAGTCTTAGAGAAAGCACAGTTGACGCCTCAAGATATTGATTGGTTAATACCGCATCAAGCCAATATTCGCATCATGGAAGGCACGGCTAAGAAGTTAGGTGTTGAACGTGATCATGTGGTAGTGACTGTGCAAGATCACGGCAATACCTCAGCGGCGTCGATTCCTCTAGCTTTGGATACTGCGATTCGTGCCGGACAAGTTAAGCGCGGTCAACACTTGCTCATGGAAGGTGTTGGCGGTGGTTTTACTTGGGCTGCTGCGATTGTGAAGTACTAAGACATCGATCAAAACATATTCAATAAAGACACATTACTTAATTCATCGAATTGATAAATCTAAAAGATAAAAAATAACAGGATCACATCATGAAGTTTGCTTTCGTATTTCCAGGTCAAGGTTCACAAGCTGTTGGTATGTTGAATGCTTGGGGCGATCATTCTGAAGTTAAAAGAACACTCGATGAAGCTTCTGAAGCTTTAGGTGAAGATGTTGCTAAATTAATTGCTGAAGGTCCTGCTGAGGCACTTTCTTTAACCACAAACACACAGCCTGTGATGTTGACTGCAGGCGTTGCTTGTTATCGTGCTTGGTTAGCTGCTGGTGGTCCTGAGGCTTCTGTGATGGCTGGTCATAGCTTGGGTGAATATGGTGCTTTGGTAGCTGCTGGGGTGATTTCATTTAAAGATGCTGTGCCGATGGTTCGTTTCCGTGCTCAAGCGATGCAAGATGCTGTCCCTGTTGGTACAGGTGGTATGGCAGCCATTCTCGGTTTGGATGATGATGCTGTGCGCAAGGCTTGTGCTGATGCTCAAGCGGCAACCCAAGAAGTGGTAGAGGCTGTGAATTACAACGCTCCAGCACAAGTGGTGATTGCTGGATCTAAAGCGGGTGTTGAAAAAGCGTGTGAGTTAGCAAAAGCAGCAGGTGCTAAACGTGCCTTACCTTTACCGGTATCTGCACCGTTTCATTCATCATTGTTAAAGCCGGCTTCAGAGAAATTAGAAGCCTATCTTGCCGATAAAACATTCCAGGCGCCATCTATTGATGTGATTAACAACGTGGATGTTGCGGTTTTAAAAGATCCTGCAGCGATTAAAAATGCTCTCGTAAGACAAGCTGCGGCACCAGTTCGTTGGGTAGAAACAATTCAGGCGATGGCTAGTCAAGGTGTAACGCACGTTGTGGAGTGCGGTCCAGGCAAGGTATTAGCGGGTATGACCAAACGCATCAATGGTGAATTGAATGGTTTGGCTGTCTATGACCCAGCTACTTTGGCTGAGGTGATGGCTGTCATTAAAGCGTAAATATTGACGATTAAAAAGCCAATAACGATATAAGACTATTTGAAAACAGGAGAATCTGTGAGTACATTAACCGGACAAATTGCTTTAGTAACTGGCGCATCCCGCGGTATTGGTCGTGCGATTGCGATGGAATTAGCTAAGCAAGGTGCAGTTGTGATTGGTACAGCCACGAGTGAATCTGGTGCTAAGGATATTCAGGCAGCTCTTGCCCCAACAGGCGGTGCGGGTGCTGTTTTAAATGTGAATGATGCACAGGCTTGCGAAGCCCTCATTGATAGCATTGTGAAAGAGCGCGGCGCGCTTAATATCTTAGTGAATAATGCGGGTATTACCCAAGATAACTTGGCAATGCGCATGAAAGACGAAGAGTGGACTTCTGTCATTGATACTAATTTAAGTGCTGTTTTCCGCTTGGCTCGTGGCGTATTGCGCCCGATGATGAAAGCTAAGGGTGGTCGCATTATTAATATTACCTCTGTGGTGGGTAGTAGCGGTAACCCAGGTCAAGCTAACTATGCGGCTGCGAAAGCAGGCGTGGCTGGTATGACACGTGCCCTTGCTCGCGAAATTGGTAGCCGTAACATTACCGTTAACTGCGTGGCGCCTGGTTTTATCGACACTGATATGACCAAAGCACTCTCAGAAGAGCAACAAAATTCATTAAAAGTGAATATTCCCTTGCAACGCCTTGGAACCCCTGAAGATATCGCCCATGCGGTGGCATTTTTAGCCTCTCCGGGCGCTGGTTACATCACGGGAACAACACTTCATGTGAATGGTGGACTTTATTTGAGCTAATTTGGTCAAATAAGCTGATAAAATCTAATTTCAACATTTTTACAACAACCCTTGGGGGATTACATGGATAACATCGAACAACGCGTTAAGAAAATCGTAGCTGAGCAATTAGGCAAAGACGAATCAGAAATCAAGAATGAATCATCTTTCGTTAATGACTTAGGTGCAGATTCTCTCGACACAGTTGAGTTGGTTATGGCATTAGAAGATGAGTTCGGCATCGAGATTCCAGACGAAGAAGCTGAAAAGATCACTACTGTTCAATTGGCTATCGATTTCGCCAAGTCCAAACAAGGCTAATCAGCTGTGAGCCAGTTGAAGGGACAGCGCCGGGTAGTTGTGACCGGACTAGGCTTGGTTTCTCCAGTCGGTAATACCGTTGGTGAAGCTTGGGAAAATTTGTTAGCGGGTCGCAGTGGTATTGCAACGCTCACAAAGTTTGATCATTCTGGTCTAGCCGTTCATTTTGGCGGTGAGGTCAAAGGTTTCAATATCGAGGATTACATCCCCGCTAAAGAAGCTCGCCATATGGATACATTTATTCATTATGGTATTGCCGCAGGCACGCAAGCTTTCCGTGATTCTGGCTTAACTGTTACCGAAGCCAATTCTGAAAGAATTGGTGTCTTGGTGGGTTCAGGCATTGGTGGTTTACCAATGATTGAGGAAACTCATACGGAATATACAAATCGTGGCGCACGTCGTATTTCGCCATTTTTTGTTCCTGGTTCGATCATTAATATGATCTCCGGGCATTTGAGCATCAACTTAAACCTCAAAGGTCCTAACGTTGCTGCTGTTACTGCCTGTACAACAGGTCTTCACAGTATTGGTTTGGCTGCTCGCCTCATTCAGTACGGTGATGCGGATGTGATGATTGCCGGTGGTGCTGAATCAACGATTTCCCCATTGGGTATCGGTGGTTTTGCTGCTGCTCGTGCACTATCCACCCGTAATGATGATCCTGCAACAGCTTCACGCCCATGGGATAAAGACCGTGATGGTTTTGTCTTGGGTGAGGGTGCTGGTGTATTGGTTCTTGAGGAATATGAACATGCTAAAGCGCGTGGAGCGAAGATTTACGCTGAGCTTGCTGGCTTTGGTATGAGTGGTGATGCTTATCACATGACTGCACCTAATATGGACGGTCCACGTCGTTGTATGGTCAATGCTTTGAAGGATGCGGGTGTTAACCCAGACCAAGTGCATTATGTGAATGCCCATGGTACTTCAACGCCGTTGGGTGATAAGAACGAAACTGAAGCTCTGAAAGCAGCTTTAGGTGCTGCCGCTAAAGGTGTGGTGGTGAATTCGACTAAATCGATGACTGGTCACCTTCTAGGTGGTGCAGGTGGTTTGGAGTCAGTATTTACCGTTTTGGCCTTACATCATCAAAAATCACCTCCAACGATCAATATCTTTAATCAAGATCCTGAGTGTGATTTAGATTACTGCGCTAATACAGCTCGCGATATGAAGATTGATGTGGCTGTTAAAAACAACTTTGGTTTTGGCGGAACTAACGGAACGATTGTTTTCCGCAAGGTTTAATTTCTAAAATTATGGATGTTAGCGTCAGTTTTAAAGGTCTCGCAAGAGGCCTTTATTTATTGAAGTTAGTATCTTTTATGTAGGAGAGTCCCCATTCTGAGGATGGCTAAAGGATCTCCTGCAAATACTGATTGAATGCTCTAAAG
>SSFP01000036.1 GCA_008015455.1 Polynucleobacter sp. | reverse complement strand
GCAAATGTATCAGCGCAATGGTTTATTTTTGGCGATTGTTCTTTCATTTGCTTTGGCATTTTTCTTGGGGCTCTCTGCTTATCTTAAGGGTGGCTTATTTTGGGCACCTTCTGAAGCGGGTAACTTCTATCAAGCGTTTAGTCATAACACTTTGGTTTGGATGTTTGGTTCCGTTTTTGGACTTGTAATTTTTGCCATGTTGATGAGCATTGCAAAATTTATTAAAAATTCTCCTTTAGATAAAGCTTCTTGCGGCAGCGTCCAAGAAGCAGTCACTTCGATTGCTACTTTGAAGTATTTAGATGGTGGTCATGGTGAGGGATGTAATGAAGAAAGTGATCGCTACACTAAAGCACGTCGCATCTTCCATCATTTCACGTTCTACGGTTTCTTGTTATGTTTTGCTGCTACTTCAGTGGCAACGATCTATCACTACTTCTTATCTTATCGAGCGCCATACCCTTATTTAAGTTTGCCAGTTATCTTGGGAACATTAGGTGGCATTGGTTTAGTCATTGGTCCCTTAGGGCTTCTTCATTTGCGTTTTAAAAGACATCCTTTGCATGGCGATCCATCGCAAAAAGGCATGGATGTTGGATTTGTGACTTTACTTTTCTTAACAGGTTTATCAGGTTTAGTTTTGTTAGTGTTAAGAGATAGTATCTGGATGCCGCTAACCTTATCGATTCATTTGGGTTGCGTGATGGCTTTCTTTATCACCATGCCTTACGGCAAGTTCATGCATGGCATTTATCGTGGTGTTGCATTATTGAAGTGGGCTATTGAAAAGAGATTGCCTAGTAACCTTAAATTAGGTGCTGATTAATAAGCTAGGCTTTGAAGTTATTTTCAAAGCCTAGCAGCAACTCATAGAGTCTCTCAGCCGCAGGTGTAAAGCTTCGGCCTTTTCTCTTAATCAAGCCAATTCTTCTTGAAACAATGGGATTAATAAGCGGGACACTTGCTAACACCGCGTGATCTTTTGATGGCATCGCTAGTGATGGCACTGCAGCAATACCCATTCCGGCTTCCACAAGACCTAATAAGGTTGTGACGTGCTGAGCTTCATAAACAATGCTTGGTTTGTCGCTGGTTCCCGCAAGAGCCATATCTAAAAGCATCCGGTTACCCGATGATTTTGATACGCTCATGAAGTCATATTTTTTAAGTTCCTCCCAGGTGGCTACTTTTTTCTTACTTAAGGGATGATCTTTTCTGCAGGCTGCAACAAATCGTTCCTCAAGAATGGTTTGAAAATCAATCCCAGGTTCATCATCTCCAATAAAGTTCACGCCAAAGTCTGCTTCGCCGCTGGCTACCACCGATAACACTTGGTTAGCACTGGCATCGTGGACTTTAATTTTGATGCGCGGATAGCTTGCATGATAGGCGCGCAAAACCTGTGGCAAGAAGTAGTACACAGCCGATGGTACGCAAGCAATCGTGACTTGCCCCATACGAGCTCCACCGACTTCTTCGATGCTCAGTAGAGCCTCATCTAAGTTATCAAGGATGAGTCTTGCTTTTCTGGCGAATTCTCGCCCGACATGCGTCAACTCCATATTTCTCGTATTTCGATCAATCAAGCGCACATCAAGCGATTGCTCTAGCTTATCGATGCGGCGACTAAAGGCTGGCTGAGAGATATTGACGAATTCAGCTGCTTTTCTAAAGCTCTTGAACTCAGCCGCCGCTACAAAGGCTTGTAGGTCATGAAGGTCGAAATTAATGCTCATTTTTTGCCATTTCAATTGATGTGTTAATTGCAATAATAATTCATAAAATTGCAATTAACAAAATGATCTCTGACCCCCATAATCCTCTTCCATGAACAAAACAACACCTTGCGTATTGATGAGAGCTGGCACGTCTCGTGGACCATTCTTTTTAAAAGAATGGTTGCCAGAATCGATCGAAGATCGAGATCATGTACTAATTAGTGCGATTGGTGCAGGTCATGCCACTCAAATTAATGGTTTGGGTGGTGGCACAACATTAACAAGCAAAGTAGCCATTGTTTCCAAATCAACTCAGGCTGACTGTGATGTTGATTATTTATTTGCTCAGGTAGGGGTAGCCGAAGCAGTCGTTGATACCCGACCTAATTGCGGCAATATGTTGGCAGGCGTTGGTCCTTTTGCCATCGAGCAAGGTTTAGTTCCACTAGTTGAAGGTGAAACCTTGGTACGCGTTTTCAACGTTAATACCAAAGCGCGCATTGATGTGATCGTGAAGACGAAAGACGGCGCTGTTGTCTACGATGGTGATTTTGCTATTGATGGCGTTCCCAGTACAGGTTCACCTGTTTATTTAAGTTTTTTAGACGCATGGGGCGCAGTTACTGGCAAAGTATTTCCAACGGGTAACAAGGTAGATGTCATTGATGGCATCGAGGTCACTTGTATTGATGCAGCGATGCCCATGGTGATGATGCGTGCTCAAAATTTTGGTCTAACAGGGACTGAAACTGCTGCTGAATTAGATGATCATCCGGGTTTAATCGAGCGCTTGCATGCCATCCGCTTAAAGGCTGGTGCCATGATGGGTTTGGGCGATGTGACTGATAGTGTCATTCCTAAGCCAGTTTTATTGGGTGAGCATGAAGATCAGTTATCTATCAACTCAAGATACTTCACGCCAAAGCGTTGCCATACATCGCATGCTGTTACAGGAGCGATTGGTCTTGCCAGCGCTTTTGTTTTACCTGGCACTGTTGCTAATAAATCCAGCATTCCAGCGGGTGAGCATGTAGTCAACATTTGCCATCCGTCAGGAAAAATTCAAATTGCATTAAAAGTTGGAAATAAAGAAGGTGAAGTTGTTTTAGAGCGAGCATCTGTTGTGCGGACTGTTCGAAAAATTATGCAGGGTGAATTAGTCATTCCACCCAAATAAGTTAATCAAGAGAGTTAGGAGATTCAAGATGATGAAAACAAAAATGATCGCTACAGTTGTAGCAGCATTAACAAGCTTGGGCTTGAGCGTTGCTAATGCACAAAATTTCCCAAGTAAAACAATTACGATTGTTGTTCCAACCGCTGCTGGTGGTGGTAATGATGCGATGGCTCGTATTCTTTCGCAAAAAATGGGACCTTTATTGGGTCAAACAATCATTGTTGAAAATAAGCCAGGTGCTAATGGTGCGATTGCTGCTGAATATGTGGCTAAAGCGCCAGCTGATGGTCATATGATTTTGTTTGGTTATGTGGCAACTCATGGCATGAACCCAGCATTGCAAAAATTGAAATATGATCCGATCAAAGATTTTGAGCCTATCGGTTTAGTGGGTTACTCACCAACATTAATGGTGGCTAGTGGCACATTAAAAGAAAAAGACTCTAAAGCCGTGATTGCTTATTTAAAAGCTAATTCAGGTAAGGTGAGCTATGCCTCAGCAGGTAATGGAACAGCTCCTCACTTTGCAGCAGAGTTATTTAAGATGAATACAGGCATTGATATGTTGCACGTGCCATACAAGGGTTCCGCACCTGCTGTAACAGATACGATGGCTGGTCAAACACAAATCATGTTCCCAAGTTTGTTTACAGGTGCCCCACACGTTAAAAGCGGCAAGCTAACTGCTGTTGCTATTGCTGGTGATAAGCGTTCACAAGTGTTGCCTAATGTGCCAACATTGAAAGAGCTTGGTATCAATGGTGTGAATGTGACTCAATGGTATGGTTTATTTGCTCCAGCAAAAACACCAAAAGCTGTTGTCCAGCAAATCAATACAGCGATGAATAAGGTATTAAATGAAAAAGCTGTGATTACTCAAATTGAAGGTCAAGGTACTGACGTTGAAACAAGTACACCTGAGCAATTTAAGAAATTAATTGCTGATGATTTGGCTAAATGGAAAAAAGTTGTACAAACAGCAAAATTGACTGCTGATTAATTTTTACTCTGTCAGAACAGGCCTATCAATTGATAGGCCTTTTTATTTGGATCTCAATCCATCACTAGCCTAGAAAGATAAATTTCATGTCGCAGTCTAATATTACTTTGCGATTTTTAGCAGAGCCCAGCACAGTCAATTTTGGTGGGAAAGTTCATGGCGGCACCGTCATGAAATGGATTGATGAGGCTGGGTATGTTTGTGCCTCAGCTTGGTCAGGTTCTTATTGCGTCACAGCATCTGTAGGCCACATTGACTTTATTCGCCCCATTGCAATCGGGGATCTAGTAGAGGTTGAGGCAAGCATTCTTTCTACAGGACGATCTAGTATGAAAATTAAAGTTGAAGTTCGTTCTGCTCACCCTACAGAGGGCAGCTATACAAAGACAACAGCTTGTGAAATTGTTTTTGTGGCACTTAATGAAATGCGAGAGCCAACACCAGTTAAAAAGTTTGTGGCGGCTCAATTTTGATTTGAGGTTTTTCGGCAGATTTCATGATTCTTAACTACAATGAAATCATGAAACGTCAACAAGTTCAGATTAGCGAGGTGGGACCTCGCGATGGATTGCAATCTATTAAAAGCATCATGCCCACAGAGCAGAAGTTGCTCTGGTTAAAGGCTTTATACGATTCAGGTATTCAAGAAATTGAAGTGGGCTCATTTGTACCACCTAAGCTTTTGCCACAAATGGCAGATACCCCAGAAGTTGTGCGGCAATCCAAGTCATGGCAATTAGGAACTGTTTTAGCTTTGGTGCCTAATCTCCAGGGTGCTCAGGCAGCCCTTGAGGCGGGGGTTGATAAATTAACGATTCCTGTATCTGCAAGCCAAGCGCATTCATTAGCCAATGTTCGTAAGACTCCTCAAGAGATGGTGGAGCAAGTTGCTCAAATTGTGAAGTTAAAAAATGAAGTAGCTCCTCATGTATCCGTAGAGGTTGGTATTTCAACAGCATTTGGTTGCACACTTCAAGGGCAAGTGCCAGAGTCTGAAGTCATTTCTTTGGCAGTGGCATTAGCCAATATGGGGGTTAATGAGGTGGGTCTATCCGACACAACGGGATACGCAAACCCTGCTCAAGTTAAACGTTTGTTTAAACAACTATTCCAAGAGTTGGGCTCTAAAGCCGGAGCGGCTCATATGCACAACACTAGAGGCTTAGGGTTGGCTAACTGTTTAGCAGCCTATGAAGAGGGTGTCAGAACATTTGATGCTTCTCAGGGCGGCTTAGGCGGGTGCCCTTATGCCCCTGGGGCATCAGGTAATGTGGTGACAGAAGATTTAGTTTTTATGTTTGAAGCCATGGGTGTAAGCACTGGGATTCAATTTGAAAAATTATTAGCTGCTAGAAAAGTGCTGCAAGCTGCGCTGCCGAATGAGCAAATCTATGGCATGACTCCTGAGGCGGGTATTCCTAAGGGATTTGAATTGAATGGTTAAAAAGAGCCTGCCTTACTCTGGTATTCGCGTCATTGAATTCACACATATGGTGATGGGCCCCACCTGCGGTATGGTACTTGCTGATTTGGGTGCAGAGGTTATCAAAATTGAACCACTGGAGGGAGATAAAACTCGCCATCTACTAGGGTCTGGTGCCGGCTTTTTTTCTATGTTCAACAGGAATAAGAAAAGTATTTCAGTTGATCTAAAGACATCCGAAGGACGAGAGCTGGTTGAAAAACTCATAGCTAGCGCTGATGTAGTGAGTGAAAACTTTAGAGCCGGCATGATGGCAACTTATGGGTTTGACTATGAAACCCTTGCTAAAAAATACCCTCATCTCATTTATGTCTCTCACAAGGGGTTTTTGCCCGGCCCCTATGATCATCGGACTGCGCTTGATGAAGTGGTACAAATGATGGGCGGGCTTGCTTATATGACAGGCCCTGAGGGACGTCCTTTGAGAGCGGGCAGCTCAGTGAATGACATCATGGGTGGCATCTTTGGTGCCATTGGTGTCATGGCAGCTCTAAAAGAAAGAGATCAAACGGGTTTAGGTCAAGAAGTTCAATCGGCTTTATTTGAAAATAACGTTTTATTAGTTGGTCAGCACATGATGCAATTTGCAACCACTGGTAAAGCGCCATCACCCATGCCTAGCCGAATTTCTGCCTGGGGTATCTATGATGTTTTTGAAGTTAAAAATCAAGAACAAATATTTTTGGCAGTTGTTTCAGATACGCAGTGGGAGACATTCTGTCAGGCTTTTAAATTAGAAGTTTTGAGAGCTGATGAGCGATTGAAAACTAATAATCTAAGAGTTCAAAATAGAAGCTTGCTCCTACCCATTCTAAGAGAGCTCTTCTTGACGATAGACCTTGATGAAGTGGCTGCCATTTTTGAGAAAAATGGTTTGCCATACGCGCCGATCACGAAACCCCAAGACTTATTTGAAGACCCTCATTTATTAGCCACCAATGGCTTAGGTGAGGTTCGAATGAGTTCAGGTCCGCATGCTGGTGAGGTTACAAAGACGCCTTTATTGCCCATTACTTTGGGAGGGGAGCGATTACCGATTCGCATGGATCCCCCTGATTTAGGTCAGCATACTCAAGAGTTGCTGAAGTTGATGAATTACTCAGAAGAAGAAATCGCTGAGTTAAGAAATAAAAAAATCATTCAATAAAAAAAGTCCTTCAATTATTTGAAGGACTTTTTTGTTAATTTTATTTATTGAAATGATTATCTGAGTGCGTGCCCTACGCGTTTGATCTTCACCATTTTAATAATCGGTGGGATAACTAGTAGAGCAATTGCAAGAGCCATGATGGATCCTGAAATAGGTCTTGTAAAGAATGTGCTCCATTGACCTTGACTAATCGTCATTGCTTGTCGCATCGATTGTTCAGCCATTGGCCCTAAGATCAAACCAATGATCATGGGAGCCGCTGGGAAATCAAAGCGACGCATCACAAACCCGAGCAAACCAAAGAAGAACAGTAAGCCCACATCAAACGCTGAATTACCAGAGCCATAAACACCTGCTGCTGAAATAACAATAATGCCAGCGTATAACCATGGTGGAGGAATCTTAAGTAACTTCACCCACAACCCGACTAGAGGTAGATTCAGAACTAATAAGATAACGTTGCCGATGTACAAGCTGGCAATTAAAGTCCACACCAAACCACTTTGTTGAGTAAATAGCTGTGGACCTACCTGAATACCATAAGACTCAAATGCTGACAGAATGATCGCGGCTGTTGCAGAGGTTGGAATGCCTAGTGTTAATAGAGGCATCAAAACACCTGCAGCTGATGCATTATTCGCTGCTTCAGGACCCGCTACACCTTCAATAGCACCATTACCAAATTCTTCTGGGTTTTTTGAAAGCTTTTTCTCTGTGTAATATGATAGGAGTGTTGGTAACTCAGCGCCACCAGCTGGCATGGCACCAACAGGGAATCCAAAAAAAGCTCCACGGATCCAAGGTTTCCAAGAGCGCTTCCAATCTTCTTTGCTTAACCAAAGACTGCCTGAAACTTTAAGCACTTCAGAGTTCTTATTCTCTTTACCTTGCCAAGCTAAATAAAGAGCTTCTCCAATCGCAAATAAACCAACGGCTGCAATGGTGACCTCAATGCCATCTAGAAGTTCAGCTTGCCCAAAAGTAAATCTGGCTTGGCCTGTTTGCAAATCAATACCAACCAAACCAAACAATAAGCCAGCAAATAAACTGATTAACCCTCTAAGCGCAGAGTTGCCTAGTACTGCAGAAACCATAATTAAAGCTAAAACCATTAAGCTAAAGTATTCAGCAGGACCAAAAGCTAGTGCTACATCAACAACCAACGGAGCAAAGAAGGTCAATGCAATCGTGCCAATCGTGCCAGCAATAAAGCTACCAATCGCAGCTGTTGCTAATGCAGGACCCGCGCGACCACGTCTAGCCATCTTATTGCCTTCTAGAGAAGTAACAATCGTGGCTGATTCACCAGGTGTATTTAATAAGATGGAAGTGGTTGAACCGCCATACATCGCGCCGTAATAGATGCCCGCAAACAGCACAAACATAGCTGTTGCTGGTACTTTAAAAGTTAATGGCAGTAACAAAGCAATGGTTAGTGCAGGCCCAATACCTGGTAAGACACCAATCAATGTTCCGACAAGACAACCAAGAAAACCATACATTAAAGTCATTGGTTGTAATGCAACGGCAAAGCCTTGCATTAAGGAGTCAAATGAACCCATATTTTTTAGTTCTTAAAAAGGAAGTTTAAATAGTGGACCTAAATCAACACCAAGAAGTGCTGAGAATAGTCCCCAAAATGCCAGCGTAATCGCCAAACAAATAGAGATAGTTTTCAGATTTGTTGGAGCATCAAATGATTTGGCAACTCCGACACCACAAATGGTTGCTGGAATTAAAAAGCCAATCGGCTTGACTAAAAAAATGAAAAGCATTCCGGCGACAAGGAAATAAATAAGCCTTGTATTGCCACCTTCTAATGGCACTTCATCTTCTGACTCAATGCAGTCAGGAGATTTACCTCTGATGGAGCTTAATAAATAAATAATTCCCAGTAGAGTCAAAACACCAATCACTACTGAGGGGGCCAAGATTGGCCCAACCTCAGAGTACATGGTTGACTCAGGAATAATTGTTGCTTGCCAAATGCCAATAGCACATAGCGCTAACAATAAACCGGAGACAATTTTGGCGTTCATGCTAAGCCAAGCTCTTTCAGAACAGCCTCAGTATCAGCAATGCTTTGTTTGATTTGTGTCTCAAATGCTGCGCCTGCTGTGAAGACGTCTGTCCACTTTCTTTTTTCTAAAGTTTCTTTCCAGCCTTTAGATGCGTGCATCTTAGTAATCAAATCAACTAAAGCTGCTTTTTGTTGTGCATTGATGCCAGGAGCAGCAAAAACACCACGCCAGTTCGCAGCAGTCACGTTAACGCCAAGTTCTTTGAGTGTTGGTACATCAATACCAGGGATACGTTTATTGCCAGAAACAGCAATAGCACGCATACGACCAGCTTTGATTTGCTCTTCAAACTCTGAGTAACCTGAGATACCAGCAGTCACTTGACCACCAAGAATTGCCGCGTTAGCAGGGCCACCGCCAGCAAAAGCAACATAAGCAGCATCTCTTGGGTTTTTACCAAGTGCTTTAATGATCAAACCAAGAAGTTGATGATCTGTACCGCCTGCACTACCACCTGCTACTGATACAGCTTTTGGATTGGCTTTAAATGCAGCCTCAAGATCTTTCCAGTTCTTAATCTTGCCATCAACAGGAACAGCGATCACACCTGCTTCTTCTGTTAATTTTGCAATGGGGGTAACGTCTTTCATCGTTACAGGGCTCTTGTTGGTGATCGCAGCACCTACCATCACTGAACCGCCAACCATCAATGTATTGCCTTGACCTTTACGTTGATTAACAAAGCGAGGTAAGCCCACCATGCCGCCAGCGCCGCCAACGTTTTCAAACTGGAATGAGCCTACTAGGCCAGCATCTTTTGCCGCGGCTTCAATGGCTCGACCTGTACCGTCCCAGCCACCACCAGGTGCTGCCGGAATAAACATATTGATTGAGTCAAATAGAGGTTTGCCTTGAGCCAATACATTAAATGGCAACAAGGTGCTAGCACCTAAAGCACTGCTATATGCTAGAAAGTCTCTGCGTGATAATTTCATGTATAACTCCTATTTGCTTGATAAATTGGTTAAATTGCTAAATAACTAAAGTCATATAGCTATGACCATGGCATCATGACAAATGCCACTGTCAATTGGCTGTCAAAAGGACTAAGGTTTTACCCTAATGAAAGTTTTACTTGTTGAAGATACCCAAGAGCTAGCCCTGTGGTTAGGCTCAGCCCTTCGAAAAATGGGCTTGGATGTTACTTTGGCGAGCGATGGAAATGAAGCTGCACATCAACTGTATGACCATGACTTTAAGCTGGTTATTTTGGATCTCAACTTACCTAAGCGCGATGGCTTATCAGTTTTACAAGAAATTAGGGCTAGAAAAGACTTTGTACCTGTATTGATCTTGACTGCTAGGGCTGATGTTGGGGATCGTGTCAAAGGTTTAAATGCGGGGGCTGATGATTATTTACCTAAACCTTTCGACTTAGAAGAATTAGATGCGCGAGTGCATGCGCTTTTAAGAAGATCACCCCAGATGGTTAATTCTATTGAAAGTTATGGTGCTATCAGTTTTGACAAAAGTAATGGCAGTTTCTTTTGCAAACAAGATTTAATTTCTTTAACTCCTCGAGAAAGTAAATTATTAGAAATCTTGTTTGAAAGAAAAAATCGAGTCGTTGCAAAAGATTTTTTACATGATCAAGTCTTTCAGAGTGAGCCTGCAGCAGTGGATGCAGTTGAGGTCCTGATTTACAGAATTAGAAAAAAAATTCATCAAGGAATGGGTTGCGAGATTGCGACAGTGCGGGGCATTGGATACATCTTGAGGATTGAGGCATGATGTTTAAACTCAAGTCACTCAAGCAAGCGCTATTAGCTTGGCTGGTATTGCCACTGGTAGGGCTCACTCTGATCAATGCTTTTTTCTCTTATAAGAATGCGGTTGATGCTGCTAATGCGGCGTATGACCGTTCTTTATACATTGCAGCTAGAACAGTAGCAGAGGAGCTACGCTTAAAAGATGGGCAACTGCAGGTCGAGGTGCCACAATCAGCCACTTATCTTTTTGAAAACAATATTGGTTCAAGATTTTTTTATGAGGTCTTGGATTTTGAGAATAAACATTTAGTCGGTAATGCGCGATTACCGAATCCAGAAGATCCTGCACAAAATCATGTTAATTATTTTTCGCTGGTGAGTTTTCAGGATCAAGAATTAAATGGTGTACCGATTCGTCTAGCCGTTTTAAAACATTCATTAGTTGAGAGCTCTCAACCCAAAGCCCGGACTCAGGTAAGAGGCTTGGTGACCATTAAAGTAGCTGAAACTCTTGAGGCTCGTAAATCGCTGATTTCTCACATCTTGCGTGAGTTATTGGCTGGACAAACACTTTTGTTGATGGGCTTAACAGCGCTTATTTGGTTGGTTATCAATAAAACTCTAAAACCAATTAAAGGCTTTAGCCAGGCATTGGCTAATCGTGATGAAGCTGATCTCAGCACGATAGACAGTCAATCATTACCAAAAGAATTAGTACCTTTTATTGAAAGCTTAAATATTTATTTATCAAGATTAACGAATCTAGTTAACTTGAGAAAAAGATTTATTGGTAATGCGGCTCACCAGTTAAGAACTCCTTGGGCGATTGTTAAAACACAAGTGGGTCTGGCAAAAAAAGAACCCATGACTGATGAGCTTTCCAAAATTATCGATGGCTTATCAAAAACTGCTGATACATCCGTGCGTCTAACTGAGCAGCTTTTATCAATGACCAAGGCAGAGCATGGCTATGAAATTGATTTAAGTAAGCCGGTAGATTTAGTTGAGTTGTCTAAGAATTTGGTGATGGACTACTACCCTCAGGCTCAAAAACTAGGGATTGATTTAGGGGTAGATATCCAAGTTCCTGAATTAGTTATTAGAGGTTCTGAACTGTTGCTTGCTGAATGTATTGGGAATTTAATTGACAATGCTTTGCGTTACTGCCCAAGAGGTAGTCATGTCACGATCCAAATCGACCGACACGGACTGAGTGTTATTGATAATGGCCCAGGTATTCCCTTGCAATATCAAGATAAAGTCTTTAATCGCTTTTTTAGGGGCGATAGTGGTGAATCTGGTAGTGGCTTAGGCTTGTCAATCGTCAAAGAGATTGCATTGCAACACAACCTGAGAGTTGCTTTAGAGAGCCCGTATTTGAATGAATTCAGCGAGCCCCAGTCAGGAACTAAAATTAGCCTGATGATTTGAGCCTGCTTGCACAAAATAGGTGCTTGCCCCTCTCCCTTTATTTGTCAAAATCTGCTAAAAACTATAAATCTGGCTTTTTTTGATTAGCTTGATTAGTTTGATCTATGAAATGACCATTTTTAATGGTTTTGAATAACAACGAAGGAGCAGCAATGAAAAAGAACTTATTAGTAGCAGCAATGTTAGGTTTAGGTTTGGTTGCCTCAGCGCAAGCAGACACATTGGCAAAAATTAAATCATCTGGCGCAGTCACAATGGGTGTGCGCGAATCTTCAGGCGCCTTGTCATACACGGTGGGTGATGGCAAATATGCTGGTTACCATGTTGAAATCTGCCAACGAGTTTTGGGTGATGTGCAAAAACAATTGAAATTAAAGTCACTTGATATCAAGTATCAAGCGGTGACTTCTCAAAATCGTTTACCGTTAGTTGCTAACGGTACAGTTGATATTGAGTGCGGTTCAACAACTAATAATGCAACACGTCAAAAAGATGTGGCATTTGCTGTAACTACATACGTAGAAGAAGTGCGTATTGCAGTTAAAGCTAATTCAGGCATTACTTCTTTGGCTCAGTTAAATGGTAAGAAAGTGGCCACAACAACTGGTACAACATCAGTTCAACTATTGCGTAAGCATGAGCGCGCTACTGGCGTAAACTTTGATGAGGTTTTCGGTAAAGACCACGCGGATAGCTTCTTGTTGTTAGAGTCAGGCCGTGCTGATGCGTTCGTGATGGACGGTTCAATCTTGGCAGGTAACATCGCCAACTCTAAAAACCCAGCAGACTTCAAAATCGTTGGTGAGGTGATTGCTGTTGAGCCTATCGCGATCATGATTCGTAAAGATGATCCAGCATTCAAGAAAACTGTTGATGACAGCATCAAGAAAATGATGAAAGACGGCACTTTGGCTAAATTGTGGGATAAATGGTTCTTGCAACCAATTCCACCAAAAGGCAATAAAGTGGGTCTAGCTTTGTCAGCAAGTACTAAAGATGCTTGGGCTAATCCAAACGACAAGCCTGCTGAAGAGTACGCTAAGAAGTAATTCTCAACCAAGCAAGTAAGCAAGTAGTAGAAAGTAAATATATTTAATGTCTTGGAATTGGGAAGTATTTTGTAAAAGTACTCTCGAGGAAGATTTCTCCCCTGTCTGTTTTGGGACAGGTGGAGAAATTACCTACCTCGATTGGATGTTATCTGCATGGGGCTGGACCTTATCGGTTTCAGCTCTTGGTTTATTAGTGGCGATGATTCTAGGTATCCTGATGGGTACATTTAGAACGCTACCCCCCGATAATTTCATTACTCGCTCATTAACAACCTTAGGGAATGTTTGGGTCGAGTTATTTAGAAATATTCCTGTACTTGTTCAGGTGTTTCTTTGGTATCACGTGGTTCCTGCGCTTGTTCCAGCGATGAAGGGTTTGCCTTCATTTATTTTGGTGAGCTTGGCTTTGGGCTTTTTTACTTCAGCACGTATTGCTGAGCAAGTCAGAGCTGGTATTGGAGCGCTACCCAGAGGTCAACGCTTTGCGGCGATGGCAATGGGTCTAACAACCATGCAATCATATCGTTATGTCATCTTGCCGATGGCTTTAAGAATTGTGATTCCGCCTTTGACATCAGAGTCAATGAACATCATTAAGAACTCATCAGTAGCGTTTGCTGTTTCAGTGGCTGAACTGACTCTCTTTGCGATGCAAGCTCAAGAAGAAACTTCAAGAGGTATTGAGATTTATTTAGGTGTAACTGCTTTATATGTCATATCTGCTTTAACTGTGAATCGCGTCATGGCATTTATTGAATCTAGAACAAGAGTTCCTGGTTTTATTGCTGCGGCTAGCGGCGGTGGCCATTAATAGGAAGGTGACATATGAATATTGATCTTTCCTTTTATAGCTGGGAGCTGATTCAAAGCTACGTTCTCAGTGGTTTTTTATTTAGCATTCAATTAACCATCATCGCTACGATTGGTGGCATCTTCTTTGGAACGCTCTTGGCATTAATGCGCCTCTCTGGAAAACCATTTTTAGAGATTCCAGCAGCTGCTTATGTGAATATGATGCGCTCTATTCCATTGGTGATGGTGATTTTGTGGTTCTTCCTCTTGATGCCCGCCATTTTGGGGCGCCCCATTGGCGCAGAGGCTTCTGCCATTATTACTTTTATCGCTTTTGAAGCTGCATTTTTCTGCGAAATCATGCGCTCTGGTATTCAGTCGATACCGCGTGGGCAGATCCATGCAGGTCAAGCGATGGGAATGACTTATGCGCAAAATATGCGCTTAGTCATCTTGCCTCAAGCTTTTAGAAACATGATTCCAGTATTGCTAACGCAAACCATTATTTTGTTTCAAGATACTTCTTTGGTTTATGCGATTGGCGCTTATGACATGCTCAAAGGTTTTGAGGTGGCAGGTAAAAACTTTGGACGCCCCATTGAAACTTATTTAGCTGCTGCTGTGATTTATTTCTTGATTTGTTTCGGCTTATCTAGATTGGTCAGAATTCTGCAGCAACGTGTTGCGATTATTCGTTAAAGAATGAAAAGATAAGAGATCAATATGATTGAAATGAAAAACGTCTCCAAGTGGTACGGTAACTTTCAGGTATTAACTGATTGCACAACTAATATCCAAAAGGGAGAAGTGGTTGTGGTTTGCGGCCCATCTGGATCTGGTAAATCAACACTCATTAAAACAATTAATGCATTAGAGCCATTTCAACAAGGTGAAATCACTGTTGATGGCGTTGCTGTTCATGACCCGAAAACTAACCTTCCTAAACTTCGCTCACGCGTTGGAATGGTGTTTCAGCATTTTGAATTATTCCCTCATCTTTCTGTTACTGAAAACCTAACATTGGCTCAAATTAAAGTTTTGGGTAGAAGCAAAGAGGAGGCCATTGCTCATGGTTTGAAGTACTTAGATCGCGTGGGTTTGTCAGCACATAAAGATAAGTTTCCAGGTCAGCTATCGGGCGGTCAACAGCAACGTGTAGCGATTGCAAGAGCTTTAAGTATGGATCCGATCGTGATGTTGTTTGACGAACCTACTTCAGCGCTGGATCCGGAAATGGTGGGCGAAGTATTGGATGTGATGGTTCAGTTGGCTCATGAAGGTATGACGATGATGTGTGTAACTCATGAAATGGGCTTTGCACGCAAGGTCAGCAATCGAGTGATCTTTATGGATCAAGGCAAGATCGTTGAAGATTGCGCTAAAGATGATTTCTTTAACAAGCCTGAAGATCGCTCACCAAGAGCTAAAGATTTCTTATCTAAGATTTTGGCGCACTGAGAATCTTTATTTTTACCTAAAGCCATATTGATATGAATCAATATGGCTTTTTTGTTTGGTTGATTTAAGTCAATTCAACAAGTTGTTAGCTTGTTTAATCTGGTTATGTCGTGAATGACATAACCAGAAAGAAAGTAAAAATGAAAACAACAACAATTAGCAAATTAGTTTTAGGGCTTTTAGCAATCGCTTCGTTTGGTGCTATGGCTCAAGAGAATCCTTGGATGATTCGTGCACGTGCAACCCATTTGAATTGGGATAATGGTCAAAGTACTGCTGCTATTGGCCCAGGCGGGTATGATGTTAACGCCAAGAATAAAACGATTCCAGAAGTTGATATTACTTACTTCTTTACTAAGAACATCGCTGCTGAGTTAGTACTTAGTTATCCTCAACGAGTTGAAGTTAAGGCTGGCCAAACCTCTTTGGGAACTGTCACTGCTTTACCTCCAACATTGTTGGCACAGTACCACTTCACTCAATTTGGCCCATTAAAGCCTTACGTTGGTGCTGGTCTTAATTACACACGTTTTGGTAGTCGTAATTTAGGTTTGGGTGGTTTAGGTAATGCATTCTCTGTGGAAACATCTAGTGTTGGTTATGCAGCACAGGTTGGCGCAGACTATATGTTGACTAAAAACTGGGGCATTAACTTAGATGTTAAATACATTCAAATTGAAACAGATGTAATTGCTAATGCAAGTAATACATCTGCTGGAACTTTGAAGTTAAGCCCAATCGCCACATCAGTAGGTGTAACTTACAAGTTCTAATTTAGATACTTGAAGTTAGAAAGGCTTGTCATTGACAAGCCTTTTTTCTTTTGTGATTTCTTAAAAAATTTATCGCTTCTTCGGACCTGGCCTCTTGCCCACTTGTATCTCAAGCTCTAAATCTTTGCCCTTACGATTCACGATCGCCTTCACCTTGTTACCTGGTTGAGTTTGTGCAATTTTGTTAAGAAGTTGAGTGATGTCATTAATTCTTTGACCATCAATACTTTTAAGTACATCACCTGGTTTGATACCAGCTTTGTCAGCGGGACCACTTTGTAGGGTGCCAGTAATCAGTACGCCGTTTTTATCAATCTTTAAAGTTTGTGCAATCTCATTGGTAATGTTTTGCGGTTCAACGCCGATCCAGCCACGAGTTACCCCACCATTTTTGATAATGGATTCCATCACTTCTTTTGCTGTGCTGACTGGGATTGCAAATCCAATGCCCATGGAGCCACCACTTCTGGAATAAATCGCCGTGTTGATACCGATTAAATGACCTCTGGTATCTACAAGTGCACCACCGGAGTTGCCAGGGTTAATGGCAGCATCCGTTTGAATAAAGTTCTCAAAAGTGTTGATGCCTAAATGATCTCGCCCAAGTGCAGACACAATGCCTGATGTCACTGTTTGACCAACCCCAAAAGGATTGCCAATCGCTAAAACAACATCGCCTACTTTGACAGACTCAATCTTTCCAAAAGTAATAGAGCTGGGAAGATTAGGGATCTGTATTTTTAAAACTGCAATGTCTGTATCTGGGTCGCTGCCGATGATTGTAGCTCTTGTTTTTCTGCCATCTGCAAGAGCCACTTCAATTTGATCGGCACCTTCAATGACATGTTGGTTGGTAAGGATTAACCCTTCTGAACTAACAATGACACCAGATCCTAGGCTTGGATTAAATTCTTCTTGATTCTCTGAGGGGTCGCCAAAGAAAAACTTAAACCATGGATCATTTTGTTGAGGATCTGACTTATTTCTCTTTTTAGCTTTGGGTACATTCTTACTTGTGAAAATGTTCACAACAGAAACCATCGATTTTTTTGCTGCTTCGTGATGAGACCCTGGGTTGGGGGTGCTAGGATCAACATGAGATTCTTTGATCGTGATAGTTTCTGAACCACCCCAGTGACCAAAATTGCTAAAACCACTACCATCTAACCATTGTGGTTTAAAAGTACTCACAATAAAGAGTACTGCCAGTAAGGCAGTAACAATTTGAGCAAAAAGTAACCAAAGATGTTTCAGCATGCTGTTAGATTAACGGAATGTTGAGAAAAAATCAGCGAATATGAAAACTAAAGCCAAGCCTAAGACTTCAAGAGTGACTCGATCTGCAAAATCATCCTCTATAGAGAGAGATCGTTTATCTACTTATTTGGATGATTTGTTGCAGGTTTCGCGAATCAAAGACTATTGCCCTAATGGTCTACAGGTGCAGGGTAAGCCCACCATTAAGAAAATAGTCACAGGCGTTACCGCTAGCCTAGCCTTGATTGAGGCAGCAGTTGAAGAGGGCGCTGATGCTTTGATGGTTCATCATGGCTGGTTTTGGAAAAATGATGATGTGAGGGTGGTTGGACAACTACATAGTCGCTTGAGTTTGTTGATGGAACATCAGATCAGCCTATTTGCCTATCATTTACCCCTGGATTTACATCCCCAGCTCGGCAATAACGCCCAATTGGCAAAACTCATGGGTTGGACAGATTGCAAGCCGGTTCCCTCAGTTTCTGGAGGGGGCATGGATGGCTTAATTTGGAAGGGTCAACCAAGCACTTCTCAAAAAACTTTAGGTCAATTAGCCAGAGGTATGGCGTCTCGTTTGGGGCGTGATCCTTTGGTGATTGGTGATGCTAAGCGTCCCATTAAAACCATTGCTTGGTGCACAGGAGCCGCTCAAGGATACATATCTGAAGCATCCTCATTGAAAGTGGACGCTTACATCAGTGGTGAGATTTCTGAGCCCACTTTCCATGCCTCACAGGAACTAGGGGTGGCTTATATTGCTGCAGGGCATCATGCGACTGAGAAATATGGCATTCAGGCTTTAGGAGAGCATATAGCCAAGAAATGGGGTATCCAGCATCAATTTATCGATATTCCTAACCCTGCCTAGAGAATTTGCCTCAAATGGCGAGACTGAAGATTTTTCTTCATCTCGTAAGTCTTTGTAAGTTGATGACTTTTTTGCATCTTTTGCATCTTTTTTGACCTAATGGGGTTTAAATCGAGGGGGTGCTTTCGCTATAATCGCTCGTTGACGTGAAAAATAGCCTTTCTAGAGGAAAATCAGTAATGAGTGATCAATGCATGGATAAGAGCCGTCGTAACTGGCTCATCGCAACTTCTGTTGCGGGTGGTGTAGGCACAGCAGCAGTTGCCCTACCTTTAGTGAGCACATTTGCTCCATCAGAAAAAGCCAAAGCAGCAGGTGCCCCAGTTGAAATGGACATCGCAGGCATGCAACCTGGCGAAATGCGCACTGTTGAGTGGCGCGGTAAGCCAGTATGGGTTGTGCGTCGCACCCCTGAAATGATTGAGTCACTTAAAAAGACTGAAGGTGATGTGGCTGATCCAAAATCAGAACGTAACCCTAAAGATTTAACGCCTGAGTACGCTCGCAACCAATATCGTTCTATCAAGCCTGAATATTTGGTCGCTGTAGGTATTTGTTCACACTTGGGTTGCTCACCAATTACTAAATTTGAAACAGGTGCACAGCCATCATTGCCAGATAACTGGTCAGGTGGTTTCTTATGCCCATGCCACGGTTCAACATTTGACTTGGCTGGTCGTGTATTTAAAAACAAACCTGCGCCAGATAACTTGGAAGTGCCACCACATATGTACTTGAGTGACACAAAGTTAATCATTGGTGAAGATAAGAAAGCGTAAGGAGCTAAGACATGGCATTTCATGAAAAAGAAGTTCCAGCGAATGCTTCGCGCGGACAAAAATTAATGGCTTGGGTGGATTCACGTTTTCCACTCACAGCAACTATCGAAGGTCACTTAACTAAGTACTACGCACCAAAGAACTTTAACTTCTGGTATTTCTTTGGTTCTTTAGCCATCTTAGTTTTGGCAATTCAGATCATCACAGGTATTTTCTTGGTGATGCATTACAAGCCTGATGCAGAGAAGGCTTTCCAGTCTGTTGAATACATCATGCGCGAAGTACCTTGGGGTTGGTTAGTTCGCTACCTACACTCAACAGGTGCATCGATGTTCTTCGTGGTTGTTTACTTGCACATGTTCCGTGGTTTGATCTACGGTTCATATCGTAAGCCACGTGAACTAGTGTGGATCTTCGGTTGCGCGATTTTCTTGTGTTTAATGGCTGAAGCTTTCATGGGTTACTTATTACCATGGGGTCAAATGTCATATTGGGGCGCACAAGTGATTGTTAACTTGTTTGCTGCTATCCCATTGGTTGGTCCAGATCTTTCATTGTGGATCCGTGGTGACTATGTGGTGGGTGATGCAACATTGAACCGCTTCTTCTCATTCCACGTGATTGCTGTGCCTTTAGTTTTAATTGGCTTAGTGGCTGCTCACATCATTGCCTTGCATGAAGTGGGTTCAAACAATCCTGATGGTGTAGAAATTAAAGAGAACTTGGATGCTAACGGGGTACCAGTTGATGGTATTCCTTTCCACCCTTACTACTCAGTACACGACCTTTTAGGTGTTGGTGTGTTCTTGATGATCTTTGCATTTATCGTGTTCTTTGCTCCAGAGATGGGTGGTTACTTCTTAGAGCACAATAACTTTATTCCAGCAGATCCATTGAAGACTCCTCCGCACATTGCGCCAGTTTGGTATTTCACACCTTTCTACTCTATGTTGCGTGCTGTGACATCTGAGTTCTTGATCCCGATGTGGTTATTTGCTGCTGTATTGTTGGGTAAATTATTCCGCGGTACTCAAGACAAGAAACTTCAAGGTATTTGTGTTGGTATCTTGGTTGTATTGGCTGCAGGCTTCTTCTTGTTTGATGCGAAGTTTTGGGGTGTGGTCATCATGGGTGGTTCAGTGGTGATTTTCTTCTTCTTGCCTTGGCTTGATAAGTCACCTGTGAAATCGATTCGTTATCGTCCACAGTCACACAAATATATCTACGCAGTATTCGTAGTGACATTTGTTATTTTGGGTTACTTGGGTATTCAGGCACCTTCACCAATTGGTGAAAAAGTGTCTCAGTTGGGCACATTGATCTATTTTGGTTTCTTCTTGGCAATGCCTTGGTGGAGCAAGATGGGTGAGTTCAAACAAGTTCCAAGTCGCGTAACTTTTGTGAAGCACTAATCGCGAACCCATAAGGAAATAAGAAAATGAAAACATTAGTATGGAAACTTCTTGGTAGCTTAGCTTTAGTAGCTACAGTGGGTTCAGTTCAAGCTTCTGGTGGCGGTCATCCTTTGGATGCGGCGCCTAAGCGTGTGAATAGCCAAGCTGCTTTACAAAACGGCGCTAAGTTATTTGTTAACTACTGCTTAAACTGCCATGGTGCAGTGAGCATGCGTTACAACCGTTTGCGCGAAATCGGTTTAACTGATGAGCAAATCAAACAGAACTTATTGTTTACTGGTGAAAAGGTAGGCGATTTGATGACTGTTGCGGTGTCACCAAAAGACGCTAAGACATGGTTCGGTGCAATGCCTCCTGATTTATCAGTGATTGCTCGTGCTAAAGGCGCTGATTATCTTTATACCTATTTGCGTACTTTCTACAAAGACGATACAAAAGCAACTGGTTGGAATAACTTAGCTTTCCCAAGCGTTGGTATGCCTCATGTGATGTGGGAGCTTCAAGGTGTTCGCACAGCGAAGTATGCTGAAGAAAAAGATCCGCATGATGCTACTAAGACAGTTCATGTATTTAAGGGTTTTGAGCAAGTTACACCAGGTAAGCTAAAGCCTCAAGAGTTTGATGATGCAATGGCTGACTTGGTTGCTTATCTCCAGTGGATGGGTGAGCCAGCGCAGTTGGATCGTAAGCGTTTAGGCGTTTGGGTTTTGATGTTCTTAGCAGTATTTACAGTATTGGCTTGGGGTTTGAATAAGTCTTACTGGAAAGACATCCACTAAAAAAATAATTAGGAGATTGACCCTATGATGGTTTTATATTCGGGCACGAACTGCCCGTTCTCTCAGCGTTGCCGTTTGGTTTTGTTTGAAAAAGGTATGGATTTTGAGATCCGTGACGTTGATCTATTCAACAAACCAGAAGACATCTCTGTGATGAATCCGTATGGCCAAGTACCTATTTTGGTTGAACGTGATTTGATTCTTTATGAATCAAATATCATTAATGAATACATTGATGAACGTTTCCCACATCCTCAGTTGATGCCGCCTGACCCTGTTGCGCGTGCACGTGCTCGTTTGTTCTTGTTCAATTTTGAGAAAGAACTTTTTGTTCACGTTTCAACTTTGGAGAATGAAAAAGGTAAAGCTGCTGAGAAAAATCACGAGAAAGCTCGTTTAGCGATTCGTGACCGTTTAACTCAGTTGGCTCCTATTTTCATTAAGAACAAATACATGTTGGGTGATGACTTCTCAATGTTAGACGTGGCGATTGCGCCATTACTCTGGCGTTTAGAGCATTACGGCATTGATTTGTCTCGCAATGCAGCTCCTTTGATGAAATACGCAGAACGTATTTTCAGTCGTCCTGCTTATATTGAAGCATTAACACCTTCTGAGAAGGTGATGCGTCGCTAATTTAGCGACTATCTCGGGGACTTCATGGGCGAAGCTCCAAGCACCAAACCTTACCTTATCCGCGCACTACATCAGTGGTGCGTGGATCATGGTTTTACGCCTTACTTAGCGGTGTTTGTGACTGAGCAAGTGCAAGTGCCGATGGACTACGTCAATAACAATGAAATTGTTTTAAACATCAGTCCTGATGCTTGTCAGAATTTATCTCTTGATAATGACTGGATTAGTTTAAAAGCTCGCTTTGCCGGTGTACCAAGAGATATCTTTGTGCCAGTTGGCAATGTAATGGCCATCTATGCCAAAGAAAATGGGCAAGGGATGTCTTTCCCAGTTGAGAGAGTCGATCCACCAACTCCTGAATCTAGCCTAGAGAAAAATCCAACAATTTCTAAAGGAAGACCTAGCCTAAAGCTGGTGAAATAAGTTAGAATAACGGGCTTAGCAGTACAAAAAACTAGCAGCGTTAGAAGTTGCGCTGATAGCCCCCTTAGTTAAATGGTATAACACTTGACTTGTAATCATGGATTGGCAGTTCGATTCTGTCAGGGGGCACCAAGATCCTTCCTTCTCTCTACACTCTCCCCAATATAAATTCAGTAAAATATCCATATAAATCAATGGTTATTTTTCTTATTGTGATAAAAATAGCATTTTTGACGCATTGCAGCAAAAAAAGCTTGAAATAGTCCTTGGCTACCCTAAAATAGAGTTTGTGCAGTGCAATATATGCGCCGCAATAATATTAACCAACCTATTTGGAGTAGACCATGAACCAAGACCAGATCACAGCAAAATTCGCAGAAATCCAAGGTGAAAGCCTAAACACAGCATTCGCATTGAGCACAAAAGCTTTAGAGCGCGCTCAAGAATTAGCTGACATCAATTTTTCAGCAACTAAAGCAGTTATCGAAGAAGCTCAAGACGGTTTAGAGCAAGCTTTGACAGTAAAAGATCCACAAGCTTTTGCAGCATTCGTACAAAGCGATGCATTGGCACCTTTAGGTAACAAATTAGCAGCTCATCAACGTGCCGTTGCTAAGCTTGTTCGCGAAGGTCAAGCTGAATTAGCAGAAGTTGCTGAAGCTCAAATCGAACAATTCCAAGCTGGTATCCAGAACTGGGTTGATACATTTGCTGCTAACGCACCAGCAGGTTCAGATGTTTTTGTTAACGCATTGAAATCATCAGTAGCATCTTCATTGCAAGGCTACGAGCAGTTCCAAACAGCTGCTAAAGAAGCTGCTGCTGTTGCAGAAGCTAACGCTGAGCAAGCTGTAGAAGCTATCCAAGGTTTTGCTAACCAAGCTAAAGCTGCTACTAAGCCAGCTACTCGTGCTACTGTTGTTAAAAAAGCAGTTGCTAAGAAGCCAGTACGTCGCGCACGTAAGTAATTAGATCAACGATCTAAACATCATCAGCTTGATTAGTTAAGCTGATAAAACAAAAAACCCGCAACATGCAAATGATTGCGGGTTTTTTTATGGCTCCCATTTAATACTTTACCAATGAGTTGGCTTTTTAGCAGGTTTCTTTTTGGTGGGTACTTGATCGGGAAGTTGAGCAAACAACAACTCTTCATCGTTTATGTAAGACCTTGACCAGTGGGCAAGGTTTATCAGACTAGTGCTCGCAGGGCGCACCTTCTTCTCACTAATTTTAGGCGCTCTTGGTGTAATTATTCCAATTCTTAAAATGGGAAAGTCTTCTTTGAGCGCTCTAATCACTGGTTCGGTGTCGGTATCGTTTGAAATTAAAACAACTTGGTCTACAACACACTTATTGGCATCGCGATACATTGCCAAAGCTAGATTCACGTCGGTTTTCTTTTCAACAAGACGCCATACCCTAACCGTATTTTTTTTATCAAAATAATTACCTTCAACGTATAAAGGCATTTTAGTGCCATCTTTTTCATAAACGTGCGAACCTAGTATCTTCTCAAATTGGTCTGGATATTTGGCTTCAAGTGCTCGATGGTAGTCATTTTGAGCCCGCATTGACTCTTCTCCATGCCTGGAAAATTTGGGCAGAGCGGGAGCTGTAAAAAATTTAACTAAATTGAGTTTCGCGAAGGCGACCATAGTAGAGGTTGTAGTCATCAATATATATTGCGGTTCTCAAAAGTTTTGATTTATCTTCCATTGTTAACCAAAAGAATCGCGTATAGAAATGAAAAAACCGCCCTAGAGCGGCTTTTTCGTCCCAGACCGGAGTCAAGTTAATGACCTGGTTAGGGAGGAGTAGTAATTAGTAGTATACATATTTTTTCTTGAGAGAAAGTCCATTTGCTTCAAATGGAATTACGATCAATCGTCGTCAGCCACATCTGTGAGTTTGCTTGGTAATGACTTGTTCGGCTTAACGCCTAGCTTTTTAACATTCTCAGCAGTTCTAATTAAATTTCCACGTCCAGTTTTTAATTTACCAACTGCATCACTGTAGCTTGATTGCGCTTGCTCCAAACGTTGCCCGACTTTATCAAGATCCTCAACAAAACCAACAAACTTGTCATAAAGCATCGCGCATTGACGAGCAATTTCTTGAGCATTGCGGTTTTGGTGTTCTTGGCGCCATAAATGAGCCACTGTTCTAACTGTTGCTAGCAGTGTGCTTGGGCATACCATCACGATATTTTTCTTAAGAGCCTCTTGATAGATTTCAGGGGCATGACGCATGGCGGCTAAGAAAGCGGGCTCAACAGGAATAAACATTAAAACAAAATCAATGGAGCCTAAACCATAGAGATCTTGATAGTTTTTGGCAGAAAGACCCTGGATATGTTGCTTAATCGATAGTACATGGCTATTAAGTTCTGAAGTTTTAGTGGAGTCATCCTCTGCTTGCATATAGCGTGTATATGCAGTGATGGACACTTTACTGTCAATCACCAGATGTTTAGCTTCAGGTAAGCGAATCACCACGTCAGGTTGCAAGCGTGAGCCATCTGCAACGGTATGACTATCTTGTACGATGTACTCTTCACCTTTGCGCAAACCTGAGTTTTCTAGGATGGTTTCTAGAACTAATTCACCCCAGTCGCCTTGAGTTTTAGATTCACCTTTGAGTGCATTGGTTAATGCGCGTGTTTCATCTGTCATGCGAACATTGAGGTTTGCTAATTTCTCAACCTCTTGCTTGAGTGCAAAGCGTTCTCTAGCCTCTGATTGATAAGTGTCATCCACTTGTTTTCTGAAGTCAGTGAGCTTTTCTTGTAAAGGCTTAAGAAGGGTGTCTAGATTTTGTTGATTTTGCTCAGCGAAACGCTTAGATTTTTCTTCTAAGATTTCATTGGCTAGATTCTTAAATTGATCAGATAGCGCTGTTTTAGCTTCTTGAGCTGACTGCTGAATGTTGGCTAATTTCTCAGCACTTAAACGTCGTTCGGCATCTAATTCTGATTCGGCACGAATACGCGCTTGAGCTTGATTCCAGGCATAAAACAGACTGGCAAGGGCAATGAGGCAAAAAACAGCTAATAGTAGAAAAGCGATAGAAGTATCCATACCGCTATGCTAAACCAATGCTAGCTCTTTGGATGAGCCAGCATCGACTTTTTAAGAATAAATCTTAAGCTTTAAGTGCTTGTTGTAATTCACCGCTTTGGTACATTTCAGTCATGATGTCTGAGCCACCAATAAATTCACCTTTAATGTAAAGCTGAGGAATCGTTGGCCAATTAGAGAAATCCTTGATTCCTTGGCGAATACCTTCATCTTCTAGGACGTTAACGGTGTAGGGGTCAGTCACACCACAAGCTTGCAGAATTTGTATCGCTCTTCCAGAGAAGCCGCATTGTGGAAACTTAGCAGATCCCTTCATAAACAGAACAACTGGATGGCTTGTAACGATTTCTTTGATTTGTGCTTGAATGTCCATGATGCTTCCTTAAAGATGAGACCTTATTTTAGCCAAGCTTGGCGCTAAGCGCTCGGGCAATACCCGCTAAGTCAAAATGGATTTGAATATCTATAAAACCAGCATTTTTGAGTAACTGGCTAAGTACTTCAGATTGATCGTAACCATGTTCAACAATCAATAGCCCGCCCGGTTTTAGGAAGGAGGGACTCTCTTTAAAGATGGTGCGATAAGGATTTAAACCGTCATGGTGATCTGTTAGCGCATCGATAGGTTCAAATCGCAGATCACCTTCAGTGAGATGCGGGTCTTCATGACGAATATAAGGCGGGTTGCTCGCAATCAGATCAAAGCGATCATCTTCCTTGAGTGGTTCAAACCAGCTACCCTGTAAAAATGAGACTCGATCACTTAGTTCCAATTGCTGAGCATTATGCTGGGCAATCTTGAGGGCGTCAGTACTCATGTCAATGGCAGTGACAAAGGTGTTTTGCGTATTTTTGGCAATAGCTAGTGCAATGGCGCCACTGCCAGTGCCTAGATCAAGTGCTTGAGATTTTTCTAAAGGACCTTTGTTTAAAGACTCTAAATGCTTGATGGAACATTCAACAAGTAGCTCGGTTTCAGGGCGAGGGATGAGAACACCAGGGGCTACATGCAGATCTATGTTGTAAAAACCTTTTACACCCACCATATAAGCCACTGGCTCGCCATTTAAGCGGCGCTGCTCAAATGCTTGCCAAGCCGAAACAAATTCAGGCGAAAGACTTTCTTGGTCTCGACTAATCAGTGCACTTTTACTCCAGCCTAATTGTTGGCTGATTAAATGCGTCATGAGGATTCGAGCATCTACTTTTTCAAGTGATGTTTGACTGAGAAGTTCTTTAATAGATGCCAAAATTTAGTGAGCAAGTATTTAGAAATTGAGAGTCTGAGTATGACTTAGATAAAAAGTGACTTAAATGTCATTAAATATCACCTAGAGAAGCTAATAGCTCAGCTTGGTGTTCAGCAGCTAAAGCGCCCAGTAGTTCTTGGATATCACCATCCATCATCGCATCAATCTTATAGAGAGTGATATTAATACGATGATCAGTAATTCTTCCCTGTGGGAAGTTATAAGTTCTGATGCGGTCACTTCTATCGCCTGACCCCACCAAGCTCTTACGAGTTTCCGCTTCCTTATCGTGGGCGGCACGACGCTTAGCATCCATGATTCGAGAAACAAGCACTTTCATCGCTTGTTCGCGGTTACGGTGTTGGCTACGATCATCTTGGCATTCCACCACAGTGCCTGTTGGAATATGTGTGATACGCACAGCAGAATCAGTTTTGTTAATGTGTTGACCGCCAGCACCAGAAGCTCTGAAAGTATCAATTCTTAAATCAGCAGGATTAATTTCAATATCGCTAATTTCATCGGCTTCTGGCATCACCGCCACCGTACAAGCTGATGTATGGATACGTCCTTGAGTCTCTGTTTGAGGAACCCGTTGAACGCGGTGTCCACCAGATTCAAATTTGAGTTGAGAGTAGGCGCCTTGACCAACAACACGCAAAATGACTTCTTTGTAGCCGCCTAGATCGGATTCAGAGGCGCTAACGATTTCAACTTGCCAACGCTGGCGCTCAGCATAGCGTGTATACATACGAAGTAAATCAGCTGCAAATAGGGCGCTTTCATCACCACCGGTACCGGCTCTGATTTCAAGAAAGATATTCTTGTCATCATTAGGATCTTTGGGAAGTAATAAGCGTTGAAGGTCTGCTTGCATGTTATCCATGCGAGTGCGCGCATCTTTAATTTCTTCCTCTGCAAAATCCTTCATGTCAGGATCGTTTTGCATATCTAAGGCTGCTTTTTCATCTGCTTCAGCCTGAAGATAAAGTTGAAATTGTTCAACGACAGGAGAGATCTCCGCATGCTCACGGTTGAGCTTGCGGTACTGATTCATGTCCTTCGTAATTTCTTCTTGGACCAATAAAGAATTTAGTTCTGCTAGTCGAGCATCTAACTGCTCGAGCTTAGCTTTCATGCTTGGTTTCATCTATTTGTCGGAGTGATGTGCGCGGAATAAACCGGGCAAGATTTTCATGAGGGCTTCACGTTCTTCACCTTGTGCATGTTGCAAGGCGTGGAGTGAGCCGTGTAGGAATTTATTGGTTAAGCCTTGGGCTAAGGCATCTAAAACTGCTTGAGGATCTTCACCTTTAGCGAGCATTTTCTTAGCACGCTCTAATTCAAAAGCACGCAGGTCATCGCCACGTTGACGAAGATCTTGAATCAGAGGTACTGTGCCACGACCTTCTAACCAGTGCATAAAATGTGACACACGAGTTTCAATAATCGCTTCTGCTTGACCGACTGCAGCTTTACGAGAATCTGTGCCAGATTGAACAATCTCGCCTAAATCATCAACGGTGTACAAGTACACATCGTTGAGGCGACCCACCTCTGTTTCAATATCTCGAGGAACTGCTAAATCAACCATCACCATCGGACGATGTTTGCGAGTTTTGATGGCGCTTTCAACCATGCCTAGCCCCAAAATCGGCAGGGTGCTAGCTGTACATGAAACCACAATATCAAACTCGTGCAAACGCGCTGGTAGATCAGAAAGTCTGAGTGATTCAGTAGCAAGTCCTTGCTCTGCTAATTGATCAGCAAGTTCCTGGCCTCGCTCTAAGGTGCGGTTGGCCACTGCGACAAGCTTAGGTTTACGTGCTGCGAAATGAGTCGCACATAGGTTGATCATTTCACCTGCGCCAATAAAGAGTACTTTCTGAGTGCTCACACTTTCAAAAATTCTCTCAGACAAGCGCACTGCAGCTGCCGCCATAGAAATCGAATGACTACCAATTTCTGTTGTTCCACGAACTTCTTTAGCGACCTGAAAGGTTTTTTGGAAGAGTTGATTGAGGTAAGTGCCTAAAGAGCCTGCTTCATCAGCAGTTCTGACAGCATCTTTCAGTTGACCCAAAATTTGAGTTTCACCCACCACCATCGAGTCTAAGCCACAGGCTACTCTAAATGCGTGTCTCACTGCTTGAGATTGGGGTAAGACATAGACGTGGGGTAGTAATTCTTGACTATCAATACCACGAGTTCTAGCTAACCATTCAATCGTACTTTTTTTAAAGACAGAATCTTGATCCAAGACTTGGCTATCATTGGCAGCACAGTACAGCTCTGTTCTATTACATGTCGATAGAATGGTGGCTTCTGGTAGTTGTGTAGAGGATATTTGAGCTAAATGATCTTTGAGGTGATGCAAGGCAGGTTGAATCATCTCGGGCGTAAATGCGACCTGCTCCCGCATCGAAACCGGTGCGGTGTGGTGATTAATGCCTAGTGTCAAAATCTGCATACCGAAATTATAAGTTTTTCATGGGGTTATGATGAGTTTTCTGGCATTTTTAATATTTGGGGGCATTGTGGGCATGCTGAGTGCTCATCTGTACCCCAAAAAACGACTAAAACTCAAAGAGTTAATGGTTTATGCCTTGGCTGGCGTGGTGATTAGCTTTTTAGTGTCTTTTTTCGGGCAGACCCTCTCATTATTTCGCTCAGGGCAAATGCTTGAGTGGTTCAGTACACTTTTGATCACCATGCTCTTCGTAGCTTGTTGGAGAGCGTTGACGGGCAAATAATCTCTGAGCTTATGGTGATCGCTTAAGACCAGATAATTTCAGCTTCAGAGCGTTGCCTTAAAAGTCGATTAACTTTCTTGAAGTGACCGCAGCTTGCAGTATCTTGCGGAAATAAGAAGGGCTCTTGAGTTCTATAAACACTCAAGCCTGATGGATGAGATGCCGTCAGAATGGTAGGGCTCACTTGACCGAGTTGTTTAGCAGCTTCCTCAATGAGTACTTTTTTCTTTTGTGCGTGAGACCCCCAAAGTAACCAAATGATTTGGGGCTTTTGAAGAGCTAAGCGATATAAAAGACAATCAGTGAGTTCTTGCCAACCTAAATGAGCATGTGATCCTGCTAATTCGAGTTGCACTGTTAGAGTGGCATTGAGTAATAAAACACCTTGTTGAGCCCAGTGACTTAAATCGCCATGAGCCAATCCTTGATAACCATCTAGAGCAATAGCCTTACTGATGTTTCGAAGAGAGCTTGGAAAGCTTCTCCAGCCAGGTTTGATTTCTTTAGGTATCGAAAAAGCTAAACCTTGCGCTAAGCCGGGAGTTTGATAAGGGTCTTGCCCTAATAAAACAACTTTAACTTTTTCAACGGGGGTTTCTCTGAGTGCCCTAAAAACATTTTCAGGGGCTGGCTGAATCTGTTCGCCCCACTCTTGATAGGCAGTAAGAATATTTTTCTCTAAGGGTTTGAATTTGCCTGTGGCTAATTCATTCTCAATGAGTGCTGCCCAATCAGTTGGCATCAATTCTTGAATAGAAAAAGCGGAGGTCATCAGAAGTTGTCGAGATAAATACTAATGATCTTAGTGACTCGATAAAGAGTACTGCGCAGGACTTAAGCTTGATAAATCCCTTTTACCCATGCTGCCACTTAAACGAATCGCAAACTCTTTCTCATGCCTAAAGCCTCGAATGATCGCATCTTCTTGATTGCTAAGTTGCAGCATTAACAATATTAAAAGTTGGTCTAAGCGTTGAGCAGTGACTCTTTCTTCCTGAATGCTCGATAGGTAGTCGCCAGCCGCTAAACCAGCTATTTGAGCTAAGCCACCATCGAGTACATGGGTGAGCTTGACCCAGCCATTTACAACGCTGGTTCTAATGCCTAAGAGCTGTTTTGCCGATTCGGCATTTTCAGTCACTTTTTTATTTTTTTGTGCAACTTTGATATTGACCTGATTCAACAAATCAAACAACGGAAGATCGTTGGTGCCATCAATGTAGTCAGCTTTAAATTGTTTCCAGATCTTTTGGAAGCTTGGACCAATGATGAAGTTAATGGCTTGATCGAAATCATTTTCAGCCATACCTTGTTGGGTTAATTGCCACATCTGCCAAAGATGTCGAATCACATCATCTAGTGATTGACGATTTTTGGAGTGTTGTCTGATCAGCAAATCCAAGGCTAGAGCAATCAATGAGCCCTTCGTGTAGTAACTCACCACAGCATTAGGCGTGTTCTCATCCATTTGGTAGTACTTTGTCCAAGCGTCAAAGGAGCTATCAGAAACACTTTGTTTATGACGCCCTGGATTGCGTAAAACCATATTCCAAGTTTTTTCTAAACGCTTGAGATATTTGTTTAAATCAATTCGTTGGCTTCTAAATAGTTGCAGGTCATCGTAATAACTGGTGAAGCCTTCAAAGAGCCACAATAGGCGGGTATAGTTTTTTTGATCAAGGGTGTAAGGATCAAAAGCTTTGGGTTTGATGCGTTTGACCATCCATGCATGAAAGTATTCATGACTGCAAAGACCTAAGAAGTCTTCATAAGCATCATGCTTTTGAATATTTTGTGAAGGGTAGGGTAGGTCATCTCGTTTGCAGAGCAAAACTGTGCTGTTGCGATGCTCAAGTCCACCATAACCATCACCTACTGCGTTCACAATAAATTTATATTCTTTAAATGGTGCCCGCTTGGATTCAGGCTCAAAGAATTGAATATGCGCATCGCAGATAGCTTTTAAATCTTTAGCTAATTGGGCTTCATCAACCTTGGCAATGGCTCCTTGAATCACCATGTGGTGAGGTGTGCCGCAAGATATCCAAGAAATTGTTTGGAATTCACCCATTGCCATAGGGTGATCAATCAAAGTGTCGTAACTATCGGCTTCGTAAATACCAAAACCACGACGATCTATTTTTTTGGCAGGTAGAGTTGTTTCAATCTTCCAAGAGCTCTGTGTTTGGGGGCTGGGTTGAAGAACTAATTCATGTTCTTCATCAGCAAAGTCTAGAACTTGAAGGCAAAGACTGGTGGGGTTGAAAAATCCTCGATATTGATCGAGGTAAGCGGCACGCACAGAAGTATCAAAAGCATAGACTTGATATTGAATTTGAACATCCTGTTTGCTGGCTGGAACAAACCAGGTATGACTATCTATCTTTTCTAGGCGCTGAGATTTTGCATTGATTGTTTCAATATGTTTGGAAAAGTCCCGCACCATGTAGCTGCCAGGAATCCAGGCAGGTAGCTGAACCTGAACCCCTTCTTTAGAAACTATGCGAGCTGGAATATCAAGAGTGACTGCAAATCGATGCCCATGCAAATCTTGAGGAAGAATGGTGTAACGAATTCGATTCATAGTCTTAGATATTTATTTCAATTTCTTTTCAATGGTGGCAGCAGGTGCTGCGCCGGAAATACGGGAGCCATCTGTAAAGAACATCGCAGGTGTGCCTGTGACTCCTAACTTTCTAGCAAGCGCAGTATTTCGTTCAAGCGGTGTGTCGCAGTTACCTTGCCCGCTGGGTGCTTGACCATCTAGCATCCAAGCACTCCAAGTTTTCACTTTATCTGAAGAGCACCAAATCTGTTTTGATTTGATGGCTGAGTCTGTAGATAATAAAGGCACCAAGAATGTATAAATGGTGACGTTATCCATCTGCTGAAACGTCTTTTCTAGTTTTTTGCAAAAACCACAATTAGGGTCAGCAAACACAGCAACTTGTCGAGTTCCTTTGCCACGTACTACCTTGATGGCGTCATTTAAAGGTAATTCAGACCACTTGATGCGGTTCAAATCGTTACTGCGTTGCTCAGTTAAGTTGGTGCCTGTTTTTAAGTCAATCACTTCACCTTGCACTAGGTAGCGAGCACTAGCATCTGCATAAACAACATCGTTGCCAATAGCCACCTCATATAAACCCTGAATCGGTGTACTACGCACAGCTGTGACTTTGGCGCGATCACCTAATTGTTTTTGTAATTCTGTTCTTACTTTTTGCTCGGTGGTGCTTTGAGCAAAACTTAATGAACTGATCAATAACGCCATAAAGGCTGAAAGGATGGCTAAGGAGTATTTTTTGGTTCTCAAGTTGTTTGTCCTATCAATGGAAATTAAATCTTTATTTAAGTTATTAAATTAATTTATTTATATCGCTAAATATAAGAACGTCTATATCAAGATAGTGCTT
>SSFP01000069.1 GCA_008015455.1 Polynucleobacter sp. | reverse complement strand
TCTTAGTACCAGGCAGAATCTCTACTGAACGAATTAAGTCTCTAGACCAAATAAATGCAAGTAAAGAAAACAAATCTATCGAGCAAATTTCAATAGAAAATTTAAAACTAATTCCGGCAGGAAGACTAGGTAAAACAGAGGAATATGGCTCGACTGCAGCATTTCTAGCTAGCACTCACAGTTCATATATGACTGGCAGCGTGATTCGAGTGGATGGCGGGTTAATTAGCAATATCTGAATGAATATCTAAGGCAGCAAGCTCAGCTTCAGTAAAACCTGCAGCTTTTCTTGCGGCATAGTTAAAAGGTCCACGCAATTTAGGCGCCTCATATTGCTTCACTAATTGAGCATAAGCATCAATGGGGTCTAGCCCTAGCTTTTGACACTCATAATTGAACCAACGATTACCAATTTCAACGTGACCTACTTCATCGTTCAAAATGATTTGGAGTAAACGCACAGCTTCTTGATCGTGGGCTTGTTCTAATTTTTCTTGAATCGGAGGCAAGGCATCCAAGCCTCGTGACTCCATCGTTCTTGGCACTAATGCCATTCTTGCCAGAATGGAGTCTGTTGTTTTCTCTACCATCTCCCACAAGCTGTTGTGAGCCGGGAAATCACCATAGGCATATCCTTGAGATTGCAGATGGCGATTGAGCAAATCGTAGTGATAGGCTTCTTCAGCAGCAACCTTTAACCAATCCTCATAATAAGCTTGCGGCATATCTCTAAATCGCCAAATGGCATCTAATGCCAAATTGATCGCATTAAATTCGATATGCGCCAAAGCGTGGATCAATACGGCTCTACCTTCAACCGTTGCCATCGAACGGCGCTTAACCAAACCAGGGTTGACCAATTCAGGACGATCAGGTCGACCAGGAATTTCAAGTCCATCGCTCGATAAAAGAATGCCTGAATCAAGAGCAACAGAGCCTGCTAGATAAGCTTCACGCAAACCACTCACTGCCCGGCATTTTTCAGCAGGGTCGGAAATGCTTAAATATTGCAGCGCTTGTGATCTCAGCTCTTTGTATTCTTGAGGCATATTTTCTCCAAATAGGATTATCCTTGATCTTCATCTCTTAGGAGGCATGCAGCTTCAGACCAAAAAGAATATGATTTAAACCTATTAAGTACAGCCCCTTTAGTAGAAAAAGAATTATTTTGACCACGTATCTCATGCTCTTAACCCAAGTCCTATCCATCATGGGATTTGCTTGTTATGCAGCTTCCTTAACCTTGATTCAAACTGAATGGCATCTGAGTCATTTTGAATCAGGCTTTTTAGCTAGCAGCTTCTTTCTAGGTTATGTTGCGATTGTTCCTTTAGCAACCACCCTCACCGACAAAATTGATACCCGCCAAATTTATTTGAGTGGCGGCATTGCTGCTGGACTTGGTTTATTTGGCATGGGGTTCTTGGCTAGCGGATTTCATGATGCCTGGATTTATTTAATGCTTCATGGTGCAGGCATCTCAGCAACCTATATGCCAGGCTTAAAAATTATTTCTGACCGCGTCAAAATAGGTGAAGTCACACGCCACATTTCTTTCTACACCGCCTTCTTTGGTATTGGCGCTGCCTCATCATATTTCATTTCAGGCTTGTTAATTGAGAGCCATGGCTGGCGTTATGCATTCATGGTGACTTCCATCGGACCCACCTTAGCAGGCATCCTTGCTTGGGTGGGCACCCAAAAACTGCCGCATGAAAAATCACTCTGGGATGTTCATTTTGAAATGAGTGACATTTTTCCATTACAACGTTGGAAAAAAGTATTGGCCGTGAAAGAAGCAACCGGCTATATGCTGGGTTATGCCGCCCACTCTTTGGAGTTATTTGCCTCACGCAGTTGGCTAGTTGCATTTTTCACGTATTGCGCAACTGTTGCCAGCCCAGACAATGCTTTTCCCATGACAGCGACAGTGATTGCCACTATGATTAATCTCATAGGCGTACCTGCATCGATTGTCGGTAATGAAATGGCGCTGCGCATTGGACGTCATCGCTGGGTTTATTGGATCATGATAGGTAGCGCCATTTCAGGTATTGCCTTGGGAGCTGCTGTGCATATGCACTGGAGCATTTTGTTAATTCTGGCATTACTACACTCCATCTTCATCATGGCTGACTCGGCCACCTTAACCGCAGGCTTAGTGATTAGCGTGCCGCAAGATATTAAGGGCTCTGCCATGGGACTTCACTCTGTATTAGGTTTTGGCGGGGGATTGTTAGGTCCTGCGATTTTTGGTGCGGTGTTAGATATCACACGATTACTCCATAGTGATAGCTGGATCCCTGCTTATGCCTCTATTGTTGTGTGGGGCTTATTGTTTATTTTTTACACTCAGTTTTCTGTTTGGAAAACTCGTCGGAGCCATCAATCATGAAAACCATGCAAGCTACATCACCTGCACTATTCCCCATTGGTAGCAAACTTCAACACAAGAAGACCGGTGGGTTTTACGAGGTCATGGGCATAGCGACAATTGAAGCTAATCTAGAAAAGGCTTATGTTTATTTATCTCTTCAAACCCATGACTACTGGGTGAGACCCCAAGCAGAAATGGAAGATGGGCGATTTATCTTGGTTTCTTAAAGAGATCTATAGCGCTTTAAAGCTGAGTTTTGAAGAAACAAAAATTCCCGCCACAATCAAAATAAATGCCAGCGCATGAAAAAACTGCGGCGGCTCACCTAATATCGCAGCTGACATTAAAGCAGTGAACAATGGAATTAAATTAGCAAAGAATGAGGCAATCGCAGGACCCACTGCACTCACTCCCAAGCCCCAACAGCGATAAGCAATCAAAGATGGTCCTAGGGCAATAAATAAAGGAATCAAAATAGTTGTGAGGCTCCATTCCACATGCATGGCACCTGCCATCATCTCTCCAGCAGAGAACAATAAAGACCACATCAAACCAGTGACTACTTGCGCTAATAAAAATTGAGCCCATGGCCACTCACGTTCATGACTATCACCTGGATGACTCAGCATCCAGCTATAAAAAGCCCAGAAGATGGTAGCAATCACCATCAGTAAATCACCTAGAAATAGCTCAAGACCCCACAAGACTGATAAATCCCCGCGTGATAAAACGAGCACAACACCTAATAATGAAATCAAGGCGCCTAACAATTGGCGCTTTTGGGGTGTTTGGCTATAAAAGACACCGCCCACCAAGAGCATCCAAATGGGCATGCTAGCGCCAATGAGCGTTAGATTAATCGGCGTGGAACTTTGCAAAGCCAAATACAGCAAAGCGTTGTAGGAGCCCATACCCAATAAACCAAGTAACAAGAATCGGACTCGATGCTTCCAGAGTGGGCTAGAGATTTTGAAAACTTGCCAACCGATAGGTAATAGCAATAAAGCACCTAATAACCAGCGAATCGTATTTAATAAAAGTGGAGAAATTTCTCCAACAGCCATACGCCCCACCACAGCGTTACCCGCCCATAAAATGGTAGGCAAAATAAGATAGAAAACTGTGCGGGCACTTAAATGAATCATTCAGCTGAATATTCTAAGAAAAATAACAAAGGTGGGATGCTAGCATGTCTAACACCCGGATTAAGAGATATCATTCCAATCTGTGCAACCATAGGTCCATTCATCATGTCTTTAGAAGAAAGTATTAACAATCTCGAGGTCAAACTCAGCTTCACCGAAGATCTAGTTGATGAACTGAATCAAACGATTTACAAGCAACAGCAGCAAATTGACGTATTGATCAATGAAGTGAAGGCTCTCAAGGTTCAAATGGCTAGCCAACTGCCTAGTGGCGGTCACAGCTTAAGAGATGAGATCCCACCTCACTACTGATATTTGACCTCTACTGATCGGGGAGTTGTTACTTCCAGCGCTCGCAAACCACTTCCATACTGCCTTTGTCGCAGCTCAGCATCAGGTGTCCATCTTGAATAGTCGCCTGTATTTGCATCGTACGCTCTGCCCAAGTAGCCAACTCCTGAGAGATCTCAGCGGGTACTCGATAAACAGTTAATTTATCCATTCTGCTTAATTTATTTTCAATACCTTTCCACCAGACTTCAGCAGCATGGTGATAAGCGTAAATCACTACTCGCTCTGATTTAGAGCATGCTCGGCTAATAGGCTTTTCTTCAGGCTGACCAACTTCAACCCATAGTCTGGTTTGTCCCGTGAAATCCTTCAACCAAACGTCAGGCTCATCAGGGTCAGATAAGCCAGCCCCAAACACCAATTGACCATCCCCATTGCAAAGATCATTCAACTGATAAGCATTTAATGAAAGCGCTAATAAGCGCATCATCATGCGTTCATCGGTTTCACTGGGATGGCGAGCTAAGGTCAAACTATGATCGGCATAATAGCCATGATCTATATCGGCAACAGACAGGTTAACTTTAAAAATGGTTGCTTTGGTTGCCATAAAACTTTTACTTTTCTGATTAATATGCAAGAGTCTGCGAAAATAGCATTATGAAGCACTCTCACCCCCCTGAAGAAGATCAAGTCTTCGAAAAACCGAGTAAATCGGAAATCAAGCGTCGTTTAGAAGCTCGTCAGACCCTAGCTGAAGAAATCAGCAAGCTAACGCCTGATAAGTGGAAGCAAATGCCTATTCCTGAACGTCTCCTTGAAGGTCTTCAAGAAACTGCTCAGGTTAGAAGCCACGGCGGCATTCGTCGCCATATTCAGTTCTTAGGCAAAATTATGGGAACTTTTTCTGAAGAAGAAGTTCAAGCGATGAAACAGGCTTTGATCAAAATTGTTGGGGTGAATCGCGCCAGCAAGATGAAGATTTAATCTGTTGGAAGTCTTCTAGAAAGTTGAGTTCTTACTCCGCCTCACTCAACTCTGGTCTAGGCTGTTGAGTGGGTTTAATCGTTGCCAGAATAGCCACCCCGCCCAAGACTACCAACATGCCCAGAATCTGAATGAAACTCATGGTTTCATTCAAGAAATACCAGCCTAAGAAAATTGTGGCAATCGGTCCTAACATGCCTGCCTGAGATGTCAGTCCAGGACCAATTCGATTGACTGAAAGCATCACCAATAACATCGGAGCAAAGGTGCAGAATGCACCATTAAATAAACTGAGCTGATACACCTCAGGGGCTTGAGTCCATAGTGCTGAAGGATTTAAAAGCAAAGCCTGAAGAAGGCTAAAGCAGGCAGATGATGTGCTTGCTAAAGCGACCAATCGAATACTACCTACTCGCTGAACAATTTCTCCAGCAAAAATCAAGTAAATGGCATACGCCACTGCGCTACCAAAAACTAAAAGACCGCCCCATGTGACTTGATGACTATCCCAACGAATATCTTGAGAAAAAACCAAAATCACACCGGCATAGGCAAAACCCATCGCCACCCATTGCTTAGGCACGATGGTCTTTTTTAAGAAAACCAAAGAAATCAATAAAACAATCGTGGGATTGAGATAAAGGATGATGCGCTCTAAGCCAACCGTGATGTATCGCAAACCTAAGAAATCTAGATAACTCGACAGGTAATAACCTACAAAGCCCAAAAAGATAACGGTGAAAATATCTTGGCGCGTTAAGGGAACTGATGATTGGCGACGACTTTGCCAATAGACGGCTAGCCAAAAGAATGGCAAAGACAATAGCATTCTGAGCGCTAAAACAGTTGCTGAATCAGCCCCATATTGATAAGCTAACTTCACCACAATGGCTTTGGCTGAGAACAGAATCGAACCCATACCTGCCATGAGCAAAGAAATCAGCAAAAATTGTCTTGAAACCAAGCCAGCCTCATCAAATATGGGTCAAAGTAAGGCTCTAGTGTAAACTAGCGCAAAAAGCCCAAAGCGCCTAAAATAGCGTCTGTGAACGCACCATTCAACCCTTCTCTGATCCCTAGCTCGCCCAAATTAGATTCTTATCCTAAATATTGGGCAGAATGCTTTGGCACGGCTCCATTTTTACCGATGAGCCGCGCAGAAATGGAGCAATTAGGTTGGGATAGTTGCGACATCATTATTGTCACAGGTGATGCTTATGTTGATCACCCCAGTTTTGGTATGGCGATCATTGGTCGACTCCTTGAAGCTCAAGGATTTAGAGTCGGCATCATTGCACAACCAGATTGGCAATCAGCCGATCCATTTAAGACACTTGGCAAGCCTAACTTATTTTTTGGGGTGGCTGCTGGCAATATGGACTCGATGATCAACCGCTACACGGCTGATCGTAAAGTACGTAGTGACGATGCTTACACACCTGGTGGAATCGGTGGCAAACGTCCCGATCGTTGCTCTTTAGTTTATGCACAACGTTGTCGCGAGGCTTATCCAGAAGTTCCTATTGTGATGGGCGGCATTGAAGCCTCCTTGCGTCGTATTGCTCATTATGACTATTGGCAAGATAAAGTTCGCCGCTCCATTTTGATTGATGCCAAAGCTGATATCTTGCTCTATGGCAACGCCGAGCGTGCCGTCGTTGAAATTGCACACCGATTAGCCAAGGGCGAAGAGATTGGTCTGATTAATGACATTCGGGGCACTGCTTTTGTAAGACGCCACCCTGCTCCAGGGTTTGTGGAAATTGACTCAAGCACGGTGGATACCCCCGGCGTGATTGATCCTCCGATCAATCCTTACTTAACGCCTGATGAGCAAGCCAAAGAGCAAGGCAGTAGTTGTAAAAAATCTGATGGCTCACTAACTGAAAATGCTCCCAATGAGCAGGCAGTTGTTGTAGTACCAAGTGCTAAAAAACGTTTAGAACGAGATACAACGGTGATTCGTTTGCCAAGCTATGAAGCCGTTAAACGCGATCCCGTGCTTTACGCTCATGCCAATCGAGTACTTCACTTAGAGACTAATCCGGGTAATGCGAGAGCACTTGTTCAGCAACATGGTGAAGGCGCATCGATCAGAGACGTTTGGTTAAACCCTCCCGCAGTTCCTCTCAGCACTGAAGAGATGGATATGGTCTTTGACCTTCCCTACGCTAGAGCACCCCACCCGTCTTATGGCGATGCAAAAATTCCTGCTTGGGACATGATTCGTTTTTCAGTGAATATCATGCGTGGTTGTTTTGGTGGTTGCACCTTCTGCTCGATTACTGAACATGAGGGTCGCATCATTCAGAATCGCTCATCGAATTCCATCATTAAAGAAATTGAAGATATTCGAGATAAGGTTCCTGGCTTCACAGGCATCATTTCTGATTTGGGTGGACCTACTGCGAACATGTATCGCATCGCTTGCAAATCCAAAGAGATTGAAGCGCATTGCCGCAAACCATCCTGCGTTTATCCAGATATTTGTCCCAACCTGAATACCGATCACACACCACTGATCCAGCTCTATCGTCGCACCCGCTCCTTACCAGGGATTAAAAAGATTCTGATTGGATCTGGTCTTCGCTATGACCTTGCGGTGAAAGCTCCAGCTTATATTAAAGAGCTCGTCACACATCATGTCGGTGGTTATTTAAAGATTGCCCCAGAACATACGGAACAAGGTCCTTTATCGAAGATGATGAAGCCTGGTATGGGTGCTTACGATAAGTTCAAAGAGTTATTTGATAAATACTCTAAGGAAGCTGGCAAAGAGCAATATCTGATCCCTTACTTTATTGCTGCCCATCCAGGTACCAGCGACGAAGATATGATGAATTTGGCCCTTTGGTTAAAGAAAAATGGCTTTAGAGCTGATCAGGTTCAGACCTTCTATCCTTCACCCATGGCTACAGCAACGGCGATGTATCACACCAATAAAAATCCTTTGCGCAAAGTCACCCGCGAAAGTGAAACCGTGGATATCGTGCGTGGAGAAAAACGTCGACGTCTGCACAAAGCTTTCTTGAGATATCACGATGCTAATAATTGGCCACTACTCAGAGAAGCTCTCAAGAAAATGGGTCGCGCTGATTTGATTGGTAATGGCAAACATCATTTAATCCCCAACTACCAACCGAATACTGATGGTACTTATCAAAGTCCACGTCGTAAAAATTCTTCATTTGGCAAGCCCAGCGTAGCCAAAGTGGCGCATAATCCTCGAGATTTTTCTGTGCCACAAAAACCTGCTCGCGGAAAAATTTTGACTCAACACACCGGTCTTCCACCACGAGCAGGAACTAAACCAACCCTCGCAAACGCCAAAAAAACTTCCAGAGCAAAGCCTGGTTTTAAAAAGTAGTTGCTATTACTCTTTATCTGCTGCGTTTAATTTGTTTTGGCTATTTCTCATAGAAATTTCCCCGATCAAACAAATAATCAAACCATAAATTATCAGAAACGCTATGAAGGTCCATTGAATAATACTTTTGTCATTCATTTAATCTCCCCTTTGTTCAGTTTTTAATGATGACCACTCAACATCATCCGAAAGCCACATTCTAAATAAAAAATTTTTAGAGCGACGCCTTAATTTTTAAAAATAGTGACTATTGCTCTTTCTCCGTTGTGTTTAATTTGTTTTTGCGGGATTTTCTTGATAGCTCTATGACATATAAGCCCAAAACAGCTATTAAAAGTACATAAGCTATGACTGAAAAATGAATAATAGTTTTTATATCCATAGATATTCCTCATTATTTGAAAAAAATATAGCGGTTATTTCAATACCATTTTTTAAATCTTTAGATCTCTCGCAGAACATAGAACCCCATCCAAAAAAGAAAAATTGATACCAATAGCAAACTGCCTGCCTTCAATAGTGTTAGCAGATGTATCTCATCAAAATAAGGCAGACTCATCATTGATAGCGTGCCCGCCAGCGATAAAGAATGCATGTACCTGGAGTAAGCGTCTATTTGCTCCTTATTAGAAATTCTCATCCATCGTTTAATGAAGTTGATACCCCCTCCTTTCTTTCTGAGAAGAAATTATATTACTTATATATTTTATAAGTAATTACCCAGAACGAACCGAGGGTTATCGCTCAGCAAGATGAGCGTGGAAGCAAGGCTTGGAGGATATCTTCTTGAGTCATGCCAGTGATGGTGACACGTTTTAAACGACTGAGGTCACCAGCAACCAACTCAATGTGTGAGCGATTAGTTTTTAATTGCTTTGCCAACCAAGCAATCAAAGCATCATTGGCTTTACCCTCAACAGGAGGAGCCGCCAATCTAATTTTCAAGCGACCATCATGTTCGCCTTGTACCTCTGTCTTCTTAGCCCCCGGCTGGCAATAGAGAGCCAAGTGATAAACAGCAGTTGATGAATCATCTTGCTTGAGCCAAACAGGTAATTGAGTGGAAGACACCAATGTACAAGACCTTATAGATAAGATCTGAGCAATGGAATCAACAAGGCTCCCAAAATGCCATGCAATCCCATCGCTAAACTGGCATAGGTTCCTGCTTCAGGATGGACTGCAAATGCACGTGATGTACCAATGCCATGAGCTGCAACCCCCATTGCGAATCCTCTTTGCCACCAAGCCTTCATGCCTAGCAAATTGAGAATGCTGCTACCTAAAACAGCACCTAATATGCCGGTAATCACAGCAAAGACAGCTGTTAGTGTGGGCGATACGCCTAAACGCTCAGCAACCCCCATAGCAATCGGCGCCGTCACCGACTTAGGATAGAAGGCACCAATAATGGCAGTATCAGCACCCATCCAGGTTGCAATAGCTACCGCGCTAACAATAGAAACAAGGCCACCACAGACCAAAGCAATCATGAGAGGGATGAGTCTAGTTTTTAGAACTGCAATACCTCGATAAATAGGTACCGCCAAAGAAACGGTTGCCGTACCTAATAAGAAATGAACAAACTGAGCACCCTCAAAGTATTTTTGATAAGGCATGTCTACTAAATAAAGAGCAACCGCCACCAAGATCACCGCAATCGCAACAGGATTAGCTAATGGATATTTATCTGTCTTTTGGTAAAGATAACTCCCCACTTGATAGGCTGTGAGAGTCAGGATCAAAGCAAATAAAGGGCTACCCGATAAGTAGACCCAAATCTCAGCAATCTGCAAAGCATTAGGATTCATCAACATCTTTCTTTGCTAAGAATCTCAAAACACAGGCAGTAGTCACAATCGTTAGCACCACACTCACCACCAAAGCAGTGACCACAGCCAAAGCATGTGTTTTTAATTGCGGCAAAAAGAGAATGACCCCCACTGCCGCTGGCACAAATAAAACACCTAAGTGCTGACTAAATGCATCAGATACTGTCGCTAAGGATTGATTGACCTGGCCTTTAATGATCAAAAATATTAAAAGGAAAATTAAACCTAATACTGGTCCAGGCAGGATCGGCAAGAAAAAGTGGGAGATGAGTTCCCCCACACCCTGCCATAAAAGTATTTGGACTAATCCAGGAATCATCGTTGTTGGCTTACTCTTTTTCTGGAAGCTCGACCAAATGTTCTTTAAATAGATTCTTCTTAGCAATATAGCTTGCAGCACTTGCTTGAAGACCTGCAATAGCTTCAGGCGTGAGCTCACGAACAACTTTAGCAGGCGACCCCAAAATTAAAGAGTTATCTGGAAATACCTTGCCTTCTGTCACAACAGAACCCGCACCCACCAAACAGTTTTTACCAATCACGGCGCGGTTAAGAACCACCGCCTGAATACCAATCAGAGAACCTTCACCAATAGTGCAACCATGCAACATCGCTTGATGACCAACAGTGACCTTGTCTGCAAGTGTTAATGGACAACCCATGTCTGTGTGCATCACCGTGCCCTCCTGGACATTACTGCCACGCCCTAAGGTAATGGGTTCGTTATCACCACGAATCACCACACCAGGCCAAACACTCACATCCTCACCAACAATGACATCACCAATAAT
>SSFP01000031.1 GCA_008015455.1 Polynucleobacter sp. | reverse complement strand
GGCGGGCAAAAGCATATCGTCAACGCAGTAAACAAAGACCTGAAAGGTTCTCGTAAAATGATTGGTAACATTGACGTTACCAGCATCAAAGAAAAAGCGCAGGCGATAAAAGAAGGCGTTGCCGAGGTGACAAGCGACGAGGTATTAAGTTACCTCGAACAAGCTAGAAAAACCATGCTGGCTAAACAAAAAGAGTTTGGCGCAATACAACGCGCCGCCCGTCAAGCCGGTAAGGTTGCCGAAATGAAGTATGACAACATGACGCAAGTTATCATGTCTTTACCCAATGAGGCTGCGTCATTTAATTTAGAACAAATTGCAAAAAGAGCCGCACAATACGGCGTTGAAGTACCACCAGAGTTAAGAACATTCTTTGAAAGCGCGGCTGGAAACGCATCTCGACGTGAGATACTTGAATTTGCTGCAAACCTTGAAATGGGCAATGCGCCCAAATTCTTGAATCGTGGAATTACCTACGAACAAATTACGCTCGAACAAGCATACAAGGCTATTTGGAAGCGCACAAGAGTCCCGCCAGATGATGGGACTATCAACGAAGCCCGTATTATGTGGGAAACAAAAGACCACTTCTTAGAGGACGTGGCTCGTTGGGGCGAGAGTGTGATTAAAGATTGGGGTGTAAAAGTAAAAACATCCCCTCTTGACGATACGCCTGAACTAAAGAACTTTGTTTCGGCTTTTGAAAAGCGTATGCAACCAGTTCGTCAGATGGCGGGGCTCGTGGCAGTGAACACGAGAGACTTTGTTCTGCATGATTACGATAAAACGTACATGGATCATGCGCTAACGTACCTGTATGGAAACTCGTTTCACTACTGGACAACTCGCACCTATGCAAAGTCCATTGAAACGCTACTTGCCAACCCCGGCGCGGGAAGTGCTTATCTAAAGTATAAGAACTACATTACCAAAGAACACGCGGAAATGCCGGACTTTTACCGCCAAAATACGGTGGTGGATAATCTACTTGGATTAGACCTGCAAAATCCGTATTACCTGAATCTTGAGTCAATGATTAACCCTGTGTATGGGTTAACAGGTACAGACTTCAACGACCCGCGAAAACGTGTTGATTGGGTAACTCGCCTTGTGGATGATTCTAATAAGTTTGGACCCTCATTTTCACCACTAATTTCGTGGGCATTGGCGGGTAAACTCTACATGGAAGGGAAAGATGGAGCGGCACAACGCTGGCTCGGTAGATTACTTCCGCAATCCCAAATCATCAAAAGCACATCCGCCGCTTTATTTGGAAAACCCATAGAGGTTGACCCATTCGTGATGTTGTCTAACAAAAAATTTCTTGGAGGCGTGGATGCTTACGAGAGAAACCGTGTAGTTGCCTCTTTAGCCATGATGGTAAGGGATGGTCAAATCACCCAAGAGCAAATGATAGACGCGGCGCGTTCTGAGGAAGGCGAGTTCTGGGAAATGGCTGTTCAAATGTCGGCAGAAAAAAGGTTTTCTGGCGACATTGCCTCATTCTTTTTGGGCGTTGGCGCAAGACCGCGCACTCAGGAAGATATGATTATCAACAAGTTCTGGGGTGACTATTCCTCATTACTTTCTTCAAAAACCATGATGACACCTGAACAATATCGTGTGGCGTGGGAAAAGATGCGAGACAACCCGGACTACGGGATGTTCGTAGATGGCTTGTTGCTTGGCAGAAAGACAGGCGAAGAACAACGCTCCGCGTTTGCTTACAATGTTTTGTCAAGAATACCGCCCGGTGAACTTACCCCAATGGTGGAAAGGCTGGGGCTAAAGCCGTACATGGTTGAAGCCTTTTATGACAACAAAGGTGATTTGTCCTCTCTGACCCCGCAGGACAGAGCGAGGTTTGAGGCTGCAATGGTAGACCTTGCGGTAATGTTGAAGTTACCCGATGGCGCAACGAAAGCGGAATGGAACGCGGCAAGAGCGACGTACTCCGAAATGAAAAGCCAAATGGAAGATGAGTTTGGCAGCGACATCTTTGACAAAATCAACGACTTCTACAATCTCGAAGACTCGGACGCAAAAGACCGATTTATGCAGGCTTTCCCAGAGGTTGAGCAAGCCCTTGAAAGGCAAAACGCTTACATCGTCCAGACCCCTATCCTTTCTGCTTACTACGGTGGACTTGAAACGGTTGAGAGGTATTACACAACCCAAGTCTACAACCAGCTTGAACAAGAGTTTGGGCAGGACATTGACGATAAAGTACAGACCTATAACCTGCTTATGGACAATCTGCAAGAAGAAGAGGCGAAAAAATTCTACAAAGAGAACAACTTGAAAGCCTACTTTGACCGCCGTAAGGAACTATTACAGGATATTGACGACGATATTATCAACACTGCCTCACAGATACCGGAGGGGCAAGGGTATCAAATCCGTCCTGAGTTCCAAGCGCAAGGCGGGTATCAGGAAGAAGCGTTGCAATACGCAACCAATGACCAGCAGGCACAGACCGCGCAACAGATGTTTGCCGAGTTTTCCCCAGCCGCCCAAGTCTTGATACAGGAAAGTTTACAAACTGGCGAAGAATTACCCTCGGCTGTCAAAAAGCAGGTCAAGCGGATTGCCGAGAAGTACGGCATGTCTGAATACGAAGCCCTGAGACTATTAGGAGTTGAGCAATGACGCAAGATGAAAAGTTTGCTTTGAGACTAAAACAGCTACTTTCCGAGCCGGGACTGCATGAAATCCGCGTGTACGTCACGCCTGAAAAAACGATTGAGTTTTGGGTAGTGGAAACCAAACAAGTTGAAGGCGTGGTAAAATCCAGCTAGAAAGGATTTACCATGAACTTGTGGAAAGAACTACTCCGGTTGATACAAAAACAAAAACCGAAAGGAGTAAACTGGATGGCTTTGCTTGACAGTAGAATACACAAGATTTAGTGTATAATGCCCATACAACTCAACGGGAGAAATCCCGCGTAAGACGAGCCTGAAACAGTGAAACTAGCCGTATCCCGAAAGGGGTGCGGCTTTTTATTTTGTAATCGAAAGGAATAACAATGAGCGAAGAACTAGAAGTGGGTAATGGGAACGGTGCAGACGGAGCGACCAACTCCAACGTATCTCCCGCCAAACCTATTGAAGGTGCGCCCGATCAATCGCAGGTGCTTTTGAAGATTCAGAAGGAACTTGAACAAACCCGGAACGAGCTACGAGGCTTGCAAGGGCGACAGGACAAGGAAACATCTGAGGTTCAGAGGTTCATGGGCGAAGTCAAGAAACGCATGGCTAACGGCATGTCTTTAGAACAAGCAGAACAGTCTATCACCGCCGAACAACAGGCGGCACAGAAGGATGACTTGCTTTTCAAAATTGCCCGCAAAGTAGGCGTACTTGACGAGTCTCCATCCACCCCCGCTGGTAACGGGCAGCCGATGGCGAATGATGTGGCTAGTACATTGCAACAGTACAACTTGGATGCGAACGACCCTGACGTAGCAGAGGCAATTCGCGGGAAATCAAACCCGATTGAATTAGAACTCGCTGCGGCGAAGGTTGCTCTCAAACGAGAAAGAAAACCCGTTGCTGATGTTTCAGCCTCCCCGTCCATCCCGGCGCGTTCAACGCCTCCGGCTGGTGTGGAAGCCCTAACGTCAGAATATCAAAAAGAAATGATTGCGGCACGTGGAAACCGTACCGCTATCGTGGAACTCCGGCAGAAATACAAAAAGCTGGGTGTGCCAGTAGATAGCGTGGTGTTCCAGTAGCCGTTAGGAGATAAACAATGGCTTCGCAAAGCGGTATGATTAACTCATACATTAATACCGTCCCTGACAAGCGGATGGTAACTGACCGTATCTTGATGATTGAACCCTACGACATCGTGGCGTACAGTTATCTTGGAACGGATGTCGGCAAGTTCAACTTTACCAATCGTGATGGCAAAGTCTACGAGTGGTTGGAAGATACCTACAATGACCGCACTGACCCCGTTGCGTCTGGCTTGGCTTCTGACTCGACCACAACCACGATGGTTGTTACTGACGCAGACCTGTTCCAGATTGGCGATATTTGGGAGTGCGAAGGTGAAGGTCTTTTGGTTACTGGTAAGTCCAGCACCACAATGACCATCGTTCGTAACATCTACGGCACTCAGGCGACTCATGCAAACGCTTCTGTCTTGACCCGCACTTCCCGCGCCCGCGTGGATGGTGCTACCGCAGAAGATAGCCCGACCAATGAAATCGCGTCGGCTTCCAATGTCACCCAGATTTTCCAGCGCACCATCGAAGTTGCCCGTACCAAAGGGCGCATCGCGGAATACGGTGTGGGTAATTGGGAAGATTACTGGATTGATAAGTACATGGAAGAACTGATGATGGACTTGGCTCGCGCTCCGTATATCTTGGAACGCAGTGCTGGCTCCGCCTCTCAGGGTCGTGTGATGGGTGGTTTTGCAAACTTCATCACCGATAACATCACCTATGCCACTTCCACTGCCGCAACTGGTGGTACGGCTCTCGCGTTGACCCGCGACCACATTGACGATACCCTGCAAAACATCTTCTCTGACGGTGGCGACCCCGACTTGATTTTGACTGTACCTCACGCCCAGCGCAAAATCAACGACTTCTACGAAGGCTTCGTTTCGACTGAGCGTTCTGAGGCTCTTGGTGGTGTGCTTATCAAGAAATTGATGAACCCCATCACCGGGAAGATTTTGGACGTGGTTGTAGATCGTAACTGCCCGTCTGGTCAGTTGTGGTTGCTATCGCGCAAGAACATCGCGTACTACCCCTTCGACCCGTTCTTCTACGAGAATTTGGCGAAGACCAAAGACACCTCCGCCTTCGGTCAGGTCGTCGGTGAGTACGGTTTCATCTGTGCCTACGACAAGAGTCATGGTGCGGTGAAAGAATTTAGCTCGACTCTGTAACCTTTAGTCACGTGATAGCAGGCGGGGAAACTCGCCTGCTGACGTGAAAGGAGTAAGTTATGTCACAAGTAGCACTTGCACCACAAGGGAATAAACGCCCTTTCGTGCTTCGTAAAGGTATTGCGTCTGCCGCAGACCTTGATAGTAAGCCCGTAACTGTAACTTCTTCAACCGTTACGCTCAATCCCCAGACCCACGCGGGTCGTCTTGTTATTTTGAACCGCGCTGCTGGTATTGCCGTCACCCTTCCTGCCGCAACTGGCACAGGGGACACGTACCGCCTTCATGTTCTCGCCGCTTTTACTGGCGCGTCAACCATTAAGGTTGCAAGCGCGTCTGATGAAATGCAGGGCAACGCGGTTCTTTTTGCTGATAGTGGTGCAACCGTTGTCGGTTTTTCAGCCGTTGATAACGACGACACGATTGATATGTTCGGAACGTCTAATTCAACTGGCGGTCTTTTGGGAGCATATTACGAACTCCAAGACATCGCCTCTGGTTTTTGGCGTGTCGCTATCGTCTCTGACGCTGGTGGAACCGAAGCAACCCCATTCTCTGCAACAGTTTCGTAACATAACGGGCGGGGAAACTCGCCCGTTATAGAAAGCGCAAAAATTGAAATTCAAGCCACTAACTAAGAAACGCCTCCCTATTATTTGGGGGATTCCCTGTGACGAGTTGAGTTACTCGAAGTTCTGGATACAGCTCATTGGAACGTCAGGCTTTATGCCATTTGACGGATTTGCCTTCTCTGAGGGAACGTACTTGGAGAAAGCCAGAAACATGATACATAAAAAATTCATCGAGTCAAAAGCACCTTACTTGATGATGTTGGATTCGGATATATTATTTCCGCCCAACCTATTAGAAACGCTATTAGCGCACAATCTACCGATTGTGGGAGGCTGGTACAAAGATAAAAAAGCCGTAGATCACCACCCCGCGATATACGATTTTGTAAAAGAAGAACAAGGTATAAGCTACTGGAACCACCGTAAGACCCCCGGAGTGGGATTAGAGCGAGTGGACGCTATGGGCGCGGGGTGCTGGTTGATGAAACGAGAAACTGCCCTTGCTTTAGGCGAAGAACCATACAGTAAAAACTTGGGCGGAGGCGGAGAAGATATGATACTTTGCCGCCGCTTGATGGAACTGAATATCCCCCTACATGTGGATTGGAATTTGAATTGCGCTCACATGGGGGTTGGAGTGTACTAATGAAAAACACATCCCAAGACCCGGACTACTACGGTCCAACGGGGCATGAAAAAAAGTTTCACCAAACACATTTTGGCGTAGTAAAAGAGCGCGGCGGTAACGAGCGAGTAAAGGTAAAAACCGCAGATGGTTATACCTACATGAGCCGAGAGCAAGCCGAAGAATTAGAATTGGAAATCGTAGAGAAGGAGAAAAAACATGGAAAGTAAATACAATCGTCAAACAGTGACTACGGCGGCAGCGGCTAGGCTTGGCGCAAAACCCGTCAAACTAATGGGCGTTTATCTCTACGGCGGGTCAGCGGCTACGTCGTGCGAGTTTAAGAACGCAGCCACCGATACCGGAACTGTTTTGTTTTCAATGGACACCCTGACCGCAAGTGGACAGTTTGTAGACCTGACCCCATTTGGCGGGATTACCTTTGATGTAGGTTGTTTTGTGAAGCCTGCCGGCACGGGTGGAATTGCATATTGCTGGTATGAGTAGGAGTTGCCATGACCACAGCGGCAAATATAGCTTACAGAGTTTGGCAAGACCTCGGCAAGATTGATGCCTTTGAGGAGTTTGTCGCTACTGGCGGCTCGACTACCACAGTTGTAAACGGAAAGATTGCCGACAGGCAGGACAGACCCGAAGACAACTATTCGATAGACTTTACCGCGATGATTGTCCGTGATGCTGGGGGAGCGAGTGCTGCACCAGAGGGGGAAATGCAGCGCATTTCTGCTTACGTTTCCTCGACCTATACACACACAGTAGACACGGCTTTTACCGCAGCCCCCGCAAGTGGCGATTATGTTGCTATTGCAAATGCCGATATTCCTTTGCGGGAGATGTATAGAGCGATCAATAATGCTTTAGTGAAGATTGGCGAAATCCCACTGACGGACACAAGCCTGACATCGGAATCTAGTAAAACAGAATATACCCTCCCTGTAGCATTAAAACGTGAAGACTTGTTGCGTGTCGAATATCAAGCAAATACGGGGGATTCTGACGATAACGATTGGACACATATCGGGGATTACGACGTACTCCCTGCTGCACCCGGCTCAACCGCGCTACTTCGGATACCACAAATTGTTTCTGGCAGAACCATTAGACTAACCTACATGGGCGTTCATCCAACAGTGTCTACCTATTCGTCGTACATTTCTGAATATATTCACCCCGCCGTATTAATACCCGCTGTGACAAAAGAAGTCCTCCGATGGTGGAACGCTGTCAATGGTGGCGGTAATCAATACTGGTTGCAGAAAGAAAACGAAGCCGCGCAAGAACTGGAAATGGCGTTGCGAAAACATCCAATCTGGAAACCAAAACGCACCCCAAGATATTGGGAACATAGCTGGGATGATATTCATTACGACCCGCAGCTAGACGCGAATAACACAGGATAACCATGCCTTTACGCCCCGGACAAAACACCCCCTTTGACATCGCCTTGCAGGACGGACGCTCTCGCAAGGAATGGATGCTTACCTTATCTGGTGAACCCGTCAGAGACACCATGTCGGATGATGCGAATAATATCTACATTCGTAACGTGGGTAAAAAGATAGGTGACTTTGACGAGCAGCGAGATTGGCGTGGCGGAATGGGGAACGAATACTTCAATGACGACCCCAGCGCGTTTTTTCATGGCTCTTGCTATTCACTTGCAAAGGGACATCTTTTACCTCCCTTGAAATGGAGGTATGGGACGGGGTATAGAACTGTTTATTCAAACCTTGTAGATTCTAAGTCATGGCGTTCTTTGTATGGAGATAGTAAGTACATCACCGTAGCTGTGACTACAGGCGCGATTACAGCGGATGCGTGTTGGGTTTATATTCGACGCAGAGGAAATCCGTCAGATTTGACGCTGGAATTATGCTCAGACTCAGGCGGTAATCCTGATACTGTCCTAAAGACCGCAACGGTATCTACCTCTACGATTACCGACGTTCTCTCTGTGTTCTATAAATTTGACTGGACGGGAACGCAAGCCCTTTCAGGTGCTACCACTTACCACATTAAGTTATATGGCGGCTCGACATCTAACGAGACAAGTCATTGGGATATTGCTGTAGACATAGGCACATCTTTGAGTAAAACATCTTCGGATGGTTCAAGTTGGACAGCGGCTAGTTTTTCAACACAGATAAGGATTGTGGACGCTGAGATTGCCCGGCGTTGGTTTTTTTACGGCGACGGCACAAACTTCTATACTGTTTCAAAACGAGATACGGGCAATTCAGATCACTACACCATCAACAGTTCGGCATTCGCCACAGAGATCACCTCAACTGGTTTGGGGGCGGTAACGGGTAGACCTATTCTTATCAATGGTACTCACTTCTTTCCGCAAGGGGAGGCAGATGTCATTCGTAGGTGGAAT
>SSFP01000096.1 GCA_008015455.1 Polynucleobacter sp. | reverse complement strand
CGTTGAAGGCTATGGTGGTGGCGGGCATGTATTTGATTGGTCCTTGATACCGGAATCATGGGTAAAAGAAAACGCGCATCGGGTCGTTTTGAGTGGTGGATTGAACACGCACAACGTGGGCGAGGGGATTGCTCACCTTCAACCTTGTGCTGTGGATGTTTCTAGTGGGATTGAAATAGCTAAAGGTCAAAAAAGCCCTGAGTTAATGCAGGTGTTTATTCAGGCTGTTCGTGATGCTGATGCCAGCATCGAATCCGCATAAAAAGGTTATAGCTATGTACGATTTTCCAGATGTCAGAGGTCACTTCGGACCCTATGGCGGCGTCTTTGTTTCTGAAACATTGATGTACGCTTTAAATGAACTCAAAGAGACCTATGCCAAATATCAGCATGATCCTGAGTTTTTGGCTGAGTTTCATTATGAGTTGAAGCACTTCGTCGGTCGTCCATCACCTGTTTATCACGCCAAGCGTTGGAGTGATGCGATTGGTGGTGCTCAGATTTACCTCAAACGTGAAGATCTAAATCACACCGGCGCCCACAAAATTAATAATGTGATTGGTCAAGCGATGCTGGCTAAGCGCATGGGTAAAAAGCGCATCATTGCTGAAACTGGTGCGGGTCAACACGGTGTAGCAACAGCAACTATTTGCGCACGTATGGGCTTGGAGTGTGTGGTGTATCAGGGGGCTGTAGACGTCGCCCGTCAGGCACAGAACGTTTATCGTATGAAGCTCTTGGGCGCTACCGTTGTACCTGTGGAGTCTGGGACTAAAACTCTCAAAGATGCGCTCAATGAAGCCATGCGTGACTGGGTCACGAATGTTGAAAATACTTTTTACATCATTGGTACAGTGGCAGGTCCACATCCTTACCCGATGATGGTGCGTGATTTCCAAAGCGTGATTGGGGAAGAGTGCAAAGTTCAAATGCCAGAAATGATTGGGCGCCAGCCTGACTATGTCTTGGCATGTGTGGGCGGCGGCTCGAATGCAATGGGTATTTTCTATCCCTACATCGATATGCCGGATGTGAAACTCATGGGTGTTGAAGCAGCTGGTCGCGGTTTGAACACCAAAGATCACTCAGCTGCTTTGGTGGCTGGCTCACCAGGTGTATTACATGGCAACCGTACCTATCTATTGCAAAACGAAGATGGTCAGATTGCAGAGACTCATTCTGTGTCAGCCGGTATGGACTATCCAGGTGTAGGTCCTGAGCATGCTTGGTTAAAAGATTCTAAGCGTGCTGAGTATGTAGCGATTACCGATGAAGAAGCCCTCAAGGCTTTTCATGACTGTTGCCGTATTGAAGGCATCATTCCCGCCTTAGAGAGCAGTCATGCGATTGCACAAGCCTGCAAATTAGCAGCGAGTTTGCCTAAAGATAAAACCATTTTGGTGAACTTATCAGGTCGTGGCGATAAAGATATGCACACGGTTGCTCAAGAATCAGGTTTGAAGTTTTAGGAATTTAGATGTCAAAAATTGCAAAAGTATTTGCTGATTTAAAAGCCCAAGGTCGCAAGGGCTTAGTGCCTTTTATTACCGCAGGTGATCCTGAGCCGGGTATCACAGTTGATTTAATGCACGCTTTAGTTCGTGGTGGTGCAGATGTGATCGAGTTGGGTATTCCGTTTTCAGACCCGATGGCTGATGGTCCAGTGATTCAGCGCGCCTCTGAACGAGCGTTGGCTCACGGCATGAGCTTGAAACATGTCATCGAGATGGTGAAAGAATTCCGCCAAACGGATGCTCATACACCGGTTGTGTTGATGGGCTACGCCAATCCTATTGAACATATGGGGACAGAAACATTTGTACGAACTGCCAAAGATGCGGGTGTGGATGGTGTTTTGGTTGTGGATTACCCACCTGAGGAGTGTGAAGATTTTGCAGTGCAATGTAAAAAAGCGGGGATTGACCCGATTTTCCTCTTGGCACCTACCTCTGCCCAGTCCAGGATTGACCAAGTAGGTAAGGTCGCAGCGGGGTATATCTACTATGTGTCACTTAAGGGCGTGACAGGGTCCGCTAATCTGGATACGAAAGCGGTTGCAGGCATTATTCCCCAAATTAGGGCGGCTTCTTCAGTGCCGATTGCCGTTGGTTTTGGTATCAGAGATGCTGCATCTGCTGTAGCCGTGGGGCAAGCAGCCGATGCGGTGGTCATTGGTAGCCGAATCGTACAATTATTAGAAGAAACCCCTAGCTCACAGAGAGTACAATCACTAGAACGTTTCCTTAGGGACATTCGCGAGGCATTGGATAAATAAGATGAGTTGGTTAGATAAACTACTTCCACCAAGTATTCAGCATACAGACCCTGCACAACGTAAAAGCGTTCCAGAAGGTTTGTGGGTGAAATGCCCATCCTGTGAAGCGGTTCTTTATCGCAATGATATTGAAGCCAATTTGCATGTATGTCCTAAATGTGACCACCATATGCGCATCAACGCGCGTGAGCGTTTAGACAAGTTATTGGATTTAGAGGGTCGTCACGAGATTGCTCAGGAAGTTCTTCCTGTTGACGCGCTCAAGTTCAGAGACACCAAAAAATACCCTGATCGCTTAAAAGATGCCATTGACACAACTGGTGAAACAGATGCCATGGTGGTGATGGCGGGTTCTATTCATACGATTCCAGTGGTGGTGGCTTGTTTCGAGTTTGAATTCATGGGCGGCTCGATGGGCTCAGTTGTGGGCGAGCGTTTTGTCCGCGGTGCCCAAATGGCTTTAGAGCAAAAAGTTCCATTTATTTGTATCAGTGCAACCGGCGGTGCTCGTATGCAAGAGAGCTTGTTATCCCTGATGCAAATGGCTAAAACAAACGCCATGTTGGTGAAGCTTTCAGAAGCTCGTTTACCTTATATCAGCGTACTCACTGACCCTACGATGGGTGGTATCTCTGCAAGTTTTGCCTTTATGGGTGATGTGGTGATGGCTGAACCTAAAGCCTTGATTGGCTTTGCTGGTCCGCGCGTGATTGAGCAAACAGTTCGTGAGAAATTGCCAGAGGGCTTCCAACGTTCAGAGTTTTTGATGCAAAAGGGCGGTATTGACATGATTGTTGATCGTCGCCAAATGCGTCAAGAAATCGCCCAGCTATTGGCGCTTTTGTTGAAGCAGCCTAGCGATTCTGTTGCCTAAACAATCTGACGTTTCTGGTTTGTCTGCGAGTTTTGATAGTCTCGATGATTGGTTGCATCACTTAGAGGTGGCGCATCCCGTTGGCATTGATATGGGTTTGGACCGTATCAATCGCGTCAAAGAGGCTCTGCAACTTCAATTTTCAGCACTGGTTTTCACAGTTGGTGGTACGAATGGCAAAGGCTCTACATGTGCTTTGCTAGAGAGCATTCTGCTGGCTGCTTCCTATAAGGTGGGTTGTCATACTTCACCTCATTTTTTAAAGTTCAATGAGCGCGCCAGAATCAATGGTGAAATGGTCGGTGATGAGCTTTTATTAGAGCATTTCGCCATCGTTGAAAAAGCCCGAGCGAGCTTATCTGATGCTCCAAGTTTGACCTATTTTGAGTTCACCACTTTGGCGATCATGCATCTCTTTTCAAAAGCGGGATTAGATGCTGTCATCCTAGAGGTTGGTTTGGGCGGTCGTTTAGACGCAGTGAACATCATTGATCCTGATTGCGCCATTGTGACCAGTATCGATTTAGATCACATGGATTACTTGGGTGATACCCGAGAAAAAATTGCTTATGAAAAAGCGGGTATTTTCCGTGCTGGGCGCCCAGCAGTTTGTGGGGACCCTGTGCCACCTCAGGGTTTGCTCGACTATGCAGACATGATCGGGGCTGACCTATGGTTATTAGGGCGAGATTACAACTTTCAGGGTGATAAACAGCAGTGGGGTTGGGCGGGACGAGCTAAGCGATTTTCAGGGCTGGGTTATCCAGCACTCAGAGGCGCTAATCAGCTCTTAAATGCGTCTGCCGTGATTGCTGCTTTGATGGCAGTGAGAGATCGTCTACCTGTAGGAGCTCAAGAGATTCGTAATGGTATGGCTTGGGTGGAGTTGCCAGGCAGATTCCAGGTATTACCGGGACAGCCCACCATTATTTTGGATGTTGCCCATAATCCCCATGCTAGCGCTGCTTTAGCCCAAAACCTTGAGAACATGGCTTACCACCCCTATACGATCGCCGTTTTTGGAGCGATGGCGGATAAGGATGTCGCAGGGGTGCTGAAGCCCATGCTTGATAAAGTTGATTTTTGGTATTTTTGCGATTTACCAACTCCTAGAGCTGCCTCTGCCACGGCATTGGCTGAACAATTGAGGGTGTTGGGGTTTAAAGAGGGATCAGATGCTGGTATTGAGACCTTTGCTTCCCCAGAAATTGCCTATCAAGCAGCACTTAAAAAGGCAGGTGAGGGTGATAGAATAGCGGTGTTCGGATCCTTCTATACCGTTGCTGGTGTTTTAGCCTATCGAAATGCAAAAGCTCATTAAATATGACCCAACTTTGACCCAGAAACTTAGCTGATGCGCCTACCTTTTTTTAATCGCCCAAGTGGTAAAAGTAACCCCCCTGTAGAGGACGAACTCACAGAGGATCCTGAGCGTCAGAGAGCAAGACACCGTTTAATTGGTGCGGTATTCATGGTGACTGTGGCAGTGGCTGGTTTGCCAATTATTTTTGATTCTCAACCGAAGAATCATCCGAATGACATCGCGATACAAATTATTCAGCCGGGCGCCAAAGATGAAAAATCTTCAGACCCTAAAGCTGTATCTCAAGCTGAGCAAGATAAAAAAGCCGCTTTAGAAAAAGAAAGCAAAGAAGCTAAAGACAGTAAAGACACAAAAGAAGCCAAAGATAGTAAAGAAGTAAAAAAGGAAGCTTCTACGGATAAGGCAGCACCTGTTGCAAGAACACTTGATAAGGGTGAAGAGGTCATTGCCATCTTGGAAGATCGCAAGGATAAAAAGCCTGCTCCAGCTTCCACGCCAACTGCTACAGGTTCAAAGTATCTTATTCAAATCGGTGCCTTCTCATCTGAAGAGCGCGTGAAGAACTGGCAAGCTAAATTAAAAGAGCAAAAGGTCAACAGCTATGTTGATATCAAGACCAATAAAGATGGCAGCAAATTACATCTTCTGAGATCGGGTCCTTACACAGATAAAGCGAGTGCTGAGGCTGCAGAGAAAAAGATTCGATACGTGGGTTTAAGTCCTAAGCTGATTGAGCAAAAAGCGAATTAAATAACCAAGACAGCTAGCCCATGAACCTTCACTTCACCCTCATCGATATCCTAGCGTTTGCCATCTTGGTCATTTCGGCACTCATGGGTATCTGGCGAGGTTTAGTTCGTGAGGTGTTAGCTTTGATTGGGTGGGTCGCTGCATCTTGGGTGTCTTACCACTACGCTACATGGCTTGCGAATGAGTGGTTAACCGGTGTTCCTGGCGGCGAGATGGCTCGCTTAGCTTTAGGCTTTGTCATTCTTTTCATTGTTGTGATGATTGTTTGTGCTTTGGTGGGTAAATTCTTAGCCAAGTTATTACAACAAGCGGGACTCAGTCCCATGGATCGATTTTTAGGTTTTGCTTTTGGTTTGTTACGAGGTTTATTGGTGGTGGTGGTGCTGAGCAGTTTGGCAGCCTTAACGAGTATTTCTCAAACAACTGAATGGCGCAAAGCTTGGTCTTTACCAGCGATTGAATTATTGATTGGTATGACGCAAGCTTGGTTACCAGATGAGTGGGCTGCTCAGGTGTCTGGGCAGTTGAAGAAGTAAGTTTTAAAAAGATAGAGGTCTCTATGTGCGGTATTGTCGGTGCAGTAGGCAATAGTCCTGTTAATCAGTTGCTTTACGATGCTTTGTTGCTATTGCAGCATCGCGGACAAGACGCAGCTGGTATTGCGACGATGAATGGAAGTTCATTCAGTATGCATAAAGCGAATGGTATGGTGCGAGATGTCTTCCGCACTCGTAACATGCGCAGCTTGCCAGGTAATGCAGGTATTGGTCAGGTGCGTTATCCCACTGCAGGTTCAGCGAGCAGTGAAGAAGAGGCTCAACCTTTTTATGTGAATGCGCCATTTGGCATCATCTTGGCACATAACGGTAACTTAACCAATGCACCAGCACTTCGCGATGAAATGTTCTATCGCGATAGACGTCATATCAATACTAGTTCTGACACAGAAGTTTTATTAAACGTTTTAGCTGATGAGATTCAGCGCGCTACAGACAGTATTGCATTTGATGCAAGCGCGGCATTTGCGGCAGTGACTAAGGTGCATCAGCGTCTCAAAGGTTCTTATGCTGTCGTTGCTTTGATTGCTGGCTATGGCTTACTAGCTTTCCGTGATCCGTTTGGTATTCGTCCATTATGTATTGGTCGTTTAGATACACCGCAAGGTCCTGAGTGGATGGTGGCTTCTGAATCAGTCACTTTGGAAGGTTTGGGTTTTAAGTTTGTTCGTGATGTGGCACCTGGCGAAGCTATTTTTATCGATAACGCTGGTCAGTTCCAAAGTAAGCAGTGTGCGCAAAATGCCAAATTGAATCCTTGTATCTTTGAATACGTTTACTTGGCACGTCCAGATTCATGTATTGATGGCGTAACTGTGTATGACGTGCGCTTATTAATGGGTAATTATTTAGCGCAAAAAATTGCACGAGAAACCGATGCCTCACAAATTGATGTGGTGATGCCGATTCCTGATTCCAGCCGTCCTGCGGCGATGCAAGTGGCTAAATTATTAGGCGTGCCTTACCGTGAAGGTTTCTTTAAGAACCGTTATGTCGGTCGTACCTTCATCATGCCAGGTCAAGCGATGCGCAAAAAGTCAGTGCGCCAAAAACTTAATGCAATGCGCTTAGAGTTTAAAGATAAGAACGTTCTTATCGTGGATGACTCAATTGTTCGTGGCACCACCTCATATGAGATTGTGCAGATGGCTCGTGATGCGGGCGCTAAGAAAGTGATCTTTGCATCTGCAGCACCTCCTGTACGTTTCCCTAACGTTTATGGCATTGATATGCCTACGCGTAGTGAGTTAGTGGCTTATGGTCGTACGCATGATGAAATCACTAAGCTGATTGGTGCCGATGAGCTCATTTACCAAGATGTTGAAGACCTCAAGCGTGCTGTGCGTGATATCAATCCAGCGATTGAAAATTTTGACGCTTCTTGCTTTGATGGTCATTACATTACTGGTGATATTTCTGAGTCATATTTGGATGCTCTAGAGGCTTCACGCAATACACCTAAAGCTTTGGCTGATCGCCAGCAGGGTGAGGCAACGGATTTAGCTCGTTCACAATTACATTTACATTTGGCGTCTCAAGAGTAGTATTGAGCCTATGACAGATAAAAAAAGAAGCGCTATCGATATTGATCATTTGCATACGGACACTTTAGGTGTTCGTGCAGGAGTTCGTCGCACAGAATTCAATGAGCATGCAGAAGCGATGTTCTTAACATCTAGTTTCTGTTTTGATAGTGCTGCTGATGCAGCGCATGGCTTTGCTAATGCTGAAAAAGGCTTTATTTATTCTAGGTTCACCAATCCAACGGTATCGATGTTCCAAGATCGTTTGGCTGCGCTAGAGGGTGGTGAGGCTTGTATCGCGACTTCCTCAGGCATGTCCGCCATCATGACGGTGGCAATGGCTCATCTGCAAGCTGGTGACCATGTGGTTTGCTCACGCTCGGTATTTGGTGCCACGATTCAGTTATTTACAGCTATCTTAGGTAAGTTTGGCATTGAGACCACTTATGTTGAGATGTCTGATCTCAATGCATGGCAATCAGCTGTGAAACCTAACACGCGTCTATTTTTCTTGGAAACGCCTTCCAACCCATTGACGGAAGTGGCAGACATTGCAGGTATTGCCAAAATTGCTAAAGCAGCCAATGCGATCTATGTGGTGGATAACTGTTTTTGTACGCCGGCATTACAAAAGCCTTTGGCTTTAGGGGCGGATGTCGTGATTCATTCAGCGACCAAATATTTGGATGGTCAGGGTCGTGTCTTGGGTGGAGCAATTGTCGGTAGTGAAGAGTTCATTTTGGGTAAAGTTTTCCCATACGTTCGTACCTCAGGTCCGACTCTTTCAGCTTTTAACGCTTGGGTGATTCTCAAGGGTTTGGAAACGCTCACATTAAGAGTTGAAAAACAAAGTGAATCTGCTTTGCAATTGGCTCAGTGGTTAGAGGCTCATCCTGCAGTTGAGCGTGTGTATCACCCAGGTTTGAAGTCTCACCCTCAGTATGACTTGGCATGCAAGCAGCAAAAGATGGGCGGTCCTATCCTATCTTTTGTAGTGAAGGGTGGTCGTGATGCTGCTTGGAAAGTGATTGATGGCACGAAGTTGTTATCGATTACTGCCAACTTGGGAGATACTCGTACAACGATTACTCATCCTGCCACCACGACCCATGTGCGCGTGACACCAGAAGCAAGAGAAGCGGCAGGCATTACTGATAGCTTGGTGCGCATTGCTGTGGGTCTTGAGAATCTAGAAGATATCAAGAATGATTTGTTGCCAGGTTTGAACGCTATAGCAAAATAACAACTCGCTGCAACAACCCTGCAAGAAAAAGAAGCGAAAAAGAGGCTTTAAACGCTTCCTTAGAACGCTTCTTTTTCTGCTTCTAGATAAGCCAAACTTGTGTATTTACCAATATTATTTTCAAAGCCCTTGGTAGCCTTGGCATATTTCTTCACGCGTGGATCTTTCAGCACCATGGCTTTAGCCGTGCTTGGATCAAGCCCTTCTTTAACAGCTTTGACACAAGTTTCATAAATGCCCGCCATGAATTCGCCATACTCTTTGAGCAGCGTTTTCTTAGGGGTGCCATGACCAGGTATCCATAGTTGTTCGCCAGCTGCTTTGCTAAGTTCTTCATAGGTTTTAAAAGTCCCTACATAAGAACCATCATCAATATTGGCAATACGACCATCCATCGCAATATCACCCACGTAAGTCACTTTATCTTGAACTACTTCTAAACAAATGTCCCCTGGGGTATGAGCAACACCATAGTGATGCACTTTAATTTGTACGTCACCAAAATTAAATACATCACCATGCTTAACGGTGTGTGTGGGTGGCATCACTTTCGTGCCTGCGGTGGCTTGATTCGTCCAACGTTCCATCAAGTTGCGCCAGGTATTACCTTCAATCCCTTTGATCTGTTCAAGGCTATAGGGGTGCGCATAAATAGGCACTTGATTGCCATAAGCTTCGACAAATGCCTGATTGCCTAGGAAATGATCACCGTGATAGTGAGAATTAAAAATAGCAATTACAGGAAGAGGTGAGACTTTCTTCATCATGCGTATCGCCATCTCACCAATCTGTAAT
>SSFP01000001.1 GCA_008015455.1 Polynucleobacter sp. | reverse complement strand
TTTTCCAGTGCCTCTTTATTGAGCTGAGAATTTAAATGTTCAGCAGCGGTACAAGTAGCTGCATCTAATTTAAGGGTCTGCAAGATCTCTTGCACACCTAATATATGTGCCTGTGGGTCCTCCCCCAACAAGAAGTCTGAGTTAGCTGAAGAACTCACGAGCAATAGCCACCTGTTCAGGCGTGATAAAGGCTGGGGCATGCCCCACATCAGGAATCTCTAAACTTCTAGCACGAGGGTTTCGTTGACACATATCTTTGACAGTTTTACTTGATAACAAGTCGGACTGCTCACCTCGCACAATTAACATTTCTGCCTGAATGGTTTCATAGGCTTTCCAGGTCATCATTTCACCCATCGCAGCGGTCGCCATATTGAGTGCTGCAAATGGTTTGGCAATATTCGGATCGTAATGAAGAATCCACTCCTGACCATCTTTGATTAAATGAGGACCGTTGTAGTCTTTCCACTGACTCGGCGTGAAATCACCAAATGGTGCACAAATACGATTTAAGTAAATGAGGCCCTCTTGTTTTGTTTTAAAGCGCAAAGGCTTACCCACATAATCACCTAAACGCTTCAGTGCTGTTGGCTCGATCTTAGGTCCTACATCATTGAGGATCATGCGCTGAATCGGTGAGTTGTATTGCCCTGCCAAAAAGATGCCAATCAAGCCACCCATCGATGTGCCGAACCAATCGACTTTTTGCACACCTAAGCGCGCAATCAAGGTCACCATGTCAGCTACGTACTGCGGCAAACCGTAGAGCATCGGGTTGTCCAACCAATCGGAATCACCTCGACCCACCACATCAGGACAGATGACCCGATAACGATCACTCATTGCTTTAGCTAAGACCGTGAAATCACTACCCCGACGTGTTAAACCATGAACACAAATCAGCACACGCTCATTATTAGGATCACCCCATTCGTGATACGCCATCTGATGCAAGCCAGAAGTACTTGCACACTGCACATAATGGGTTCTCGAAAGAGGATCTTCCGGGGTTAACTCATCTTCGACTGGAATCGGATAAGTGATGTCAACTGCAAGACTTTGTGGAGGGCTTTGAAGAGATAAATCAACAGATGCTTCTATGGAAGCATCTGTTGGGATGCCAACTAAACGTTTAAGAAAACTCTTAATGCGTCCAAGCATTACTGAGCAACCCAACCACCATCCATATTCCAAGCCACTCCACGAATCTGAGTCGCTGCTGGGCTACAGAAGAAAACTGCTAAAGCTGCTAATTGCTCTGGGCTAACAAATTCGCCAGAAGGTTGTTTTTCTGAAAGCAATAGTTTCTTCGCTTCATCGTTGCTGACCTTATCTTTTTCAGCGCGCGCATCCACTTGCTTTTGTACCAATGGGGTTAGCACCCAACCTGGGCAAATCGCATTACAAGTCACAGCTGTTTGAGCAGTTTCTAAAGCTGTCACTTTAGTTAAACCAACGATGCCGTGTTTTGCTGCCACGTAAGCAGACTTTTGCGCAGAAGCCACCAAACCATGAACTGAAGCCAAATTAATGATGCGACCCCAATTGCGTTGCTTCATACCTGGCAATGCAAGACGGGTTGTATGAAATGCAGATGTGAGGTTAATGGCAATGATGGCATCCCAACGATCGACTGGGAAATCTTCAATATTAGCCACATGCTGAATACCCGCGTTATTCACCAAGATATCGACGCCACCAAAACGTTTTTCAGCAGCTTGCATCATGGCTTCAATCTCAGAGGCTTTGCTCATATCAGCGCCGTGGTAATCCACTTCAACGCCCTTAGCTTTCACTTGAGCAATCGCAGCATCAGCATCTCCAAAGCCATTCATCATGATGTTGGCACCTTGCTCTGCTAATGCGATGGCAATACCTAAGCCAATACCGCTGGTAGATCCTGTTACTAAAGCCGTTTTACCCTTCAACATACTCATGACGCTTCACTCCTAATAATTGGATACTTGATTAATATAAATTAGCTAGGCATTTCTGGTTGCAAAGTCACATGATCAATCTCATGTTTTTCTCGCAACATTTTGTTAATTCGTTCCAAGGTCATCGGCCAATCTTGTAAATCTCTGACTTCCACATGACCAATCAGTGCTGGGTGACCTGGCGTCATTTCCCAAACATGTAAATCGTGAACAGCTAGTACTCCAGGCACTTGAGCTAAATCTTGTCCCACCAACACATAATCAATGTGATGAGGCACACCTTCCATCAAGAAATGATAAGACTCTTTTAATACATCAATGGTTGAGCGTAGCACTAAGAAACAAACGAATAAAGAGAGAAGCGGATCAATCTCCATCCAACCGGTGTACTGAATCACCACACCAGCAATGAGCGCTGCAACCGAACCCAATAAGTCACCCATCACATGCACTAAGGCTGCTTTGGTATTAACACTCTTCTTATCTTTAGAGAGCACCCAAGCAACCACGATATTGATCAATAAACCAATCACAGCAACGATCGTGACGGTCTGACCTTGCACAACATGAGGCTCTTTAAATCTGGTCAGAGCTTCAGAAGCAATCCAAACTACCAACAAGAGCATCGCAATGCCGTTAATAAAAGCAGCTAAAGACTCTGCACGACCAAAACCAAAAGAATGCTTGGCTGATGGAGGACGCTTAGCAATGATTTGCGCTAGTAATGCCAACCCTAAAGCTGCAGCATCCGTCACCATATGCCCTGCATCAGAAATCAATGCTAAAGAATTCGACCAAAATCCTGCAAAAGCCTCAATAGCAGCAAAAGTAAAAGTGAGTAACAAAGCAATCATCAAGACTGCTTTGTTGTGTTCCTCACGGTAATGAAGATGTTGAGCATCCCCCTTCTTATGTGCATGAAGATAGGTTGGGGGATGTTGCGCGCTCATACTAAGATTGTGCAGTCAAAACTTAAACTGCGCTGGTATCTAATTTGCAACCAGTTTTAGCAACTACTTCCTCTTTAGTCACGCCAGGCGCTAACTCAATTAACTTCATGCCTTGAGGGGTCACATCCATCACTGCTAAATCAGTGATGATGCGATTAACTACACCTACACCCGTTAAAGGCAAAGTACATTGAGGCAAAATTTTGATGTCTTCAGTGCCATCTTTCTTTTTAGCCACATGCTCCATCAAAACAACCACATGCTTAACACCTGCGACTAAGTCCATCGCACCGCCCATGCCTTTAACCATCTTGCCTGGGATCATCCAGTTAGCCAAATCACCAAACTCACTGACTTGCATAGCGCCCAAAATAGCAATATTGATTTTGCCGCCACGGATCATGCCAAATGAGTCTGCAGAAGAGAAAATCGCTGAACCCGGTAAGGTGGTAATTGTTTGCTTACCAGCATTAATCAAGTCAGCATCGACTTTATCTTCGGTTGGAAATGGTCCAATACCTAAAAGACCATTTTCAGATTGCAACCACACTTCAATATCAGCAGGCACATGGTTAGCCACTAATGTTGGCAAACCAATACCTAGGTTGACGTAGTAACCATCTTTTAATTCTTTGGCTGCACGAGCAGCCATCTCATCACGATTCCATGCCATGATTCTTACTCCTTAAGCCTTAGTCACAGTGCGCTGCTCGATGCGCTTCTCTGGGTTCTTGTTCAACACAATTCTGTGCACGTAAATACTTGGGGTATGAACATCAGCAGGTTCAAAAGTGCCATTCTCAACAATCTCTTCAACTTCAACGACTGTTAACTTACCCGCCATCGCGCACATCGGATTGAAATTCCTAGCCGTATGACGATAGATTAAGTTGCCCGCTTTATCAGCTTTCCAAGCTTTCACGAGAGCAATATCAGCTACCAAAGAACGCTCCATGACATACTTTTCGCCGTCGAATTCGCGAATCTCTTTACCTTCGGCCACAATTGTGCCCACACCTGTTTTAGTAAAGAAAGCAGGAATGCCACAACCACCTGCGCGTAGTTTTTCAGCCAAGGTCCCTTGAGGCGTGAACTCCAACTCAAGCTCACCTGCTAAATATTGACGCTCAAACTCTTTGTTCTCTCCCACATAAGAAGAAATCATTTTTTTAATTTGGCGAGTTTCTAGCAATTGACCAAGACCAAAACCATCCACACCCGCATTGTTTGAAATAGCCGTTAGATTTTTTGCGCCGGTATCGCGTAAAGCAGCAATCAACGCCTCAGGAATACCGCACAAACCAAAGCCGCCGACGGCTAGTGTTTGCCCATCTTTCACAATATCAGCCAAAGCTTCTTGGGCTGATCCAAAAACCTTATTCATCAACAACTCCCTATTGAATTAAATCTAGCAACACCATCTGTTACATGTCAGTCTTAAGCAAACTGCATGCCAAACATCTCTTATAAAGCACCGACTTGACGGAAAGTTGACAATTCAACAACCAAACTTGGCGGCCATCTCTTGAAAATAGAGAAAATCATTAAACTTCAATAGCTTATGTTAAATTTTTTATAAGCAAAAACATTTAACAAATTAAAATCAAAGCTTTATCATCCAATAGCTTAGCTTATTTTAGGAATCACGCATGAACACCAGCCCAGAAATCTTGTCTCAATATGGCCCTAGAGAGTCCATGGACTATGACGTGGTCATTGTTGGTGGTGGACCTGCAGGTCTTTCAGCAGCCATTCGTTTAAAGCAATTAGCCGCTGAAAAAGGACAAGAGGTTTCTGTTTGCGTTCTTGAAAAAGGATCTGAGGTTGGCGCTCATATTCTTTCGGGTGCAGTGATGGACCCGATTGGGATCAACGAACTAATTCCCAACTGGCAAGAAAAAGGCGCCCCACTTCTGACGCCCGTGAGCGAGGATCGTTTCATGTTCCTCACTGAAACAAAGTCTTTTACAACGCCTAACTTCTTATTGCCTGATTGTTTTAAGAACCATGGCAACTATATTGTTAGCTTGGCTAATTTCACTCGCTGGTTAGGACAAGAAGCTGAGAACTTAGGCGTTGAAATTTTTCCAGGCTTCGCTGCCGCGGAAATCATCTATGGTGAAGCCGGTGAAGTATTAGGTGTAGCCACTGGCAATATGGGCATCGATAAAGAAGGCCAAGTCACAGACAACTTCCAATTAGGTATGGAGTTGCGAGCCAAGTACACCTTATTTGCTGAAGGCTCACGTGGTCACTTAGGTAAACAACTCATTAACAAATATGCCTTAGATGCGAACTCTGATCCTCAAAGCTACGGTATCGGCATTAAAGAGTTATGGGAAATCGATCCCGCTAAACATCAAGAAGGTCTAGTGATCCACACAGCTGGGTGGCCACTCTCTTCTGATACTTATGGCGGCTCATTTTTATATCACTTAGAAAATAATCAAGTCGCTGTTGGTTTTGTGGTGGGTCTTTCATACAGTAACCCTTACTTAAGTCCATTTGAAGAATTCCAACGCTATAAGACTCATCCATCAATTCGCACTTTCTTAGAAGGCGGAAAACGCATTGGCTACGGAGCACGAGCTCTGACTGCCGGGGGACTCAATAGCTTACCCAAAACAATTTTCCCTGGTGGTGCACTGATTGGTTGTGATGCTGGCTTCTTAAACGGTTCTCGCATCAAAGGCAGTCATGCTGCAATTAAGACGGGCATGTTGGCTGCCGATGCAGCTTATGAGGCGATTCAATCAGGCAGATCAGCTGATGAGTTAACAGCCTACCCACAAGCTTTTGAAGCTAGTTGGTTACATACGGAATTGAAAAAGGCTCGCAACTTCAAACCATGGATGGCTAAAGGTCTCTATGTAGGTACATTGATGGTAGGTATTGAGCAGAAGCTATTTGGGGGTCATGTGCCATGGACGATTCACAATCGACATGCAGATCACACTTGCTTGAAACCAGCCTCTCAATGCCAAGTAATTGAATATCCAAAACCTGATGGAAAAATTACTTTTGACAGACTTTCTTCCGTATTCATCTCCAATACGAATCATGAAGAAAATCAGCCAGCGCACTTAACACTCAAAGATGCTCAAGTACCTGTTCAAACTAATTTAGCTATTTTTGATGGTCCTGAGCAGCGCTACTGCCCTGCCGGTGTTTATGAATTTGTTGAATCTGCTAATGGTCGCCAACTGCAGATCAATGCTCAAAATTGTGTGCACTGTAAAACTTGTGACATCAAAGATCCTAGCCAAAATATTGTTTGGTTAAACCCAGAAGGTGGCGGTGGACCTAACTACTCGAGTATGTAAAGTGGCTATCTGCTTGCTATTGAGTTTCCAGATTAGTGACTTTTGACTTTTCGGATACACCAGTAACCCAAAGCGCTGGTTAAAGCAGCAACGCCAAAGACATGTTCAGGCGCCCAGTTCTCCCAAACCCAACCGGCACATAAACCACCGACTGTGCCACCAATCCCATAAGAGACCGTTGTATGTAAGGCTTGTCCTCTAGCTTGTAATGGTCCCGTGAACCAAGTCTGTAACATTTTGATGCTAGCGCTGTGATAAGCCCCAAAAGTAGCCGCATGCATTAATTGCGCCAAAATCAAAAGAATCAAGTTAGGCCAATAAGCCATTAATGCAAAACGTATCACTGCGATGAGGTAGGCTGCCAATAGAATTTGTTTTGTGCTGAATCGAGTAAAGAAGTAACTTTGATAAAAGAAGAAAACAACTTCTGCTAAAACCCCCAGCATCCAAAATAAGCCAATCTCTCCTTTTGAGTAACCCATTCGATCAAGGTAAAGAGAATAGAAAACATAAAAGGATGCGTGAGCAAAAATCATCCAAAAGTTGGCGCCCAAAAACCATTGCAATGAACGACTCTTCAGCACATGAGTGAACTTCATCACCACATGCTCAGCGTGATCCATCGCCGGCTCTTTAAGCGCTTTTGTTAAAGCTGTCATGATGATCAACGCTGCCAAACCAAACCACGGAAAACTTTCAATCCCAAAGTTTTCAAACCAAGCGCCTGCGGCTAGAACCATGGTGATAAATCCGATGGAACCCCAAAGTCTCAAGCGACCATAACGCTGATCAAAACCGTTCTCGTGACGCAATGCATGAACAGTCGCTGCCTCACCTAAAGGCATCAAACTACTGATCACCGTATTTAATAAAAACATCCAAATGAGTAATGCCAAATAATCTTCTAAGAAAAAGATCAGGGCAAAAATCAGACAAGCGAGTACCGAAGTAAAACGCATCACCCCCAAACGATCACGCCTCACGTCCGCTAACCAGCCCCATGCAAATGGTCCCATGATGCGAGTAATCTGAAACATCGACATGAGTGCGGCAATTTCAATAGCGCCAAAACCTCGGCTTGCAAAATACAAACTCGAGTAAGGAGACATCAAGCCGATGTAGGCGAAGTAGAAAAAGAAAAATGCTGCAAAAGCCAGCCGCACAAGACCGGTCATTTGCAATCTCTATTTAACGTTGAGCAGGAATACGTGGTGTATCTACTTGGACATCACCGCATTGAGCGCGATGACGCAAGACATGATCCATGATCACCAAAGCTAGCATCGCTTCAGCAATAGGCGTTGCACGAATACCAACGCATGGGTCATGACGACCCTTCGTTTGTACAACCGTTGGCTGACCTGCACGATCAATCGATGCCTTTGGAGACATGATGGATGATGTTGGCTTAATAGCAATAGAAACCACAACATCTTGACCACTACTGATGCCACCTAAAACACCACCAGCATTATTAGTAGCAAAACCGTCAGCGAATAGTTCATCACCATGCTCACTGCCTCTTTGAGCAACACTCTTAAAGCCAGCGCCAATTTCAACGCCTTTAACAGCATTAATACCCATCATGGCGTGAGCAATATCAGCATCCAACTTATCAAAAATAGGCTCACCTAAGCCTACTGGCATGCCAGTAGCTACAACCGTTAAGCGCGCACCACAAGAGTCACCCGCTTTACGCAAGTCATCCATATAACTTTCCAATTGAGGAATGATCTTGGCATTAGGCGCAAAGAAAGGGTTTTGTGAAATTTGCTCAGCGTCCTCAAAAGGAATCTCAAGATCACCCAACTGAGTCATGTAACCATAAAAGCGAATGCCGTATTGTTCAGCTAGCCACTTCTTGGCTACAGCAGCAGCTGCCACTACTGGAGCTGTTAAACGAGCTGATGAACGACCACCACCACGAGGGTCACGAATACCGTACTTATGCCAGTAGGTGTAATCAGCATGACCGGGTCTAAAACTATCTAAGATATTGCCGTAATCCTGACTACGCTGATCAGTATTACGAATCACTAAAGCAATCGGTGTACCTGTTGTCTTACCTTCATAGACACCGGAGAGAATCTCTACTTGGTCAGCCTCTTGTCGTTGCGTGACGTGTCTTGAGGTACCAGGTTTGCGACGATCCAAATCACCCTGAATATCTTCAACAGATAAAGACATACCAGGAGGGCAGCCGTCTATAACAGCGCCAATCGCAGGTCCATGAGATTCACCAAAAGTGGTGATACGAAATAAGTGTCCAAGTGTGCTTCCAGCCATGGCTACATTATGGCATTGGTCTGAGCTTAGGGCAAAAAAAGGAGCTCTAGGCTCCTTTTTTAGATAACAGAATTAGAAGATCTGCTTTGTTTGCTTCTTTTATTTTTATTTACTTTCTGTGGCAGGCTCACCAGCAGGCCAATCACGGATGTAGGCTTTAAGCATGGTGTTCTCGAAACTCTGCGCTTCCACAACCGCTTTAGCAACGTCGTAGAAAGAAATCACGCCCATCAATGTGCCCGCGTCCATGACTGGTAAATAGCGCACATGCTTATCAAGCATCATGCGGCGCACATCATCTAAGTCGGTTTCAGAAGTACAAGTTAAAGGTGCCTGCTCCATGACTTCGCCAACATGAGCTGTTCCTAAGGTGCCATGACTCTTAGCCAATGTATCGATCACCTCACGGAATGTGAGCATGCCCACTAATTTGGAGTACTCCATGACAACCAGCGAACCAATATCCTTTTCAGCCATGATATGAACTGCTGCGGACAAAGACGTCTCAGGAGAAACGGTATATAAAGTGGCTCCTTTGAAACGTAGAATATCGCTGACTTTCATGCCAATCTCCTTAATTAGTTGATAGCTCTAGTCTATCAGCAGAGATCTCGATAGGCTATAGGCTGGGTATCAGGGTTAGCCCCACCCTTCGCCCCACTCAGGGCTTGAATGGACTTACTTAGAGCGTTCCCAAGCTCTCATAATCGGCATGTTGGCAACGATGGTTGCTCCTGCCAAAGTCACCCACCAGGTCACATAAATCCAAACCAGGAACAAGGGCAAGATGGCAAATGCGCCATACACCGTCTTATAAATAGGGAAATTGGCGGCAAACCAGGCAAAAGCAAACTTGGCGATCTCAAACACAATACCTGCGCAAGCAGCTCCCCAAATAGCATCTGACCAGAGTACCTTTTGATGAGGAAGGATTTTGTACGCCACACTAAAAGACATGATGGACAAAACAATCGGGAAAATCGCCGCCACAAAATTAAAGCCCGCGCTCAGGGGGCCAATCCATCCCTTAGAAGCACTTAAAACCATGGAACTTAAATAAATACTCAAGCCCAACAGCAAAGGTCCTAAAAGAGTAGCCAGCAAATGGATGCTGACCCTTTTAAAAAATGGACGATGGTTTTGCACGCCCCAAATACGATTAAAGGCATTTTCAACAGTAATTAAAGTGAAGAAAACACCAATCACCAAACCAATCGAGCCAAAAATAGTTAAACCTTTGGCTTTCATGGCAAATTGGTTCAGGTACATCAAAATAGGGTCACCAATATTGCCAGGGATGAGGTTATCGGATAGCCAATTTTGGAAGGCTTTTCTTAGGCTCAAGAATCTTGGCATCACCGCCAAGAGGGCAAAAGAAACCGTTACCATAGGCACAATCGATAAAGTGGTCGTAAATGAGAGACTAGCTGCCATCTCATTGATACGTCCTACCTTAGCGCATTGGCGCATATAGCGAAGAAAATCGAGAATAGAGTCTTTATGAAAATTTACTGGCACGGCTCTATCATAGTGAAGAACAAAACATGAGTACACATTTTATGCCGACATCAAAACCTACATCTGCCACCATTTTGGTCTTGTACTACTCTAGGAACGGGGCTACTCGTCAATTAGCTGAGCTGATTGCCGAAGGTATTGAAAGCGTTCCGGGCGCAAGCGCTCGCTTAAGAACAGTGCCTGCAGTCTCAGCTGTTTGCGAAGCCACTGAATCAGATATCCCAGCATCAGGACCTCCTTATGTTGAATATCGCGATTTAGAAGAATGTGCTGGATTGGCATTGGGATCCCCTACTCGATTTGGCAATATGGCTTCTGCGATGAAGTATTTCTTAGATAACAGCACATCACAATGGTTATCAGGGGCTCTAACAGGCAAGCCTGCTTGCGTATTCACTAGCACGGGCAGCATGCACGGGGGGCAAGAAAGCACGCTGCTATCGATGATGTTGCCTTTAATGCATCATGGCATGCTCATCATAGGATTGCCTTATAGCCAACCTGAACTCATGAATACCCAAACTGGTGGCTCACCTTATGGTGTGACCCACTTTGCCAAAGCTGATGGCTCAGCCCCTATTTCTGCAGAAGAGAAAAAATTAGCCATTGCTCAAGGTCAACGTCTTGCTCAAGTCGCTCTTCAATTACTTTAAAGAATCTCTATGTCCGCTCATCCATCCTTAGATCATATGCCTCAACCTAAAGAATCATGTCGCATCACCGCTTGGTTGGCTTGGTTTGCATTGATTGCATTGGGCATTTTGTGGGAAGCCATTTTGGCTCCCATCAAACCTGGTGGTTCTTGGGCTGTGATTAAAGTGTTGCCCATGTTGTTTGCTCTCAAGGGCATTTGGCAAGGTCGTAACTACACCATGCAATGGGCCTCGATGTTAGTGATGCTCTACTTCATTGAAGGAGTGGTTCGCCTCAATGATGCAGGACTTTCTGCCTACCTCGCTGGACTAGAAATTATTCTGAGTCTGGTAGCGTATATCGCCTTATTAGCATACTTAAAACCACTCAAAAAAATAGCCAAACTTAAAAAACTAGAACTTGAGAAGCTTGATCAATCTGAAAAGTTTGATAAGTAAGAGCAAGAAAATAATTAAAAAAATAAAATTACAAAAAACAATGAGGAAGTCATGTCACTAAGTGATCAAGAATTAATTCAGCAGTTTCAACAGGTCGTTGGGGCAGATCATGTGATCACTGCCAGCGCAGATTTAGAGCCTTATCTGATTGATTGGCGTAAACGCTATCGCGGACAAGCAATCGCGGCTATTCGGCCAGCGAGTACTGAAGAAGTTTCTAAGATTGTAAAAATTTGTGCCGCTCATCACATTGCGATGGTTCCTCAAGGCGGCAATACAGGCATGTGTGGCGGAGCGACGCCTAATCCAGAGGGTTGCCAAATTGTGATCTCTTTGCAGCGCATGAATCGCGTGAGAGCTGTTGACACATCCAATCAAACCATTACTGTTGAAGCAGGCGTTGTTTTACAAACGCTCCAAGAGGAAGCCGCTAAAGCCAATCGCTATTTCCCATTAAGTCTAGGCGCTGAAGGTAGCTGCATGATTGGCGGCAATCTCTCAACGAATGCGGGTGGCACCTCTGTATTGCGTTACGGCAATGCGAGAGAGCTTTGCTTAGGTCTGGAAGTCGTTTTACCGAATGGGGAAATCCTGAATAGTTTGCGTGGATTACGCAAAGACAATACAGGCTACGACTTAAGAGATTTATTTATTGGGGCTGAGGGTAGTCTTGGCATTATCACTGCCGCCGTGATGAAACTCTTCCCTATTCCAGTTGCTCAATGGACTGCCCTGGTTGCCACACCGAGTGCTGAAGGCGCAGTTGAATTACTCAATCGCTTTCAGGCAGGCGCCTCAGCACAATTGACTGGTTTTGAAATGATGTCTGATGAAAGTTTGGCACTTTTAAAACATTACTACCCTGCGCTCGCCAGCCCATTAGCAGGCCCCAACCCCTATGAAGTGCTAGTTGAAATTTCTGATTACGAGAGTTCTGAGCACGCCATGCAACTGATGGAATCCATCTTGGAAGGTGCCCTTGAGTCAGGGTGTGCCAGTGATGCCATTATTGCTAGCAATATCGCTCAAGCAAGAAAGTTTTGGGATATGCGTGAGCATGTGCCCTTAGCCCAAGCTGATGATGGTCAGAACATCAAACATGATGTGTCTTTACCGATCTCAGCGATCCCAGCATTTGTGACAACATGCAACAAGATGCTCAGAGAAAAATATCCCAATATCAGAATCATTAATTATGGTCATTTAGGTGATGGCAATTTGCACTACAACGTAGCCGGACCTAGCTCTGCTGAGACTGAGCATTTCTTCACCACCTACAGCAAAGAAATCCAAGCATTGGTGTACGCTGAGGTTGAAAAACTCAACGGCTCGATTTCCGCTGAACATGGCGTGGGACAGCAAAAAGTCGATTATTTAGAGGGACACCGAGGCTCAGCGGCTTATCAGCTTATGCGTGCAGTCAAACAAGCTTTGGATCCTCATAACCTAATGAACCCAGGCAAAGTGATTGCGCTTTAGGAAGCTTAAGAAGAAATAAATGGAGTACAAAATAGAAATGCCACTGATGTGGCATTTCTATTTTGCATGATGTTGCTTTGCTTTGATTGATTTGATGACTTGTCTTTTATTTACCAATTGCTTGAATCATGCAATTAGAAATTTGTGAAAAATACTTCAAAGCTGTATCTGTCGGCTCGATGTACTTTTTGCGACCATCCGTCTCGATCACATAAGTCACCATATTTTTATCACGCAACTGCTTGAGTCTTTCATGCAAAGTCGCTGGGGAGCCAATTTCACGCATGGCAATTGCATCGCTCACTATAAGTCGCTCGCCTTGTTTCCATTTAGCAGCCACTTCATTCAGAATCTGGTTTTCAGTTGCATCTAGCTTAGGAAAGCCTGGAAGTTCCTCAACGGAACGCACCAAATTGAGGAATCTAAAATAGATTTCCTGTAAATCCTTATTTTTCATGGGTGAAAACTCCTCGCGTCAGTGCATATTTGTTTTATTTATATACAAATTATAAATGAATTTAGAAAAAATAAAATATTTGTAAGATATGACAAACCCTAATACTTTTTATCCATATAAATCATCTATTTAATAATTATTAATACTGACAGGATTAGATTAATAACCTATTTAAAATAGGTTATTAGCTGTTAAGCCAATAATTCAAAGGAAAAATATTCGTAGTGAAATTTTCTTCAAAAGCTCTTTTTATCATTCCCCACTGCACAACTAGGGAAAATAGGTAAGGATAGTCAAAGCTTGAGGGCTTAGAATCTTATGTCTAATTAATCAAAAATTAATTAGAGAGACAGACAAATTCATAAGAAGAGGGAATATCAATGGCTTCAAAAAAATCAAAGATTGTTTATACACTCACGGATGAGGCACCGTACTTAGCAACAGCCGCGTTCTTACCTATTATTCGCACCTTCACAGAACCAGCTGACATTGAAGTTGTTGAAAGTGATATTTCCGTTGCAGCGCGTATCCTGGCAGCATTCCCAGAGAAGCTTAAAGAAGAGCAAAAGGTTCCTGATAATTTGGGCGAACTTGGCAAGATGACATTATTGCCAGACACGAACATTATTAAGTTGCCTAACATCAGTGCTGCTGTGGGTCAGCTAAAAGCAGCTATCAAAGAATTACAAACTCAGGGCTATGACATCCCTGACTATCCAGAAGATCCTCAAACGGATGCTGAAAAAGAAATTCGTCAACGCTACTCAAAATGTTTAGGTAGCGCTGTTAACCCTGTATTGCGTGAAGGTAACTCAGATCGTCGCGCACCAGCTGCTGTTAAGCGCTACGCACGCAAGAACCCACACTCAATGGGTAAATGGAGCCAAGCCTCTCGTACACACGTGTCACATATGCACGGTGGCGACTTCTACTCTAGCGAAAAATCAATGGTGATTCCTAAGCCATGCAATGTGCGCATGGACTTGGTTACCAAGACTGGCAAAACAATCGTTCTAAAAGAAAAGATTTCTCTTTTAGAAGGCGAGATCATTGATAGCATGTACATGAGCAAAAAAGCTTTGTGCAAGTTCTACGAAGATCAAATCCAAGACGCTTACGAAACACGTGTGATGTTCTCTCTTCACGTGAAAGCGACCATGATGAAGGTGTCTCACCCTATCGTGTTTGGTCATGCTGTGAAGATTTTCTACAAGACAGCATTTGATAAACACGGTGCTTTATTCAAAGAATTAGGCGTGAACCCTAACAATGGCTTAAGCAGCGTTTACGAAAAGATTGCTACTCTTCCAAGCTCTAAGCGTGAAGAAATCATCAATGACTTGCACGCATGTCATGAGCATCGCCCTGAATTAGCGATGGTGGATTCTGCTAAAGGTATTACTAACCTTCACTCTCCTAACGATGTGATCGTTGATGCATCAATGCCAGCCATGATCAGAATCGGCGGCAAGATGTGGGGTGCGGATGGTCGTCCAAAAGATACCAAGGCTGTAATGCCAGAGAGTACTTTTGCTCGTATCTATCAAGAAATGATCAACTTCTGCAAAACACACGGTAACTTTGACCCAGTCACTATGGGTAGCGTGCCTAACGTGGGCTTGATGGCTCAACAAGCAGAAGAGTACGGCTCACACGACAAGACATTTGAGATTCCTGAAGAAGGTGTTGCTCGTATCGTGACACACGATGGTGAAGTATTGCTTGAGCAAAATGTAGAAGAAGGCGATATCTGGCGTATGTGCCAAGTGAAAGATGCTCCAATCAGAGATTGGGTCAAATTAGCTGTGACGCGCGCACGTCTTTCTAATACACCAGCTGTGTTCTGGTTAGATGAGTACCGTCCTCACGAAAATGAGTTGATCAAGAAAGTAAAAACTTACTTGAAAGACCATGACACAACAGGTCTTGATATCCAGATCATGTCTCAAACACGTGCGATGCGTTACACACTAGAGCGCATCATTCGTGGCAAAGATACTATTTCTGTAACAGGTAACATTTTGCGTGACTACCTTACAGACTTGTTCCCAATTCTTGAGCTTGGTACTAGCGCGAAGATGCTTTCGATTGTTCCATTGATGAATGGCGGTGGCTTGTTTGAAACAGGTGCGGGTGGTTCAGCTCCAAAACATGTGAAGCAACTTGTTGAAGAAAATCACTTACGTTGGGATTCATTAGGTGAGTTCTTAGCTCTAGCCGTTTCTATTGAAGAAGTAGGCATCAAGAACAACAATAACAAAGCGAAGATCTTGGCAAAGACTCTAGACGAAGCAACAGGTCAGTTGCTTGATAATAGAAAATCTCCATCATCACGTGCTGGTGAGCTTGATAACCGCGGCAGCCAGTTCTACTTGGCAATGTACTGGGCTCAAGCACTTGCTGCTCAAACAGAAGATAAAGAACTTCAATCACACTTCACTCCAATTGCTAAGAAACTAGCTGAGAATGAAGAGAAGATTGTTAGCGAATTAAATGCTGTTCAAGGCAAACCAGCCGACATTGGCGGCTACTACAAGCCAGATGCTAAGAAATTAGAAGCTGTGATGAGACCAAGTCCAACATTAAATGCTATTTTGAGCGGTAAGTAATTTATCGCTGAAATAGACTGTTGAGTCTTAAAAACCGAGGATTTATCCTCGGTTTTTTTATGCCTGTTTATTGATTAACTGACTTCTTTGCTTTGTTAGCATTGTTAGCGTTATTAGATTTATTGGAATGATCGTTAATAATAAAAGTGCTAACTTTCTCACCTTCTCTGTAATAAAGAACATGAACATCAATACGATTCGCTTGCGATAGCTTTTCCAGAGCTTCCATTCTTCTCACAAACAAAATCGCTGTTTGTTCGGGGTAGCTATTAAATTGCTCTGCATACACGTCTACAGAAACCCCATTGATTTTGAGATCTCTAATATCTCTTTTAAAAGTCTTGTCCTTTTGCACAAAGATGAGTCTTTGCATATAGCGGTCAAGAATCAATTTATGCCCTTGTGCATTCACCTTATAGTAATAAGTCTTAGGCTCACCACCCTTGCCATCACTAATCTTCTCCTCATCCCACTTAGCAAAGACAGAAGTCGCCAAACTGAGGCAAGTCATGCTGATGAATAATTTTAAAAATGAATGCTTCAAAACTTATATCTTTCTAATCAATAAGAATGTGAGCTTAACTCAAGAAATCTAATTGGCAATAAAAAAGCCACTTTAAAGTGGCTTGTCTTGAAAATGGTAGTTTTAAATATGAATATCGCTGGTATAAATACTCACCAAGCCACTGGCACCTAGACCCTTGAGCAGTTTTCTTTCAGCAATCGATAGCAATTTGAACTTATGGGCTTCAAACTGAGCCATAGGATCATCTTGCAGACTGTCTTCCTCAATATCCTCAATTGCTTCGTAAGTGAAATGGCACATAACCTCTTTGCCATCCACATGAGCTAAATAAAGAATACCCTCATCTTCTGCTTTTTGGGCAGGACCAATAAATTCAATTTTCATGTTTGAATCATATACCTCTTAAATAAATATAGATCTGACCTATATCAAGCTTCTAGCGATGGATAGTCAATATATCCCTCTGGGCCTGGGGCGTAAAAGGTATTGGGATCTGGTTGAGCCAGTAGGGCATTTTGTTGGAGCCTTTGAACTAAATCAGGGTTTGAAATATACAAACGTCCAAATGCCACGGCATCAGCAGCGCCAGATTCCACGGCATCGATAGCCATCTGACGATCATAGGAGTTATTCGCAATATAAGCTCCTTTAAAAGCCTTTCTTGCCCATTGATAGTCAAACCCAGGGATATCTCTAGCGCCACCTGTTGCACCTTCAATCATATGAATAAAGGCAATACCTCGCAAACTAAGTTGTTCAATTAAACAGGAGAAAACAGCTTGCGGGTCGCTATCAGTGATGTCATTAAATGGTGTGACTGGAGACAAACGAATACCCACCTTACCGGCACCAATTTCTCGAACCACTGCATCAACCACCTCTAAAGCAAAGCGACAACGGTTGGCTACGGAACCACCATATGCATCAGTTCTTTGGTTAGTGCCATCTCTTAGGAACTGATCAATCAAATAACCATTGGCACCATGTATTTCAACGCCGTCAAAACCTGCTTTGATGGCATTAGCAGCTCCTTGGCGATATTGACCAACCACTTGATGAATTTCATCAACCGTCAATGCATGCGGTGTTGGAATATCCACTTTGCCTGCTTTTGTATAAGCCACCACTTGCGGTGCAATTGCTGAAGGAGCGACAGGATCAAGTCCTCCTGTTAAGCCCGGATGGGTGATACGCCCGACATGCCAAATTTGCGCAATGATTTTCGATCCAGCTTGATGAACAGCCTGGGTAATCTTTTTCCAACCTTCAACTTGTTGATCTGAATAAATACCCGGTGTAGCCATATAGCCCTTACCTGCTGGAGCTACTTGGGTGCCTTCGCTAATGATTAAACCTGCATTACTTCTTTGACGGTAATACTCAATATTCATTTCACTACCAAGCACATCACCTGCTGGCTCATCAGCACGGCAGCGTGTAAGTGGCGCCATCACGACTCGGTTAGCTAATTCAAGATCGCCGATACGAACTGGCTGAAACAGTTTTACTTGCTCTGACATGTCATCCTCTTATTATTGATTTAATTGATTTAGTTAATTTTTTATTTTAACGATCAAATAGTTTTGATGCCACGATAGCTTCACGGGACTGCAACGCCAACTCCTGACGGCTTTTATCAGCATTAATGGGTGGTGCCAAATAAACATAAGCGACTAGTGAATTTGACTGCATGATGCGCTTAATAGAATCAATCAAGCCCATATCACCAATAAATGCTGCTCGATCAGAATATCTGCCGCCCTCCTGATACTGGATAGCTAGTGGAATGATCTGATGAGGTGTTTGAGCGACCACCTCAAATAAATTACTTCGAAACTCAAGCACCTGCCGACCATCACTAGATGTTCCCTCTGGGAAGATACAAATAGCTTGATGCTGCTTAATCTTCGATTGAATCATCTGAATCACTCGCTTTAAATCAGATAATTGACTCCTCTTGATAAAGATAGTTCCAATCTGCTTAGCAATCCATCCAAAGATAGGCCATTGTGCGACGTCTGACTTGGCGACAAAAGTCATCGACTTCAAACTATTAATCACATGAATATCTAACCAAGAAATATGATTAGCGACCATCAAATATCCCTGATCTGAGTCCAGCATTTGCAGATCGCCTTGAACATGCACTCTGACCCGCAAGATAGCAAGCAAAATCCTTGCCCAGCGTTGCACCAAGTACATTCTTTTTTGTTGGCTTAGAAAAATAAAAAATAAGAGCTGCAGCAATGCGCTCAGCACATGAAGAATTAATAAGATGGTCTTTAGCATGAGATAAGCATCTCATATGACTGTGTCATCAATATGACACAGATCTGACATCTTAGTTTCAAATTGCTCGTGCCCAATAGGGACTCATGAACCATTACAGAGCTATTTGGATCTCAGACGTCCACCTTGGCACATCAGGCTGCCAAGCAAAGTATCTACTAGATTTTTTAAAACATAATGAAGCGGATAAGTTTTATCTAGTAGGCGACATCATTGATGGCTGGCAACTCAAAAAACGCTGGTACTGGCCTCAAGCACATAACGATGTGATTCAGAAACTTCTTCGTAAAGCAAGAAAAGGATCTGAAGTTGTATTTATTCCAGGCAATCATGATGAGATGGCTCGCCAATTCTTTGGCATGAGTTTAGGCGACATCAGAATTGAAGAGGAAGTGATCCACGTCACAGCCAACGGTAAGAGATTATGGATTACGCATGGTGATTTATTTGATAGTGTGATGCAGTACGCCAAATGGTTGGCTTATGTAGGTGACACCCTCTACACCTTCATCTTATGGGTCAATGGTTGGTTTAACAAAGTCAGAGCAAGAATGGGGCTGCATTACTGGTCCCTGTCTCAATACCTCAAACACTCGGTTAAAAATGCCGTGAATTTCATTGCTGACTTCGAGCAAATCATGGCTCGAGAAGCACGCATCAGAGGCTGTGATGGTGTTGTTTGCGGACATATTCATAAAGCTGAAATCCGCATGATTGACGACATCTTGTATTGCAATGATGGTGATTGGGTTGAGAGCTTATCAGCCTTAGTTGAAGACATGAATGGTGAACTAAAAATTGTTCACTGGCCAAAAATCCTCGATGACAAACCCAAAGCTATTCCAACACGTATAGAAACTCAATTAAAAGAAAGCATGGAGACAGTATGAAAATTATGATCGTGACCGATGCTTGGGAGCCTCAAGTTAATGGCGTGGTGAGAACACTTAAACAAACTATGCATGAACTCAAGAAAATGGGGCATGTAATTGAAATGATCACTCCTCTGGAATTCAAAACCATTCCATGCCCAACTTACCCAGATATTTCACTGTCATTATTTCCAGGCAGCAAAGTGAAACAGAAAATGGCTAGTTTTTCACCTGATGCCATTCATATTGCTACAGAGGGCCCACTTGGAATAGCCGCCAGATCATTTGCCATCAAAAATAAATTGCCTTTTACGACGGCATATCACACACGCTTTCCTGAATACGTTAAAGCCAGAACAGGTTTACCACTAGCTCTCACCTATAAATTCTTACGCTGGTTCCATGATCCATCCCTTGCTGTGATGGCGCCAACTGATGTTGTGATCAAAGACCTCAAGTCTTATGGCTTTACCAATACGGTTCTTTGGACTCGCGGTGTTGATCTAGATATTTTCAAAATGCAAGAATCCAAAGTTCTTGATTCTCAACCTCCTATTTTTCTTTATGTAGGGCGTGTGGCTGTCGAGAAAAATATTGAAGCATTCCTAGAGTTGAAGCTACCTGGGTCTAAATGGGTGGTGGGTGACGGCCCTGCTTTGGAGGGTCTAAAAAATAAATACCCACAAGTTAATTATTTAGGGGTATTACAACAAGAAGAATTAGCGAAAGTTTATGCATCTGCTGATGTTTTTGTGTTCCCAAGCAAAACTGATACTTTTGGCTTAGTTCTTCTCGAAGCAATGGCTTGCGGTTTACCTGTGGCAGCCTACCCTGTCACAGGTCCCATTGACGTTTTAGGAGACTCAGATGCAGGCGTCATGCGTGAGAACCTGCAAGAAGCCTGCCTACTGGCTCTCAGAATACCTAAAGAAGTCGCTAGAAAACATGCTGAAAAATTCTCTTGGCAAGCAGCTAGCGAACAATTTGTAGAGCACTTAAAACCAAAAGCCAGTCACACAACTGTCAACGCAGAGTCATTTGCCTGACATATATCGAATTTAAATTGATGACATGCAAATTATTAGAGTAAAGATCAAATAATGAAAGACCTACCAAATCCATGGCTAATGCTGACAAGCCCGTTTACAAAGCCGGAGGCAAAAAAAATGACAATCACAAAAAAGAATGTATTTCATAAAATTATCCAAGAAAAAATTTCACGCCTAATGCCGTCTGGCGATCAAAAGAATTCATCTCAGGCTATTAACCAGGCGCCAGCTGTCCATACCAATTCAAATAAGCAAAGTCCTATTTCACTAAGCTGGGCTCGCCATCAAGATGAAGTCCGTGAAGCACAACGTTTACGATACAAGGTCTTTGCTGAGGAAATGGGTGCTACATTAAAACCCTCCAGCGAAGGTCTAGATATTGATATTTTTGATGATTTTTGTGAGCATCTAATTATTCGTGATACAGAAACTCTTAAAGTTATCGGCACATACCGAGTATTACCTCCTCACCAAGCAAAGCAAATGGGTTGCTTTTACTCAGACTCAGAATTTGATCTCACACGTTTACGTCACCTCCGCCACAAAATGGTTGAAGTGGGTCGCTCTTGTGTTCACCGCGACTATCGCTCTGGTGGCGTGATCATGGCTTTATGGAGTGGCTTGGGACAGTACATGAAGAAACATGATTATGAAATCATGCTGGGTTGCGCTAGCGTGCAAATGGGCGATGGCGGTCACTATGCTGCTAGCCTTGCAAAAATGCTTAGCTCCAGTCACTTAACGGATATTGAGTATCGCGTTTTTCCAAGATTAGCATTACCTATCGAAGAACTTAACCACTCTCTTGATGTTGATCCACCAGCTTTGATTAAAGGCTATTTGAGATTAGGCGCTAAGATTTGTGGCAATCCAGCTTGGGATCCAGACTTTAATACTGCCGACTTCTTAACGATGTTACGTATGGAAGATATTCACCCGCGTTACGCTAAACATTTCTTAGGATAACCAGAGTACTTTAGAAAAGTATATTTAATTACCTTATAGATATAAAATATGGATCCAGTAGTTTCCATTTTTTATTAGTTGATTTTGATTTGAAATTCTCTACCGATTTTTTGCCATTCTGCTGTTTCTTTTTTTTG
>SSFP01000137.1 GCA_008015455.1 Polynucleobacter sp. | reverse complement strand
GCACTATCGAAGAACGAGTCAATGGATGTATGGAAAGAAGTATGAATGGCAAATCTATTCCTCTAGATAGTGAAGAAATGAAAGCTTTTGTCACTTACATTCACTTCTTATCAAAAGGTATTGCTGTTGGCGCGAAAGTGGAAGGTCAAGGTTTACCTAACTTCACACCACCTAATCGTCGCGCCAACCCTCAAGCTGGTGAAACCGTGTACGCCAATAACTGCGCAAGTTGCCATGGTGTTGATGGTGCTGGCTTGAGAAATGGTAAGCCTGGAGAAGCCAAAGGCTACACATTCCCAGCTTTATGGGGTAAAGATACTTTCAATACTGGTGCGGGCATGAACAGACTTCTTACTGCATCCGCATATATCAAAACAAATATGCCTTTGGGTACTGTTCACGGCTCACCCAAATTAACTGATGATGAGGCCTACGATGTTGCAGCATACATCCTGAGTAAGCCGCGCCCTGTAAAACCAAACCTTGATAAGGATTTTCCAGCTAGATGGAATAAACCAGTGGATGCAGCATTTGGTCCCTATGTTGATGGTTCAAGTGCCGACCAACATAAATATGGGCCTTTCCAACCCATTATGGAAAATATGAAGAAGGTTAAAAAGGATATGGGTAAATAAAACTAGTTATTACCCGATTAAGCTGTTACCCCATCACCCCGCTAGGACATAGAGTTTTAGCGGGGGTTTTTCATTTTCCCTGACATCTATATCGTTATATTTAGTTATCTAATTATTAGATTAAATAAATCTAATTAATCAATTAGACAAATATTTGGGTAAGCCCCAAAATCCATTCCGTTGTTTAACTACTTTCAATAAGGAACTTTATGTCAATCATCAATACACCAGTACAGCCATTTACAGCACAAGCTTTTCACAATGGCAAATTTGTAACAGTGACAGAGCAAAACCTTCAAGGTAAATGGTCTGTATTTATTTTCATGCCTGCAGCATTCACATTTAACTGCCCAACTGAAATTGAAGATGCAGCTGATAACTACGCAGAATTCCAAAAAGCAGGTGCTGAGGTTTACATCATTACAACTGATACACACTTCTCACACAAAGTTTGGCATGAGACATCACCAGCTGTTGGTAAAGCAAAATTCCCATTGCTTGGTGACCCAACACATGCATTAACTCGGGCATTTGATGTGCATATCGATGCAGAAGGTTTGGCGCTTCGTGGCACATTCATCATCAACCCAGAAGGCGTTGTTAAGACTGCTGAAGTACATAGCAACGAAATCGCTCGCGATATTTCTGAAACATTACGTAAATTGAAAGCTGCTCAATATACAGCCGCTAACCCTGGTCAAGTTTGCCCAGCAAAGTGGAAAGAAGGCGCAGCAACATTAACACCAAGCCTTGACTTAGTAGGCAAGATCTAAATCTAGCCCAGTCCATAGGCTCTCAAATGAGAGCCTATTGGAGAGAACCAATTTTCTCCAATAGGCTCACGTGAACCCAACATAAGGAGACATCATGTTAGATAGCAATATCCAATCACAATTAAAAACATATTTCGAGAAAATCTCTCATCCAGTTGTTTTATCTGCGTCTTTAGATCAAAGTGAAAAATCATCTGAAATGCTCACTCTATTAAAAGAGATTGAAGCTCTTTCAGACAAGATTTCTTTGAATACAGATGGTCAAGCAACTAACAAGCCAAGCTTTAGCGTGGCACCCGCAGGCGGTACAGCTCGCATTCAGTTTGCCGGCTTGCCCATGGGGCACGAGATGACTTCTTTTGTTCTTGCGATTCTACAAAGTGGTGGATACCCACCTAAAGTGGAGCAAGACATTATTGAATCAATCAAGGGATTAAAAGGCTCTAAGAAGTTCCAGACCTTTATTTCATTGTCTTGCCACAACTGCCCTGACGTAGTTCAAGCTTTAAACCTTTTGGCAGTTCTCAATCCTGAGATTGAGCACGAAATGGTGGATGGTGCACTCTTCCAAGATCTTGTTGAACAGCATCAGATCATGGCAGTACCTACAGTCATTCTTAATGGCTCAGTCTTTGGACAAGGTCGCATGACTGTGGAAGAAATTGTGGCTAAGCTAGACACCAACTCATCACAAAGAGATGCTGCTAAATTAAACGAAAAAGATCCATTTGATGTTCTCGTTGTTGGTGGTGGACCAGCGGGCGCTTCCGCAGCTATCTATGCCGCTCGCAAAGGCATTGCAACCGGTCTTGTTGCAGAACGCTTTGGCGGACAAGTCATGGACACCATGGGGATTGAGAACTTTATTTCAGTCAAAGAAACTGAGGGGCCTAAATTAGTGGCCGCACTTGAACAGCATGTGAAAGCCTACGATGTTGATGTGATGAATTTGCAACGCGCAAAAGCTCTTCGTTCTGATGAAGATGGTATTGCCGTGGAGTTAGAAAATGGTGCCACTCTAAAAAGCAAATCAGTGATCATCAGTACAGGTGCACGCTGGAGAGAAATGAACGTGCCTGGCGAGAAAGAGTATCGCGGTAAAGGTGTGGCTTACTGCCCTCACTGCGATGGCCCTCTCTTCAAAGGGAAGCGAGTAGCCGTGATTGGTGGTGGTAACTCAGGTGTTGAAGCAGCAATTGATTTAGCTGGTATTGTGAGCCATGTCACTTTGATTGAATTCGACTCTCAATTACGTGCTGATGCAGTACTTCAAGTAAAGCTTGGCAGCCTACCTAATGTCACCGTCATTAAGAGTGCCTTAACTAAAGAAGTTTTAGGAGATGGCCAAAAGGTCAATGGGTTGAGATACGAAGATCGTACAACTGGCGATATTCATACTTTAGAACTTGAGGGCATTTTTGTGCAGATTGGCCTACTCCCTAATACGGATTGGCTCAAAGGCACGATTGATTTATCCCCACGAGGAGAAATTATCATTGATGCTAAAGGTGAAACATCCATGCCTGGCGTTTTTGCTGCAGGTGACTGCACAACGGTTCCTTATAAGCAAATCATTATTGCAATGGGTGAAGGTGCTAAAGCTTCCTTGGGAGCCTTTGACTATTTAATTAGATCTTCTGTCAAAGAGCCTGCATTAGCTTAATCAATTGCTCTTACTGCTCTGTTAAAAACCCGCATAAATGCGGGTTTTTAACTTGAGCTTATTTTTTTAGCGGCACATGAATAGACTTAGTCTTACTAGACCCACCCTTTGTTGATTGAAGATGTACAGAAGTAATAATTTCAGCAATCGCCATAAACTCATCAATACGAGCAGTTGTTTGACGTGCGACCAGAGCAATACCTCTCTTAGGTGCAGGTGGCGATAAAGGGCGAGCCATCAAACTGGTGTTATTCAGAATTCCACTCTTAACAGCCATCTCTGGCAATAATGCAACACCTAAACCCGCCTCAACCATTTGAACTAAGGTTAGTAAACTGGTGGCTTCAACACCATCAGCGCTGGCAGCATCTTTTTGTCGGCAAGCACGCAAGCTATGCTCCCTTAAGCAATGCCCCTCCTCTAATAACAGCAATCTTTCAGCCAATGCCGCTGGTACTTTCACTTCTGCAGCTTTGAGCGCTGGTTCATCAGGTGGAGCAGCTAACCAAAATTCATCGCCATATAACTCTTTGACTAAAAGTCCATCAGTCGGATAAGGCAGGGCAATCAGTGCAAAATCTAACTGATGATCAAGCACTCTTTGCAATAAGTGCGCCGTTAGATCCTCCCTTAATGTGATCTTTAAATCATGATGTTGATCTCTAATCTTAGGTAGGACTTGTGGCAACACAAATGGCGCAATCGTCGGTATAACTCCTAACTTAACCGTACCCGTCATGGAGTGACCAGTATGCTGAGTAAACTCGACCAAATCTTCAGCGCCTGCTAATAATTTCACAGCGCGCGCAACCACCTCTTCCCCTACAGGGGTCACCGAAACATTCTGGCGGTCTCGCTCGACTAATTGAGTGCCCATAGTTTGTTCCAACTCTTTTAAACCGGTACTCAAGGTTGACTGACTCACAAAGCATGCTTCGGCAGCTTTAGTGAAATTAAGATGTTGAGCCACCGCCACCAAATATTTGAGTTGGCGCAAGGATGGAAGTGCCGCCATAATGACCTTTATTGAAAATTCGTTATAAGATGTACATTAATTATTGATAAATTCGATTAATTTATAAAAATTTATCATGTTTAACTAAATAATACTTTTTTCTGTATGCTTAGTGCTAGTAATTACTAAGGAGTTCATATGCCTGGCTTGCTACCCAACGTTGACCCTGATGGCTTATTAGAGTTCTCTGTTGTTTATACAGATCGCTCTTTGAATCACATGTCCAATGAATTTAAACGTGTGATTACAGATATCTCCGGTATTTTGAAAGATGTCTACCAAGCGCACTCAACTACTGTAGTTCCAGGCAGCGGCACCTACGGTATGGAAGCTGTAGCACGCCAGTTTGCAACTAATCAAAAATGCCTCATCATCAGAAATGGTTGGTTCAGTTATCGCTGGACTCAAATTTTCGAAGCTGGTCAGATTAGCCAAGATATTCATGTTCTTAAAGCAAGAAGAACGGATGCAGACGCCCATAGTCCATTTGCACCAGCTCCCATTGAAGAAGTTGTTCAATGGATTAAAACTGAAAAGCCAGCAGTCGTTTTTGCCCCACATGTTGAAACATCTGCGGGCATGATCTTGCCTGATGACTATCTCAAAAAGATGGGTGAAGCAGTTCAATCTGTTGACGGCTTATTTGTATTAGATTGCATCGCCTCTGGAGCCATGTGGGTCAATATGAAAGAGTGTCATGTTGATATATTGATTAGCGCTCCACAAAAAGGCTGGAGTAGCTCGCCTTGCTGCGCACTCATCGGTCTTAGCGAAAGAGCCAGAAAGAAAATAGACAGCACCAATAGCACCAGCTTCTCATGTGATCTGAAGAAATGGCTACAAATCATGGAAACCTACGAAAGTGGCAACCATGTTTATCACACAACCATGCCAACCGATGCTCTCAAGATTTTGCGCAATGTCATGAAAGAAACCCAAAGCATTGGTTTTGAAAAACTAAAAGCAGCCCAAATAGATCTTGGCAAAAAAGTGAGGGGGATGTTGGTTGACAAAGGCTACCCTAGCGTAGCAGCCCCAGGCTTTCAATCTCCTGGTGTAGTCGTCAGCTATACGACCGACCCAGACATCCAGTCAGGCAAAAAGTTTATTGCCTTAGGTCTACAAACTGCAGCCGGGGTTCCCTTGCAATGTGATGAAGGTCCTGAATTTAGAACTTTCCGCTTAGGACTCTTTGGACTTGAGAAACTTCAGAATATTGACAGAACAGTCAAACATTTAGAGCATGCTCTAAATGCTCTCTAATAAGCAATCGGCAACTGATTCCAATGGGTAGTGGAATTGGGTGATCGATTCCCTGAGCGCATCTCCCAGGATTTTTTAGTTCCTGTGGCAGCAGGTTTAAGAATAGATTGACCAAATTTTGTATTGATTTCATCAATGGCTTTCATGAGATGAGCAGATTGACCTCTACTCTTTGGGTCATCAAATAAGGATGGCTGAAGATTGGGCTTGTCAGCAATTAGATTTAATACAACCCCTGCCTTCTTATATCTAAAACCACCTTTAAAGATTTTTTCAAGACCCTTCATAGCTGCGGTAATTAATACTAATGTGTCATCTGTTGGCGTTACCAAAGGAAGTACGATGCTTTGAGCATATTGTGGCTCACGAGACATGAAGCGATTGGTCTGAATGAAAATGGTTATAGCACCCGCCACAGAATTTTGTAGGCGTAACTTTTCTGCAGCCCGACTGGTGTGCGTAGCAATTGACTCCGATAGATCTTCAAAACTAGTGACTAATTTTCCAAAACTACGAGAAGCAATAATTTGTTGCTTAGGAGGCGCAACCTCTTCTAGCTCAAGACAAGAAACTCCCCGCAACTCATAACAAAGTCTCTCCATGACAACCCCAAAATGTAGGCGCATAGCCTGGGGTGATACTTGAACGAGATCCCAGACTGTTTTTACCCCCATGACTTGTAAACGTTTTGCTAGCTTATGACCAATACCCCATACTTCACCGACCTCAACTTCACTCATCCACTGATGCAGTTCAGATTTAGATAATGTATTTAAATCACAAACGCCTTGCCATTGAGAATATTTTTTAGCTAAGTGATTAGCGAACTTAGCGAGAGTTTTACTAGATCCCATACCCACACAAACAGGCAAACCAGTCCAATCTTTAATTCGCTCTTTAATGCCTAAGCCTAAGGCTGTTGGGCTTGCATGATGTTGAAGAACAGTATCAATTCTTAAAAAACTTTCATCAATGCTATAGACCTCTAACTGAGATGTGAATTGCTTCAAAATATCAACCACTCGCTGACTCATATCTGCATACAGCGTGTAATTAGATGAGTAAGCTTGGATGCCATGTATTTTAGCTAGATCTTTGATCTGAAACCAGGGGGCTCCCATCTTGACACCCAGCGCTTTGACTTCGGCACTACGAGCAACCGCACAACCATCATTATTAGAAAGTACCACCATAGGCACTTTTTCTAATTTGGGGGCGAACACTCTTTCGCAAGAGACATAAAAATTATTAACATCCACCAAAGCGAATAATGGCTGACTCATGATGATCGACTAGAGTGAATAGCGTAACGACGCACAACTCCCACCACCACACCCCAGATTTGAAGTTCTTGACCTTCTGTCAATGTGATCGGTGAGTAAGCAGGGTTTTCTGGGCGCAATTCAATGCGTCCTCGATATTTATAAAGGCGCTTAATGGTGTATTCACCATCAACCACAGCAATGACAATGTCGTTGTGTTTGGCTTTTAAAGCACGATCGACAACGACCTTATCTCCATCGTGGATGCCAGCCACAATCATTGATTCACCTCTCACAGTAAACATGAAAGTGGCTGGCTTATTCTGTACCAGATAGTTATTTAAATCTAAGCCATCCTCAACATAATCTCCTGCCGGACTTGGAAATCCAGCCGACATTCTATGAGACAGATGCTTGAACTCATACCGCGACAAATTCCCTGCCAAGCCTTGTGGCTCTTGACTTAAGTTCACTGAAGAAGATGAGGTTAGGCTTAAGTTATTCATATAATACTGTATATTTGTACAGTATACATAAAATATGTCAAATCCTGCAAATTTATCTATCGGCTATTAAGATATTAGCCAAGATGCTTGGCAAAATTCGTCAAAAATTACTAGCTCAACAAATTCCTGAGGTGACTTCAGAAGCTGAGGTTATCTGCCCTATTTGCGAGCGCCCCATCCCAGATTCGCAAAAAGATGCACATCATTTCATTCCAAAATCTAAAGGTGGCAAAGCGACTGAATATCTTCATCGTATTTGCCATCGGCAAATACATGCTTTATTTAGCGAGACTCAATTAGCCAAAGAATTAAATACCGCTGAAGCTATCAAAGAAAAAGAAGAAATGAAAAAATTTATTGCTTGGGTAAAAACGAAACCCAACCATTTCTATGAAAGAACATCAAAGAGTCATCAACGAACTAGAAACTAAGTTTCATGGCATAAGCTAATACCACTATCAAAATAGCGACTAACCAAACGGGTAGTTTTTGATAGGTCATAGCCCACCAAGCTAAGAGAACTAAGCCAATATCTTTTAAATCATGTATCGCATGGGAAGCAATCGGTTGATATAAAGCAGCCAAAAGAATACCAACAACACCAGCATTGACCCCCATGAAGGCTGCTTGAAGACGAGCATGCTGTCTTAAGCTAATCCAAAAAGGCAAAGCGCCCATCACTAATAAGAACGATGGAATAAAGATAGCTAACAAAGCAAGTACCCCAGTTACCCATGCTGAATAAGGACTTGTGATGGAAGCCCCCAAGAATGCTGCAAATGTAAACAGAGGTCCTGGCATCACTTGAGTCACACCATAACCAGCTAAGAAAGTTTCTTGATTAAGCCATTGAGTAGCAACAAACTCAGTCTCTAACAGCGGTAATACAACATGTCCACCACCAAAGACTAAAGAACCCGCTCTATAGCAAGCACTGATCATCTCTAACAGCAGCATTGGATAAAGGTAAGCTAATAATGGCAATAGTAATAAAAGAAGGAAAAACACACCCAAGAAAATAAAGCCCATCGAGTGGCTCATTGGAATTGCCAAGATATTGCTATTGATATTGCTAGGGTTATTAGAGCTAGGCGATAACCATAAAGAGCCCGCTATTGCTGCCAATAACATGAGCAACAACTGACTCCCAATAACTGATGAAAATACAAGTACCAAGATAGCAACTATGACCATCATCAGAATGCGTGGCCAATCAGGACATAAAGTTTTTGCCATGGACCAAACTGCTTGAATCACAACAGCAACAGCTAATAACTTCAGACCATGAATGAACTCAGGAGCTATTAGTTCACCATACTGAGTTAATCCAGTAGCCAAAAGAATCAGCAAACAAGCAGAGGGTAAAGTAAATCCTAACCATGCTGCTATAGCTCCCATATAGCTCTTTTGAGAATAGCCTAATACCATCCCTACCTGACTACTAGCAGGTCCGGGCAAGAACTGACACAAAGCGACCAACTCTGCATAAGCTTCTTCACTCAACCATTTTCTTCGAGCAACAAACTCCTGTCTGAAATACCCCAGGTGCGCAATGGGGCCGCCAAAGGAGATACATCCCAACTTTAAAAAAGTGAGAAAAATTGAAGCCAAACTCGAAGATGCTTGATTGTTCACGGATGCTTTTAGAAACTTTTAAGAAGTATATGTATATTGAGTTAAATCTTAGTGACTTTATGTTGCTTATATTACTTGTGTTACTTTACTAAGTATTTAAGGTCATCAAAGCTTACAATTGATCCTAAGACTTTAATCAATGATGAGCGCCATCAAACTCTTACTTTGCGACAGCGATACTTAAAACAGGCTATCGGTTTATCGATTGTTTTACACATCGGTATATTTTTATGGCTGAGTGACTTTATACCTCATAAAAATATTCAAGAGCTTTCAACCATTCTTGAAATCAAACTTCAGGAAGAAACCCCTCCACCCGCCCCTAAAGATCTTGTTATCAACACCTCTCAAGCTACAGATCAGCCACCTAAAGATCGTGCCTACATGGACGCACCACCAGCTCCAACAGCAGAAGAATGGGCATTAGCTAGCAAATACACTCTCAAAAATAGCAAACGCTATCGTCATAGCTGGGGACAACAAGTACGTAGCATGATGGGAAGATCAGTAGAAGGACCTGACCAAGGAATGGTGAGATTTCATATTGAAGTATCTCCCAATGGGCAAGTCAGTAAGGTAGAAACCATTTGGTCAACATCTCCCGTTGCTGAAAAATTAGCACGACAAGCAATTGCCAAGATGCCTGCTTTGCCACCAACACCCAATGGCAAACCACTGATATTTCAACAAACGATTTCTTTCCAGCCCTTTGATACCGGTTGGCCACCTATTTATAAATACGACTGCCTACCTGATCCACCCAGCTTTAAAAACCCATTTGCATGGGATGGCAGATCAGCGCAGAATATTGAAAGACAAAAAACTATTAAGCCAGACACATCTGCAGCCATCGACTGTCCCACTGACTTGATGCAAGACACGATAGAAGCAGAAGCTGCTGATGCCAAACGACAGTTTGAACAATGGGGTTCTAGCAGCCTTAATAAGGCTAAGTAACTTTCTCGCTATTATCAGGTTATGAATATTAGAATTCTTCTAACCATTTGCTTTTTAGGCTTCTCACCACTTGCGGTCAGTAGTGGCTTGGTTTTTCAATGCGAGGCACCCAAGTTACTAGCTCTGCAATCTCAAATCAATACCTACCTCAAGAAAATAGGCGTTTCAGAAAATATCTATGAAACCAAGATTCAGGATAAGCAACTTCAATATCAACTCAAGAGTATTCACCAAGATACAAGCACCCTATATCTTCGCTGGAATCCGGAATTAAATATTCAAGAAGAAAAAATTCTTCTTCCTTCTTCAGAGGGATTTAGAGAAGTCAGCATCGTCTCAAAAAAAGAAATCATCCTTGCCTTAATGCAATTAGGTCGGCAAACCACATTTAAAGAGCCCGCCTGCCACTTCGAAGCACTAGAAGATCATATTCATGTCAGGCAAATGATAGTCGCTTGGGCTGAAAATTTAGAATGGCAATTTCCTGACGGCAGCTCTGCAAAATGGAATGAGGCTTACTGGACTGAGGGAACTCTTAAGCCCGGGAAACCAATTCTAGAAGCGATGACTGACTTTTTTATCAACCCCAATCAATGTTCAGTGGGTTGCTACACCGCCACCAAGATTGTGATGATTCAAGGGGTCTTAGACTATTACCAACGAATCAAAAAAGATTTTTATAAAGCCAATCAAATTAAGAAAACTCTCAGAAGCGATGGTGAAGTTCTAGTGGGCATTGAACCGGAATCGATGTGGCATTTTCTCAATAAAGATAAAAATACCCGTCAAACCAATGGGAAATTGCTAACGGTACAAAGAGATGTTGCACCACTCAACTTCATCCCAGGAGATTGGGTCTACTTCATCAATACAGATGAGAAAAGTTCAAACATTCCAGGATATGAGGGCTCCAACTCGATCTATATGGGTAGAGCAAGATTTGATGATTTTTACAATGACAATGGTCACTACTATTTCTATCACGAGAAGTTGAAAGAGGTTTATAACTGGCGTCATGGTGTGTTTAGCCGATCACGTGATTATGAAAAAATACAACCGCTATCATCAGATCTGCTGCACACGCTTGGATTAACTCCCAACCACGGAGGGCTGATTCTTGACACACGATCAAGCCCTAGATTTTTTGGTTTTGAATAAAAATACCAATAAAAAAAACCGCTCTTTAGAGCGGTTTCATCAGTGAGTTGTTTAATTAAGGTTTTAAGTAAACATATTTCTCAGTAGCCTGAAGGTTCGCCACCTCAGCAACACCAGATGGAACAATTTTTGCCTCCATCACCACTTGCTCCTTAGGAATCTTTCTGGAATTTAGTGTGTTATTACAAACTCTAAACTCAACACCTCTGCTTGCAAGTTCACCAATCGAACCTGCAAATTTATTTCCAGCCATATTCTCAGCACCATCTAATAAGAAATCAATGCCAGGACCATGAGTCACCACAACGATCTTTGCTTTTGGATCAGCATTCAAATGATTTCTAATGTTACCAATCGCACGACTAGCCTGTTGCACACCTTCATTGATGTGATAGACCACCTTCGTTGATTGTGCAAAGCTAAAAGATGAGCAAACTACCAAAGAAGCAGCCGCTAATAATTGAATTAATTTTTTCATACACCCTCCCAATAAGTCTCATCAGAATAATACTTCGACCTTTAAAATTCATTAATCGTATACCCTTCCCCAGTTAGTTAGGGCTTTTAACTAACCATTCGCTCATGACCAATGCTAATACCTGGGCTTGCTCAAGAGGAATCATATGACCTGACTGTTCAATGACACTGAACTCAGAACCATTAATACCTTGATGCAATTCTCTGACTTCGTCCAAACACCTTAAACGATCTCCATCGCCTGCAATGACTAAAGTTGGGCATTGAATATCTTTGAGGCGATCAAAATCCCCTTTTCTATGAATACCAGATTGCTGAACAAAAATATCCTTACCGAGTTCAGCACCCATCAAACGAATTTGCTCAACAAGATCGCGATCATTTTCTCGAGATGATGCAATTGATTGTTTGATGGCACCCTGACTCAAACCTCTGAAATTAGTAGCACTCATATTTTTAGCAGCAGTTAAACGTTGCTGCCTTTGTTCTTCTGTATCTGCTCTAGCTGAGGTAGCAATTAAGATAAGCTTATCTACTCGTTCAGGCACCATGCGAGCTAACTCTCTGGCTACATAACCGCCCATCGAAAAACCAATCACGATCAATTTCTCAGATTCTTCAGGAATATTATTTTTTGCAATGGCTTCAATAGAGTCGCCAGGACTCAAAGAGCCATAGATAACATGAATCGCTCCCATAGATTTCTTTAAATGAACTAAGACCTCATCCCAAAGAGAGTTGTCTGTCATAAAGCCGGGGAGGAGAAGAAAGTTCATTGATTACTAGTGTAAAACCACATACTCAGGTAGCGAACTTTTTATGGCCTGCCCAGCACGATTCGAACGTGCGACCTACGCCTTAGAAGACGCTAAAACCTTATAAATTCATAAGCTAAACAATAGTTTACAGTACCGCGTTTCTGGTGTTACATACGCAGTGAATTTAATGGAATCTTATGGAGTTAAATGGGGGCTTTATGTGACACATATGGCATCTACACTGCTTTAATAGAGAAACTAGATGGGTTTTAACTAATTCAATGGGTAAATCAGGTGTTCTTTAAGTGAAGTAATGAATAAATGTCGGGAAAACCGACATTTAGTCTCTATGTATAAGATAAATTAAAAAAGCCATCAAAAACGAAATGAGCAATGCTAGGAGTCTGGAAAATCCAAGTGATTCAGCCATTAAAAAAGTAGCAAAAAATGCCAAAATACAAAATAACCCCAATAAAAACTTTGGCAATGGCTTGTAATTTTCTTCGTAATTCATATTATTCCAATATTAATAACTATCCTTTAAATCTATCCAATCTTCAGGTCTATTTAGATTAATGAACTCAAAAGGGTTGTGAAACAAAACAGGCGTTGCACCAATTTCATTTAACCACTCAACTGCTTTCGCACCGCCTCTTTCTAAATACTCCTTAACGCCAATGGAAACACTTGAATCCATCAAACAACACAATGGATGGACTTGATTTTTATCTTCAGCACTAACTGCAGCGTATGCAGCTTTTAAATCATTACTAAGCATATGTTGCTTTAATTTACTAAAAAGATCTGATGGAAAAAATGGTGTATCACAAGGAATGACGCCTAAATATGGGGTATCAATTTTTTCAACTACAGCTTCAACTCCAGCGAGTGGGCCAGCAAAATAATCTCTAAAATCTTTAACCACTGGATATCCAAAACTTGCATAGTCATCCTCATGGTGATTTGCACTAATAAATATTTGTCCAACCTGCCTTTTTAATTTATTAATAATATGAGCAATCATTGGCTGATCATTTAAGCCAATTAAACCCTTATCTACCCCTCCCATTCTGGTAGATAACCCACCAGATAGAATTAGTCCAGTAATAGATAAATCTGCAGACATTTATATGTAACTCACAAAATCTTTAGTAATCATTCTGGGTTGCCCGGGCTTTTCTCTGTCAGGTGTGCCTATGCTAATAAAGCACAATGGATCTTCCTCATCAGATAACTTGAATAAGTTTCGAACTGGATCCATGTACATCGATTTACCAGATGTTGGTGATGCGCCGAAGCCCATTGAATGAGCCATCAGCAATATATTTTGAATGGCGCAACCAGCAGAAATATATCGTTCAGAGATTGGGATTTCCACTCCCAGTCCTCTCACATTAATTACACCTAAAAGCAAAAGCGGGGCTCGATAAGCCTTATTTTTTGCATCGGAAATCTGCTCTGGTGTGGCTGAACTATCACGAGCCACCAAGCTTTTTGCAAATGCATCCGCCAAACTTTCTCTAGAAGATGGTGTGCAAATAATGAATCGCCAGGGCCTAATCAACCCATGGTCAGGAGCCGCTGCTGCTGCCGATAAAATTAATTCAATTTGCTCATCATTCGGTCCAGGTTCAAATAATCGTTTTGGCAAAATTGATCGCCTCGTTGAAATTAACATTTCGGCAAAATCAACGAATAAAGATTCAGAAATCATAAGTAATTGCAACCACAATCATCATGCTTGATATAGGGACCAGTTCCACAATTATCCGCAATGTGAGCAGCAACAAACTGCCCCTTTTCAACATCAAACACCTGAACTTCACCATCTTCAATCACGTAATACCAGCCGTGGAGAGTTAATTTTTTATCTTCAACCGCTGCTCGGACCATCGGGTAATTCATTAGCCGCTCCAACTGAAGGACAATTGACCTCTGTTCGACTTTACGTAAAGCCTCATTTGTCTGACATACTGGTAAAAGTGCCTCATCAATCAGACTAAGCCAAGCCCTCAAGTTAATTGCATTATCAGGAACACCTTCATATGCTGATTTAACTGCCCCACAGTGACTGTGACCACATATGACAATACGATCAACCTTTAGCTGTAAAACAGCAAACTCAATACCTGCAGCAGTGCCATGAATGCCATAAGAACCGTCATATGGTGGAACTATCGCACCCACATTTCTTAAAATAAATAAGTCTCCTGGACCAGTTCCCGTCAATAGATAAGGAACGATTCTAGAATCAGAGCACCCTAGAAATAATGTTTTAGGGTGCTGCCCCTTATTAATTAATGACTGAAATTCATCGCGATGAGCCGGAAAATAATCCGTTTGGAATTTTCTTAAACGCTCAAGCAATTCATCTGGCATCACACTATCTCACTTATCTACGACCAATCCCAAGCTTTCTGCTACGGACAATTTGATAAGGTCTTGTCAAATAGGTAACAGAAGCAAAGCCACTCCAAATATGGACTAATCGCGTGAAAGGGAAAATCAAGAAAATTGACATTCCTAGGAACATATGGACTCTAAAGACCCAATTAACATCACCCAACAAGTCAACTGCACCACCTCTAAAAGTGACGATTCTCTGCCCCCACTCAGCAAGCTTCATCATCATTGACCCATCTAAATGTTGAGCAGATAAAGGAATAGTTGCTAAACCGAGCAACAATTGAATCCACAAAATTACTGCGATCAAAATATCGCTGGGTTTTGATGTAGCCCTAATTCTTTCATCAGTTAAACGACGATGCAGCAAAATTGTTAGCCCTACAAATCCAAACAATCCAGCAACGCCACCACTTATCATAGCCATCAATTGCTTGTCACCAGCCGAAATGAAATGCTCATATAAAAAATGAGGTGTCAGCATTCCAAAAAAATGGCCAAAGAATAAAAAAAGTACGCCAATATGAAATAGAACACTGCCTAATCTCAATTGTTTCGACCTTAATAATTGACTGGAGTCACTCTTCCACGAATATTGATCCCTATCAAAACGAATCAAGCTGCCAACCAAAAAAACTGTCATACATATATATGGATATAAACCAAATATAAAAGTATCTATATATTTCATGCTCGCGCTCCTTGAGTATTCTCCTTCTTAACAAAATGAACAGGTTGGGCCTCATCTGGCTTACTCTGACCTTTTGTACTGCAACCACCAAATGCAGCAGGCTCTTCCCACTCCTCATCCATTGTGGTTTCAATTGGTTTCAATTCAATTAATTTGACTTTGCCACCAGAGAAATCAATCGCAGCCGCAATTATCCAAGCATACAAACTGTTTCTTTTAGCCAAACTCGTATATAAAGCATCAAAAATATGAGTCATCTCAGATAAGAATGATTTAGCTGTTTTCTCATCTAAAGTTGATGCAAACTCAAGAACAATCGCGAGATGATCTGGTAACTCTTTACCATCCATTACATAACCGGTTTGTTTATACGTATCAAGCAAATCAACCATAGCTTGACCTCTCTCACGAGAATCCCCATGAACATGCTCAAAGAGATGCAATGAGGTTTGACGTCCTCGATCAAAACATTCAACATACTGCTCTTGCAATTCAAGTAAATCATTTTCTTGAATTGATTTTGTTAAGCTAATTAATCCAGCAGTAATCGACTTATTAAATACAGAACTACTATTAACCACTTCACAAATTTCTGAAATGTGATCAACCATTTCTTGTTCTGGATATTCAACTAATCTAGCTAGGGCTCTTAGTGGAAATGAATGTTTCATTTAACTCCCCCTTAAACGATTGGCTTAATTGCAATTGTTCGACGCTTTTTGCCACCGAACAAACTCATTTCAGAATCACCATCAGAGCAACCATTGCCGAATGTGAATCCACAACTACCCTTCATGTCAAAGGTGTTTTCTGCATACTCTCTATGCGTTGTTGGAATTACAAAACGGTCCTCATAATTTGCAATAGCCATAATCTGATACATATCCTCAACTTGCTCTACTGTTAATCCAGCTTGAGCCAAAGCTTGATGATTCTCAGTTCCTTGAACATGCTTATCACGTTGCCAAGCTCTCATAGCTAGCATTTTTTCTAATGCAGCTATTACCGGTTGCTCGTCGCCAGCGGTCAACATATTTGCTAAATACTGAAGTGGGATTCTTAGATCACGAACATTTGGAATTTCACCGTTGCTACCAACATAACCGGATTGGACTGAGCTGGCGATTGGTGATAGTGGCGGAACATACCAAACCATTGGAAGAGTTCTGTACTCTGGGTGCAACGGAAGTGCAATCTTCCAATCCATAGCCATCTTATACACTGGACTTTTCTTCGCAGCATCAAGCCATGCTTGTGGAACTCCATCTTTTAAAGCTTGCTTCTGAACTTCAGGATCATTTGGATCTAAAAAGACATCAAGTTGAGCTTGATATAAATCTTTCTCAGACTCCATGCTTGCCGCAGATTCAATTTTGTCGGCATCATATAGCATGACGCCTAGATAACGAATTCGCCCAACACAAGTCTCTGAACAAACCGTAGGTTGACCAGATTCAATACGTGGATAACAGAAAATGCATTTCTCAGCTTTACCTGTCTGCCAGTTGTAGTAGATTTTCTTATATGGGCAAGCAGATACACACATACGCCAGCCGCGACATTTATCTTGATCAATCAAGACAATGCCATCTTCTTCACGCTTATATATTGATCCTGATGGACAAGATGCCACACATGCTGGATTCAAACAATGCTCGCAGAGACGAGGCATATACATCATGAAGGTATTTTCAAATTGACCATAAATTTCTTTTTGTACTTGGTCAAAGTTCTTATCTTCGCTACGTTTTGAAAATTCACCGCCTAGAATCTCTTCCCAGTTTGGACCCCACTCAATCTTGTCCATTCTCTTGCCAGTAATTAAGCTCTTTGGTCTTGCGGTAGGCGTTGCCTTTGACTCTGGAGCATTTTGCAAATGCTCATAATCAAATGTAAATGGCTCGTAGTAATCATCAATTTCAGGAAGATTTGGGTTTCCAAATAAATTCATCCAAATCTTTGTCTTACTACCCTGCTTTGGCTCGATCTTTCCATTACTCTTACGCTTCCATCCACCCTTCCATTTTTCTTGATTCTCCCAATTTTTGGGGTAACCAATACCGGGTTTACTTTCAACGTTATTAAACCAAGCGTATTCCATACCAGGCCTATTAGTCCATACCTGTTTACAGGTTACTGAACACGTGTGACAACCAATACACTTGTCCAAATTTAAGACCATGCCAATCTGTGCGCGTACTTTCATCGCTATTCTCCGTTAAGCCTGAACAGTATTTCTGTTTTCACTATCCAACCAGTCGATCTTGTGCATTTTTCTTACTGTCACAAATTCATCACGGTTAGTACCAATAGTTCCGTAGTAATTAAATCCGTAACTGTATTGGGCATATCCACCAATCATGTGAGTTGGCTTCATTACGATACGAGTCACAGAATTATGAATACCACCGCGAATTCCGGTAATCTCAGAGCCAGGCGTGTTGATATTTTTTTCCTGTGCGTGGTACATCATGATCATGCCTGGGTTAACACGTTGACTTACAACCGCTCTAGCAGCTATAGCACCGTTCGCGTTGTATAACTCAACCCAATCATTATCAGCAATACCTGCTTTACCAGCATCATCTTCGCTAAGCCAAACAACAGGGCCGCCACGATTCAGAGTTAGCATCATTAAGTTATCTGAGTACGTCGAATGAATACCCCACTTTTGATGAGGCGTAATAAAGTTTAAAACTATCTCTTTATTACCATTTGGCTTAATACCTTGAATACCACTCAATGTTTTCAAGTCAACAGGCGGTCTGTATGAAACAAACCCTTCACCAAAATCACGCATCCAAGGATGATCTTGGTAGAACTGCTGGCGACCAGTCAATGTTCTCCACGGAATAAGTTCATGAACATTTGTATAACCAGCGTTGTAAGAAACTTTTTCACTCTCTAAGCCAGACCATGTTGGCGAGCTAATAATTTTTCTTGGTTGCGCTTGAATATCTCTAAAACGAATTTTTTCATCTTCGCGATGCAAAGCTAAATGAGCATGTTCACGGCCTGTTATCTTAGATAAAGATTCCCAAGCTTTTACAGCAACATGGCCGTTAGTTTCTGGCGCCAACATCAACACAACTTCAGTTGCATCAATATCAGACTCAATTTTTGCCAAACCTGCTGTTGATTTATCTTTACCAACAGTTCCATTTAACTCTTTCAAACCAGCCACTTCATCTTTAGTATCCCAGGCGATACCTTTACCTCCATTACCCACTTTTTCCATTAAAGGTCCAAGTGATGTAAAGCGATCATAAGTGTGGGGGTAGTCTCGCTCTACAACAGTAATTTGAGGTGCGGTTTTGCCTGGAATTAGATCGCATTCGCCTTTGCGCCAATCTTTAACATCAAAAGCCTGCGCCAATTCGGCTGGAGTGTCATGCATCAATGGAGTTAGAACAATTTCTTTTTCTTTCCCTAAATGTCCCTGACATACTTCAGAAAACTTCTTCGCAAAACCTTTGTATATCTCCCAATCACTTCTCGCCTCCCATGCTGGTTCAACAGCAGTTGAAAGTGGGTGAATGAATGGATGCATATCACTTGTGTTCAAGTCATTCTTTTCATACCAAGTAGCGGTAGGAAGAACAATGTCTGAATACAAGCACGTAGTACTCATTCTGAAATCTAAAGTTACCAATAGATCCAACTTTCCTTCTGGCGCTTTATCGTGCCATTCAACCTCAAGAGGCTTACTATCATCAGATCCGAGATCCTTACCTTGAACACCATTAGATGTGCCTAATAGATGCTTCAAGAAATATTCGTGCCCCTTACCAGATGAACCAAGAATATTTGACCTCCAAACAAACATATTTCTAGGCCAATTATTTGGATGATCTGGATCTTCACAGCTCATAGTCAAAGAGCCTGCTTTCAACTCATCGACAACATACTGCTTTACATCAACATTTTTTGCTTCAGCAATTTTTACAATATCCAATGGATTTGTTTGTAATTGTGGCGCCGATGGTAACCAACCCATTCGCTCTGATTTAACGTTGTAATCAATAGTATGTCCTTGATACTTAGACTTATCGGCTAATGGTGACAACACTTCTTCCATACCTAATTTTTCATAGCGCCACTGATCAGTATGAGCGTAGAAGAAACTAGTCGAATTCTGTTGTCTTGGTGGTCTTACCCAATCAAGAGCAAATGCTAGTGCAGTCCAGCCAGTTTGAGGGCGAAGTTTCTCTTGGCCAACATAATGAGCCCAACCACCACCACTCTGACCGATACACCCGCACATCATCAACATATTAATAATGCCGCGATAATTCATATCACTGTGATACCAGTGATTCATAGCCGCACCAATAATCACCATTGATTTGCCACGTGTTTTATCAGCGTTATCTGCAAACTGTCTTGCTACAGTAATTACTTGCTCTCTAGGAACGCCTGTAATTTTTTCTTGCCAAGCAGGTGTATATGGCGTGTCCTCGTCATATGTTTTTGCTGCTACACCACCCAAACCACGGTCAATGCCGTAGTTTGCAGCTAACAAATCAAAGACTGTTGCTACTAAAACTTCTTTTTGCCCATCAGGTGTATTTAAAACAAGCTTTTTACTTGCAACATTTCGAACCAATACATCTTCTTGTTTATTTGATTCGAAATGTGGTGTATCAATACCGCCAAAATATGGGAAAGCCACAGCAGCTGTTTCATACAAAGCCTGATCTTCCATCATTGAAAGCTTTAATCTAGACTCTAAACCCCCAGCCTCTTTTTCTTCAAGATTCCATAAACCTTTGTCATTTCTATCATCAGCACCCCAACGGAATCCAATTGATCCATTAGGAACAACAACTTTTCCGCTAATGTCTAAAGCAACTGTTTTCCACTCTGGTTGGTTAACTTGTGCCAATTTATTATCAAAATCACTGGCGCGCACATAGCGACCAGGAACAGTAACCTTACGACCATCCTCTAGAATTTTTTCTTCAAGAACTACCAACATAGGCATGTCGGTGTATCGACGAACATAATCATCAAAATACTCACTACGCTTATCAAAATAAAATTCTTTGAGGATGACATGGCCCATAGCCATTGCCACAGCCGCATCAGTACCTTGCTTAGGATGCATCCACAAATCAGCTAACTTTGAGATTTCCGCATAATCAGGGGTAATCGCAACAGTTTTAGCGCCTTTGTATCTCACCTCTGTGAAAAAATGTGCATCAGGCGTTCTTGTTTGAGGAACATTAGAACCCCAAGCAATTAGATAGGTTGAGTTGTACCAATCAGCAGATTCAGGAACATCTGTTTGCTCACCCCAAGTTTGAGGGCTTGATGGTGGCAAATCACAATACCAGTCATAAAAGCTCATACATACGCCACCAATGAGACTTAAATATCTTGAGCCCGCAGCGTAGCTAATCATGGACATAGCAGGAATTGGTGAAAAACCAATAATTCTGTCAGGTCCATATTTTTTAATTGTGTATACGTTTGCTGATGCAATTAATTCATTTACTTCATCCCACGTAGCTCTAACAAACCCCCCTTTACCTCTATGAGATTGCCAATCTTTCTTTGCATCATTGTTTTCAACAAGATTTGCCCAAGCATCAACCGGCGTCTTTGCAGTATTTTTTGCTTCACGCCAACGTTTTAATAATCTACCTCGAACTAATGGATATTTGACGCGGTTAGCGCTATACATATACCAGCTATAGCTAGCGCCTCTCGCACAACCTCTAGGTTCATGATTGGGTAAATCTGGACGTGTACGAGGATAGTCAGTTTGCTGAGTTTCCCATGTAACTATTCCACCTTTTACATAAATCTTCCAAGAACAAGATCCGGTACAGTTTGTTCCGTGAGTTGATCTAACAATTTTGTCGTGCTGCCATCTTGTTCTATATGCATCTTCCCATGTTCTATCTTCACCGACTGTCTTGCCGTGACCATTAGAAAACTCTTCTGTGTCTGCAGAGAGGAACTTCAAGCGATCTAAAAAGTGACTCATTTTTATTTCCTTTAATAAATTCTTATTAACAAGGCATTTCCGCACCCTTGCGGCTGTAGTACCACCAAGTAATCAACATGCAAGTAACGTAGAAAAAGATAAATCCATAAAGTGCCGCTTCAGGACCGCCTGTCACAGCTATTGATGAACCATAACTTTTAGGAATAAAGAAACCACCGTAGGCACCAATAGCGGAACTAAAACCAAGAACAGCTGCTGCTTCTTTATTTGCATCACGAACAGCCGCTTCCTGAGCAGCAGAATCTTTTTCAGCAGCACGCTGTCGTTCCGTTAAGAAAATAATTGGAATCATTCTGAAAGTTGAACCATTACCAATTCCTGATGTTGCAAACAAGATCATGAAAGCAATTAAGAATCCATAAAAGTTGCCTTCAGAGCCAGGCTTAGGTAAAAAATTCAATACCGCTAAAACACCGAAAGCCATAGCAATAAAGTTCCAAAATGTGACTCTAGCGCCACCAAGCTTGTCTGATAACCAACCACCAATTGGTCTCACTAGAGCTCCAACTAAAGGTCCTAGCCACGCATATTGCAAAGCATTAACTCCTGGGAATTGGCTTTTAATCAAAAGTGGGAAACCAGCTGAATATCCAATAAATGATCCAAATGTTCCCAAATACAACCAACACATCAACCAGTTATGTTTGCGAGTAAAAATAATTGCTTGATCTGAAAATGATGCTTTAGCTTCAGCCAAGTCATTCATGCCAAACCATGCAGCAATAGCAGATACAGCTACAAAAGGTACCCAAATAAAACCAGCATTTTGTAACCACATTGAGGTAGTCTGACCCGCTTTTACTACAGACTGGGGCTCGCCACCCAACGACCCAAAAACTCCTGCAGTAATAACCAATGGAACCACAAATTGAACAATTGATACACCCAAGTTACCTAAACCAGCATTCAAACCAAGCGCAGTACCTTTTTGAGATTTAGGATAGAAAAAACTTATGTTCGACATTGATGAGGCAAAGTTTCCTCCACCAAAGCCACATAACAAAGCTAATGCAACGAATATTTCATAAGGAGTTTCAGTATTTTGAACAGCAAACCCAATACCAACAGCCGGTATTAGTAATGAAGCCGTTGAAATTGCAGTCCATCTTCTACCGCCAAAAATAGGTACCGCAAATGAATAAAAAATTCTTAAGGTTGCACCACATAAAGCTGGAAGAGACGCCAACCAAAATAATTGGTTAGTAGAAAACTTAAAGCCAACATTGGGTAAATTGACTACTACAACAGACCAAACCATCCACACAGCAAATGCAAGTGTTAATGCAGGAATAGATAACCAAAGATTTCTTTTAGCTACTGACTTACCAGTTTCATCCCAGAACTTTTTGTTTTCAGGATCCCAGTGATTAATAACTGCTGATGCCATTTTTAACTCCTTTAGAAACTATTTAGATAGCTGATGGGATAGCTTTACTACCCATCACCTCAGAACGTTTAACTTCTGTGAAGTACATCCAAATTAGTGAAACCCAAACGACCCCATACATAAGCATGAATGCGCTTGATCTAATTCCTGTGTAATCCAAAAGTGCACCAAACATGATTGGCAAAATAAAGCCGCCTAAACCACCAGCTAAACCAACAATCCCTGAAATTGCTCCGATATTATTTGGATACTCATCACCGATGTACTTAAAAACACTAGCTTTGCCAAATGCCCAAGCTATACCCAAAATAAACATCAACCCAGTAAAGGCATAGACATTCAAACCAATATGAAATGTTTGAGGGCCTGTAGTGGTAAAAATGGTGAAATCTGTTTGAGGGTAAGACAATAAAAATAAACAAATCCAACTTACCCACATTACCCACCAAGTCACTTGATGAGCACCAAACTTATCGGACAGCCAACCTCCAATTGCACGTAAAACTCCTCCAGGCAATGAGAAACAAGCCGCTAATAATGCAGCCACACGAATATCCAAACCAAACTCACCCACGTAGTACTGAACCATCCACAAACTAAGCGCGACATAACCACCAAACACTATGCTGTAGTACTGGCAATATCTAAGTACTTTAGGATCTTTAAGAGTTTTTAGCTGCTCTGAAAATGTCAATTTGTTAGAGACAACATGAGAAGGATTGTGATAGCTAAATAGCCAGAACAATATGGCTGCACCCAGCATCACGGCTGCATAAACTTGCGGAACAATAGTCCAACCAAAAGCCACAATTAATACTGGTGCGACAAACTTATTAACGGCAGCACCAGAGTTACCAGCACCATAAACCCCCATTGCAAAACCCTGTTTTGTTTTTGGGAACCACCGAGCAACATAAGGCGTACCAACTGAAAATGAGCCTCCAGCCAAACCAACAAATAATCCAATAACTAAAAATTGCCAATATTCAGTGGCATAACTCATCATCCAAATTGGAACAACGCATGTCAGCATTAAAATGAACATGACGATTCTGCCGCCAAATCTATCTGTCCAAAAGCCAAGCGGCACTCTAATTAATGAACCAGTCAGTACTGGGGTTGCTGTCAAGAGGCCAAATTCTGTTGCGCTTAGATTAAGGGCTTTTTTAATTGGAATACCCATTACACCAAACATCATCCAAGCCATAAAACAGACAGTAAATGCCAAAGTGCTGACAATTAATACCGAATAAGCCTTACGACGATCAAATGTGGGTTGACTATCTCTTGCGCTCATAAACCTTCCCCCTGTTGTTATAGGGAAATTATTATTTTTATGAGCGAATGGGCATATCCCCCTTAAGAGGGTGTATGCAAAGAATTTAGAACTATTTAATTACAGATAAGTAGTTCTTTAGAACTACTACTTTGAGTCAGCGCACAATCCTTCCGCGCTAGCAAAAACAGCAACTTGGACACGAGAGGACAGGTTTAATTTTCTCAAAACATGTTGAACATGAATTTTTACAGTTGTTTCAGCAATATTCAATGATCTAGCAATTTCTTTATTGCTACAGCCTTTAGCAATCAAACAAACGATTTCCAGCTCTCTAGGAGATAGATTTGATATCTGAGTTTGGACTTCATTATTAGACTTAACCTTGTTTGATTTAAATGCTGAAATTAATTTAGATGTCATTTCAGGGCTAATGACAGACTCACCATTAAAAGCCCTCTTAATTCCATTCAACAATTCATCTTTTTCACTTGTTTTTAACAAATATCCCAGCGCACCGCTCTGCAATGCTAGCGCCAAATCTTCTTCGCTTTCACTAACTGTTAACATCAAAATCACAACATCTGGAGCTGCTAAAAATAGTTCTGACAAAGATTGGATCCCTGTTGCACCAGGTAAATGATTGTCTAACAAAATAACGTCAGGTTTCAAAGACTCAGCCAATCTAATGGCGCTAATTGAATCCCCAGCTTCCCCAACCACAGAGAATTGATTATCCTGCTCCAGAATAGAAATTAATCCACGACGGAACAATGTGTGGTCATCAACAACTAATATTTGAATCTTTTCCAATTGGATACCTTTAATAATTGTCGGGAATCACGACAACTCAACTAAAACCCTCGTCCCAACATTGGGTACAGACCGAACTTTAATTGTCGCATTAATTTTTTCAGCCCTCTCTTGCATAATACTCATTCCAACATGAGTACTATCATGTTTTTCAGAATTAAATCCTTTACCATCATCAATAACCTCGAATGACCAGTTAGGGCTCTGATTAACTACAATTTTCACATTTCTTGCTTCAGCATGCTTTCTAACATTTGACAGAGCTTCCTGCAAAATATGCATCACTTGAATTTGAATGTCCGGCGGCAAAGGCAAACCGTCTCCAATCATTTCTAATTTAGTTGGAATTCCTGATTGATGTTCAAACTTTTGCAAAGTACTTTTTAATGCAGGCTCTATATCTTCGATGTTAGTTCTAGTTCTAAAGTGAAGCAAAAGTTCCCTGACATCTCCGTAACTCTCTTTTAAGCCAAGATCCAACTCGCTTAGTATTTTCTGTGGGTCAGCATTACCATTTCCCCTCAATGCATCTTTTAAAAGACCAACTTGCAGCTTTAAAAAAGCTAATGATTGGGCTATTGAGTCATGTAATTCTCTAGCTAACAAACTCCGCTCTTCAGAAATCGTTGCTTCCTTTTCTAAGGCTTTAATTTTTTGAGCTTCAAGTGCTCCAGCTAAATGATTAGCCAGAGTAAGCAACAAAGACTTTTGCTCTGAATCAATAACAGTTTCTTTTTTAAAGAAAATATCAACTTCACCCATTAATTTATTCTGTAATGCAACTGGTAAAGTTACCAGCGTAGCAAAACCCTCTTTAACGCACAATCTATCAATTTCTAAGTGCTTATTAAAATTAATAACTTTAACTTCACCACTTTCTTGACTAGAACCGCAATAACAACTTCCTGTAGTCAAACAATGTTCATTGTCTGATATTGACTCAGGTAGATTGGATCCGCCATCTAGAAAATAACGTTGATTTGCTTCATCAGTCCATCTAATAGCTAAGGCATCACACTTTACTAAACCTAATAATCTGGACGAGAAACCTTTAGTTAAATTTGATAAATCATCTTCCTTAGCAATAAATGAACTAATCTCATATAAAGCTGCTAAACGTGTTTGCTTTTCTTCGAGATGCAATGTTTTTTCTTTTACTTTAGCCTCAAGACCCTCATACAAATCACGAAGCTCCTTAGTCATCTCATTAAAACCAACAGCCAAGTCACCAAACTCATCTTTAGCATCAATTACAACATGTGTTTTTAAATTTCCCGCCGTCACACGATCAAATCCAAGCCGTAACTTAGCTACTGGATCAAGAATTACCGAGTAGCCAACATACATAATTACTAAACTGGTGATTAAAGATATGGCTAACATTCCAAATTGAAATAAATGAAGCAAACCAGTCCAATAGTCAACTTCTGTTTCAATTGATGATACGAATCGATCTATACGATTAACAAATGACTCCGCATGAGAGGCAGACAATGCTTGATCCTGCCTAGAAACTAGTATTGATTTAATTTTTAACCAATCATTTTGAATGCCCGCGAATTCAATCTTATTAGATTCATTCCAGGGCACAAATAACGGCCTAGCTGGATCCCCCAAACTCAATAAAGTAAGGCTTTTATCAAACCCACTAACAAGATCCATTACTTGACTTTTTTTATCATGATTAGCTAATAACGCTAATTGATATGTTTGCATTCTCATGCGACCAGCTTCATTAATAGCTGCAGCACCACCCTCTAATTTCCACGTAACCCATAAAGTAAACGTAATGGAAAACATTGCCAAAATAAGCAATGTAACTCCGACAAACAGTAGCTTTTTCTTAAGTGTGAAGTCTTTAGCCATTGCTAATTTTATTTTTTTCTGTAAATTAAGAGGTATTCAAACAAGAGAATCATATGTTCATTAAACGCTTACACCCAGGATTATTCGGTATTTCACTAGGACTCATTAGTCTTTCTGGAACATGGAAGAAATTTTCTCAATTAGAAATAACTCCCAATTTGCCCATTGAAAATCTACTATTCACCGCGGGTGTAACCGTTCTTGTTAGCTTAACACTATTATTTTTGATCAAGCTAATAGTTGACATAAAAAGCTTCAAAAACAGTTTTTACCATCCAGTACAAGGGTCATTATTTGCATTAATGCCTGTGAGCACACTGCTTGCAATTGCTTTATATGCTCCGAATCACTCAGAAGAATTCAACTCAATAATTGCGATTACAGTTATTGCACTGACTTTTCAGCTTATTACAGCGTGGAAAATGGTTGAAATGCTTTCATCAGGGAAAATGCCGGCAGAACTTATAACCCCCGCTTTATATGTACCAGTTGTTCCAGGTGGCTTAGTGGGCGGAATGGCTTTAAACGCAATTGGCTTTTCTGGATTTGGTTATTTACTATGGGGTATGGGTGTTGGTGCTTGGGCATTATTAGAAATGCGAATTTTGAGTCATTTATTCAAAGGGCCTCTTCCGGAACCAATTAGAGCAACCATTGGAATTGAAATGGCGCCTGCAGCAGTCAGCACTCTAACAGCAATTGCATTGTGGCCGTCCATACCTGTAGATGCTGTATTAATTGGATTAGGCATTGCAAGCGGACCTATTCTTGCAGTACTAACCAGATGGAAAGCTTGGACTAGCATTCCGTTTTCATTTGGATTCTGGTCGTTCTCATTTCCTGTTGCAGCAACTGCCTCATGCATCATAGAAGCAGTTCAAAGAGGAAGCTGGCCTAAAGAAGTAGCTGTTATAGCTATATCGTTAGCAACACTTATTATTGGTTATCTAGCCCTACGAACATTGATACAACTAATCCAAGGAAATCTACTACCAAAGGCTTCGTAATGCTCATCGCAAGCAGCACCTTAGCAATTCTTCACCATCTATTTATTTTCGGATTTATAGGTACTCAATTTGGGATGTATGCTCTTTTAAAAGAGAGCAAAACAAATTCCAATTTAAATTTTCTGAAAAAATTAAATCTCTGGACAATGACTTTAATTGCCAGCACCATTATCGTTGGCGCCATGAGAGTTTTATGGACTGAAAAGACCCCAAGCTACTACTTATATAGCG
>SSFP01000077.1 GCA_008015455.1 Polynucleobacter sp. | reverse complement strand
GAATTAACCACAATCATTTTGATACGTGATGTTCTCGGGCTTGAGATAACTGTTTCAAGGGGGCTTTTAGCTGCCCAAACATACATCAGGCTTGCATATGGAAGATCATGCCCACTCACGATCTTAGCCATCTCAAAAACCATCTGATCTCGAACTGGTAACTTCGATTTATCACCATCAAACGCCACCAGAATTCTTAAAGGTGCATCATCCCTGGATGACTCATGAAGATTGGCGCCCGGAATGTAATTCAGGGCTTTCCATTGCCACTGGAGTAACTGTCCCTCAGGATCACGAGGTCTCAAGGGCAGAACCAAGCCGGAAGCCGCCGTATCTGAACTTGCGTGTAACACTGTCTTTCCCTCGTACTGAACCAAGGTATATTCAGTTTTATTTTTCTGAGGCGTAATTCGCCAAACCTGCCATGCTTTAGGTAATCTTCCGCCATACTGAAGATTAGAAAATTTCTCCACTTGCTCAGCAGGCGGCGCTTGAACATCCCCCACCTCCATAGTGGCGCACGCTGAAAGAAAAAGAGCCATCAACAGCCATGATGCTCTTATCAACACCTTGGGATTTTTCAAGATGGGAGAGGAACTCATCAACAACTTATTACTGATGCTTGAACTTAGCGGGACGCTTTTCTAAAAACGCTGCCATACCCTCTTTTTGATCTTCGGTAGCAAATGATGCATGGAATAAACGACGCTCAAAACGAACGCCTTCACTCAATGAATTTTCATAAGCCGCATTCACACTTTCTTTCACCATCATCAAAATAGGCAAAGACATCTCTGAAATTGTTTTTGCTGCAGACATCGCCTCAGACATCAATTGCTCAGCAGGCACTACTCTTGAAACCAAGCCGGCTCTCTCAGCTTCTTGAGCATCCATCATGCGAGCAGTCAAGCACATGTCCATAGCTTTAGCCTTAGATACTGCTCGTGGCAAGCGCTGTGTACCACCAGAGCCAGGCAAAATTCCAAGCTTGATCTCAGGTTGGCCAAACTTAGCCGTATCAGCAGCAATAATAAAATCGCACATCATGGCTAACTCACAACCACCACCAAGAGCAAAACCAGACACAGCAGCAATCACTGGTTTTCTAACCTTACGAATCGTTTCCCAATTCTTAGTAATGTAATCACCCTTATAAACATCAGTGAAGCTATATTTAGCCATCATGCTGATATCAGCACCCGCAGCAAAAGCTTTTTCGCTACCAGTGATCACAATGCATGAAATATTTTCATCGGCATCAAAACCGAGGAGTGCAACCCCTAACTCATCCATTAATTGATCATTTAAAGCATTCAGGGCTTTAGGGCGGTTTAAAGTAATTAAAGCAACTCGACCTTCTTTGGAAGTCAAAATAGTTTCATAAGTCATATATTCTTTCTAATTTATAAATTCAAAAAGGTCTAAAGATTGTTCATTTATTGATATAAATGCTATCTTAAACAAGAAGCTAGCATTTAGGGGAAATCCCTCTGAAAGGAAAAATGAGATCACCCCAACTATCTGAAGTGTTATACGAATCCGACAACGGTATCGCAAAAATAACCCTTAACCGACCTCACAAACTCAATAGCCTAACAGGCCAAATGCTCGCTGATATTCAAGCAGCATTAGATTTGATTGAGCATGACCCAATTATTAAAGTTATCTTATTGACAGGCGCAGGTCAGGGTTTTTGTGCAGGCCAAGACCTTAATGAATCACGATTAAAAGACGAAGCTTTGGGCCAAATTCTGGAATCCGACTACAACCCACTCATTCGGCGCTTAACCACTATGAAGCAAGTAGTTATTGCGGCTGTTAATGGTATTGCTGCAGGAGCTGGTTGCAGCCTAGCACTTGCAGCAGACTTAACGCTTGCTGGCAAAACAACTTCTTTTAAACAAGCCTTTATCCATCTTGGTCTTCTACCGGACGCAGGATCGACTTGGTTCTTACCTCACAGAATTGGCATTCAAAAAGCGATGGGGTTAGCAATGACTGGAGAAACCATCACTGGCACAGAAGCCGAGCATCTCGGTCTTATTTGGAAGGCTGTTGATGATCATTTGGTGATGCAAGAAGCTGAGCAATTAGCTTTTAATTTAGCAAAATCATCACTCTTTGCTCTCATAGAAATTAAAAAAGCTATTTATGCTGCCAACCAAAACTCTTTAGCTGAGCAATTAAATCTTGAACGAGACGCTCAAGATCGACTCGGTAAAACTGCAGAGTTTCAGATGGCGCTCGCCACCTTCCAGAGTAAACAAAAAAAATCTAATGAGTAATCAATTTAATGGGGTAATAAAATCCACATTCGACCTTGTTGCTTCATCCGTCCAGCAGATTCACCAGCTTGATCGCCCGTTCCCCAATAATAGTCCGCACGAACGGCCCCAATGATGGCACTACCCGTATCTTGAGCCATCACCAAACGACGTAATGGCTTCTCACTTAAAGGATAGGTTGTTGCCAAAAATACCGGCGCCCCCAAAGGAAGTGCTTTTGTATCAACAGCAATACTCCGTTCGGCTGTTAAAGAAACCCCCAAAGAACCAATAGGGCCAACACTCACATCCGGCGATGCTGGTAACTCTCTAAAAAAAACATAACGGGGATTAGCATTGAGCATTTCTTGAACACGTCGAGGATTATTCTTCGCCCACGCTTGAATACCCTGCATAGTTGCAGTCGCACGCGTAATTTCTCGCTTATCTAGAAGCCACTGAGCAAACGACTTAAATGGTTGATAATTCGTTCCAGCAAAGCCAAGACGAATCACTTTGCCATCAGTCATGCGAACACGCCCCGAACCCTGAATTTGCATAAATGCTGCTGCGACAGCGTCATCAACCCACAAGATTTCTTGTCCATTTAACTGCCCACTAGCTATCAACTCTGCTCTAGCCGGAAGGTTGCTGGGCTTTTTCTTACGCCAAGCATCTGGATATCGATGAATGGGTGTTTGGTAAACGCCCCCTTTTTGACGTGAGCCATTCAAATACGGCTCGTAATATCCAGTGACGAGTCCATGAACACCACCAGCTGAAGCGCCGCTTGAGTGACGAATCTCCATGACCTTCATATGTCTTTCAAAATAGCGACGAATTGACTGAGCGTCATTAGCATTGACTTGACTAGTAGCTGCACAAGCTGGCTTCCAATTAATACCACTAGGGTTGCGTCTAGCCAACCCCTGGCAACTTCGCTGCCAAGCTGGCCATGCAGCCGTTAAATCATCTTCCTGCCACCCTGGAAGATCTCCCCATGCAACTGGAACAAATGTTGCTGTTGGGCTTACAACTCCAGAACTACTGGGACTTGCTTTTCTAGTGCTGCTAACGGTGGGCTCAGGTACTGAGACGCATGACGCCAAAATGACGGCCAAGCATGAAATAAGAAATAAAGAACAATAAGACTTTTTATCAAGAGGGATATTCATGTGAAAGAATTTTGGTATGAAAGTTTACTTTTATGATGCAATATACAAATAAGGTAAACCAGCGCATCTAGAAAGGAAACCTGCTTTGAGCGATTTATTTGACGAATTTCCCATGCTTTTATTTGCTTTGGAAGCCGGTGTTGCTTTATTAATCTTGGTCATCATTGTAGTTTGGACCATGATGGGCAGAAAAGATCGCTAAAAATCTCAAAATAACTGAATCTGAGGCTCTCAGAATGAGTTTATAAGCCTAGTGAAGCGTTCTTGGCATCACTAGGGCAAATTCTGGGATAGGAGTTTGGAAAAACTGAGCATCTTCACTCACACAGAAGAAATCGCCCCTCATCGTGCCCATTGGCGTTGGTAAGGTTGCCCAACTAGTGTATTCAAACTGCTCTCCAGGACGTAAAAGTGGTTGCTGACCAACCACACCTAAGCCCTTCACCTCCTGAACCTCGTTATCACCATCTGTGATGATCCAATGCCTTGCAATTAACTGGGCAGGAAGCTGTCCTGTGTTCCTAATAGTGATCGTATAGGCGAAAGCAAACTGCCTATTTTCCGCATCAGATTCCTCTGGAAGGTAGGTAACTTTGACCTGAACGTTGAATTGATGTTGTTCCATGCCAAGATTCTGCTCTATAGAAGACGCTACTGCAAGCCAGACCACGATAGAATGGCTATATGGCTAAAACAAATACCCCCAACTCATACCTTATTGCCCCCTCAATTTTGTCGGCTGACTTTGCTCGCCTAGGCGAGGAAGTCAAGTCTGTATTGGCTGCAGGGGCAGATTGGATCCATTTTGACGTCATGGATAACCACTATGTACCTAATCTGACCATTGGCCCCTTGGTTTGTGAGGCTATTCGTTCTTACGCTGTTAAAGATGGTCAGCCAGCCTGTATTGATGTTCACCTCATGGTCGAACCTGTTGATCGCATTGTTCCTGATTTTGCTAAAGCTGGAGCTAATCTCATCAGTTTCCACCCAGAAGCAAGCGCCCATATCGACAGAACCCTTGGTTTAATCAAGGACAATGGTTGCCAAGCAGGTTTGGTTTTTAATCCAGCCACCCCTCTACATTATCTAGACCATGTTCTAGATAAATTAGATCTTGTATTGCTCATGTCTGTGAACCCGGGCTTTGGTGGCCAGTCATTTATTCCCGGAACTTTGGATAAGTTGCGCGAGACTCGAGCAAAACTTAACGCTTACGAAGCAAAGAATGGTCGAAAAATTCGTTTGGAAGTAGATGGTGGCGTTAAGTCAGACAACATCCGCGAAATTGCTGCCGCAGGTGCTGATACTTTTGTTGCTGGGTCTGCTATTTTTGGCAAACCCAACTACAAAGAAATTATTGACACCATGCGTGAGGAATTAGGGAAAGTTTGATGCAACGCTCAGATTTTGACGCCTTGGCAAAGCAAGGCTTTAACCGTGTTGCGCTAGTTTCTGAGGCTCTTGCAGACCTTGAAACTCCGTTATCACTATATTTAAAACTTACTCAAGAACACGGCACCACCAATACTTTTTTACTTGAATCAGTTGTTGGCGGTGAACGTTTTGGTCGCTACTCCATCATTGGTCTGCAAGCCAAGACTTTAATTAAGGTGAGTGGTGGTCCACAAAACACCTTGACTCAGGTGATCACGAATGGTCAGGTGGTTGAAACCAATCACGGTAACCCACTCGACTTTATTGCCGAATATCACAGTCGCTTTAAGGTATCTCTTAAAGCCGGCTTGCCACGTTTTTGTGGTGGTTTAGCAGGGTATTTTGGATACGATACGATTCGTTATATTGAGCCACGCTTAGCTCAACATCAGTTGCCAGATGAAACTCAGCTTCCAGATATTCAGCTAATGCTCACCGAAGAGCTAGCTGTGATCGATAACCTGGCTGGCAAACTATATTTAATCGTTTACGCCAATCCACAAGAATCGGGGTCGTACGAACATGCGCAAGCTCGCTTAAAAGTATTACGCCAAAGCTTGAGTGCGCCTGTTAAAAACCCAAGTACAGCACCCACCAAAAAAACAGAAGCTGTTCGCAAATTTGTCAAAGAAAGTTTTATGGATGCGGTTAAACGCACCAAAGAATATATTTTGGCGGGCGACTGCATGCAAGTAGTCATAGGTCAAAGAATTAGCCAACCCTATACAGACTCACCTTTATCGCTCTATCGGGCTCTAAGATCTTTAAATCCTTCTCCCTACATGTATCTTTATGATTTTGGCGATCACCAAGTAGTGGGGTCTTCTCCAGAAATTCTAGTTCGCCAAGAATCAAGACATATTGATGGTCAACAAAAACAGTTTGTCACGGTTCGACCTATTGCAGGCACTCGCCCAAGAGGAGCCAACCCAGAACAAGATGCGCAATTAGCTAAAGAATTATTAGCTGATCCTAAAGAGATTGCTGAGCATGTGATGTTGATTGATTTAGCACGAAATGATGTGGGTCGTATTGCTAAAAATGGCAGCGTCAAAGTAACAGACCGCATGATCATTGAAAAATATTCTCATGTACAACACATCGTGAGCTCCGTCGAAGGGGAGCTTCTGGATAACGCTAGCAATATGGATGTATTAAAAGCCACATTCCCTGCTGGCACCCTTTCAGGGGCCCCCAAAATTCGTGCGATGGAAATCATCGATGAGATGGAAATTGTGAAGCGTGGCATTTATGGCGGTGCTGCTGGCTACTTATCATTCTCAGGAGACATGGATGTCGCCATTGTGATTCGCACCGGCATTATCAAAGATGGCTGGATTCACTCCCAAGCAGGGGCTGGCGTTGTTGCTGACTCAGATCCGGAATCAGAATGGAAAGAAACAGAAGCCAAAGCTCGCGCCGTTTTACGTGCGGCTGAAATGGTTCAAGGAGGCCTAGATGCTAGTAATGATTGATAACTACGACTCCTTCACCTATAACCTTGTGCAGTATTTTGGTGAATTAGGAGCTGAGGTCAAAGTTTTTAGGAATGATGAAATTACCATTCCTGAAATCGAAGCTTTAAAACCAGATCACATTTGCATCTCTCCAGGACCGTGTAGTCCAAAGGAAGCAGGCATTTCGGTAGCTGCTTTGCAATACTTCGCTGGCAAAGTACCACTCCTTGGAGTGTGCTTAGGTCATCAAGCCATTGGCGAAGCCTTTGGTGGCAAAGTGATACGCGCTAAGCGAGTCATGCATGGCAAAACGGATACGGTTCACACCACACAACAAGGTGTATTTAAAGACTTACCGAAAGAATTTACAGTCACCCGTTATCACTCCTTAGCAATTGAAAAAGATAGCTTACCTGCCGATCTTGAAATTACCGCCTGGACGGATGATGGTGAAATCATGGGCGTACGTCACAAGAAATTTGCCATTGAAGGTGTGCAATTCCACCCTGAATCCATCTTGTCTGAATATGGGCATGAATTACTCAATAATTTCTTAAAGACTAAGTAATTTTTAAAATATGTCGATCACGCCACAAGAAGCTTTACAACGCTGCATTGAACATCGTGAAATTTTTCATGATGAAATGCTTCACATCATGCGCGCCATCATGTCAGGTGAACTTTCGCCAACGATGACGGCAGCCATTCTTACTGGCTTGCGCTCAAAAAAAGAAACCATTGGTGAAATTACGGCAGCAGCAACAGTTATGCGTGAATTCGCCACCCCAGTCAAAGTAGCTGACAACAGTCACTTTGTTGATATTGTTGGGACTGGTGGTGATGGTGCCCATACATTCAATATCTCTACAACAGCCATGTTTGTGGCTGCTGGCGCTGGCGCAAAAGTTGCCAAACACGGCAACCGCAGCGTTAGCAGCAAATCTGGTACAGCTGATGTTTTAGAGGCTCTTGGCGTACAAATTACTCTTCAAGCTCCTCAAGTGGCAGAGTCACTCAATCGTTGTGGCATGGGCTTTATGTTTGCTCCCAACCATCATCCTGCGATGAAAAATGTAGCTGCAGTTCGCAAAGAAATGGGTGTACGTACTATTTTTAATATCCTTGGCCCACTCACCAATCCAGCCGATGCACCTCATATGCTCATGGGTGTTTTTCATCCTGACTTAGTGGGAATTCAAGCGCGAGCATTACAACGCTTAGGTTTGCAACATGCTCTAGTGGTTTACGGCAAAGACGGTTTAGATGAAGTGTCTTTAGAAGGTCCAACGATGATTGGCGAATTAAAAGACGGTGAAATTAAAGAGTATGAGATCACTCCACAAGAATTTGGTCTCAAACCATGTCCAACAACACAATTCAAAGTATCTAATCCTCAAGAATCAATGAATATAGTCATGAGTGTTTTGGATGGGCAGACAGGCTCTGCGCAAGACATTGTTTGTTTAAATGCGGGTGCCGCTCTTTATGCTGCCGACCTCGCCAAAGATATTGGCGAAGGCTTAGCCATGGCTCAAGCTTCAATTAGGAGCGGACAAGCAAAAGCCAAACTTCAAGAATTTATTTCCACCACCCAAGCATTAGCCAAGGCTTAAATGCCAATATAAATAGCCTAAGCTAGCAGTCAAAATTTTAAAAATGAGCGATATCCTAAAACGTATTCTAGCCACCAAGTTTGATGAAGTTAGTAAAGCATCTTCTCAAATTCCGATGCACACCATTCGATCAGATGCAGAAGCAAGCTTGGGAGAATCAGGCCTTCAACCTCGAGGATTTATTGCCAGCATTGAAAAGAGAATTGCAGCCGGTGATGCAGGCGTGATTGCTGAAATTAAAAAAGCTAGTCCTAGCAAGGGCATTTTTAGAGAAGATTTTGATCCAGCAAAAATTGCTGTTTCTTACGAAAAAAATGGAGCGGCTTGTTTATCAGTATTAACTGATAAAGATTACTTTCAAGGGTCAGCACAATATCTTCGTCAAGCACGTCATGCCTGCAAAATCCCCGTACTTAGAAAAGATTTTCTAGTAGACCCCTATCAAGTTTATGAAGCAAGAGCGATGGGGGCTGATGCCATATTGTTAATTGCAGCGGCACTAGACGATGCTCAAATGAAAGATTTCGAAAGTATTGCCCATGAATTAAAAATGGACGTTTTAGTGGAAGTGCATGATGCCCAGGAATTAGAGCGAGCCTTGCTTCTAGACACCCCATTACTGGGTATCAACAATCGCAATCTTAGAACATTTGAAGTGAGCCTTGAAACAACTCTGTCATTACTCAAAGATATTCCTGGCAATAAACGAGTAGTTACTGAAAGTGGGATCCTCACTCAGGATGATGTCAAAAAAATGCGTGATGCAAACGTACACGCATTCCTTGTAGGCGAGGCTTTTATGCGCCAAGATGATCCTGGGACAAGCCTCAAGGAGCTATTCTTTAATCTAGGGTAAGGGATAGCCTCTACCTTCATAATCAAAACCCCCAACTTTATGCTCAATCACGCCAGGATGGGTTGGGCTAGCGTAGTAGGCCCTAATCTCTAGAATTTTCCCATCAGGGGTAAATTGATACCACTCATCCCCTCGTAAAACTTGGCCTACTTTCTTCTTGAAATGAGTCCACTCAATAACAGCTTTTCCTGTTTCGGGATCCCCAACAAAATTATCAACAGTCCAAAAAGAGCCTAACTCCTCAACACATCTTGCCCAACAATCGCCAATAGCAACTGAACCTCTTAAAACACCAAAGGGACTACCTTCTGGAAAGTAATGCGTTCCACCTTCTGTAAAAAACCTTTGAATAGATTCAGAATTTCCAGTGTTACAGGCATCAAAATAATCCCGAATCGTTTTTTCCATGAGTTGTTTAGTCAACATTTCAATCTCTCAAAAAAATTTAATGATGTGACCTTACGAAAAATAGGCTTTCACTGACCCAATACCACCAAACTCAGCAAAGAATGTGTCCTTAGAGTGTGCTGGATGCGCTTTGGTTAAACCGCCAGTCATAACAATTGATCCAGCGGGTATCCCAAGATTCTTTCTGGATAAAAAATTGGCTAGCCATGCAATCGAAGCTAAAGGGTTACCCATTGAATTAGCTCCGACCCCTGTATCTAAACAATCATCATTTGACCAAAGCAAGACTCCACTTAACCTCAGATCCTCTACTTCAGATAGTTTTTTGGGAGCTCCTAAAATAAATCTAGCAGCTGAACTGTTATCAGAAATGTTATCAATCAAGGAAAACTTATATTCTTTATAACGCGTATCAACAATCTCCAAGGAAGGAATAAGCGCTGCTATAGAAGGAGTCACTGACTCGACTGTGTGCCCATCACCAAAAATTTCTCGCTCAACAAGAATCGCTATTTCAGGCTCTACCAATGGGTGGATTAACTCCTCTGTTAGTACATAACCATCAAAACCCTGTTGCGGGGATAAGAAATGATCTTTTGTTAAAACACCATAGTTGGGCTCAGCAATGTTCATTTGAGCCCGCATGGCAGCACTTGTATATCCAAGCTTAAATCCCAGCTGAGGGCTTGCTCTAAGAGCTAATGTTTTATCCTGAATCCGATAAGCATCATCAATTGTTAACTCAGGACATATTGAAGTTAAAGTATTCATTGGGGAACGCGTTGTTTCAGCCCGCCAAAGATCCTTTGATAATGACTCAATGACATCTGCTGCAACCATGATTCCCCTTCCAGTTGTCTTTCAAAAACTAAGAATTACTTCCGCTCGCTTTTGCTCTGGCTTCAATCTCTGCTTTTCGCAAAATAGCTGCAGCCACCCCACCAATAGACCAATTATCTGGTTTGCAGTTGGCAATATGTACCCGAATACGTCCTCTATCAGTTCCTAAATGCTTAACCAATACATCGGTTACCCCAGCTAAGATTTGATGGTGTTGCTCAACTGGACGCCCCTCCATTAATACCATCTCAACATAAGGCATTTCAACTTGCCCGCGTGGTTTAGTTTTTAGAATCTCACTGGCTGGTTGCCCTTCAATACCCCACAAATCAGGGTCTATTTCTGTTACCCAAACTTCAAGACGATCTTTAGGAGCTGCTAGAACCTGAATCATGACATCAGAAACATCACGAATGACATTCTTTAGCGTTTCTTTAGAGTGACCTTGTAATACATTGATATGTGCTACTGGCATATAGAACTCCTCAAATCAATTGAATTAAATATTATGGCAAGCCGCGACGGCGACCCGAATCAAGCATTAAAGAAGATCCAGCCATTGCATCTGCCTCAGGAGCCAAGAGTAAACAAATACCCCAAGCTACTTGATCAGGAGTGGTAAATGCATGAATAGCTGACTCTTCTTTTAATTCATCAAAGACTTCTTCCACTGAAATACCTCGTTGAGCAGCACGAGCATTCGCAACATTGCGCAAACGCTCGGTATCAGCTGGCCCAGGAGCTACCAGATGAGCTGTAATTCCACGCTCACCTAAAGCCCAGCTAAATTGCCGCATCAAATTAGTTAAACCTGCATTAGCAACACCTGCTGTTGCAGCGTAGGCAGTTGGCTCAAAACCATAATGGCCACCAACTGCAACAAGACGAGATCCACGCACTAAATAGGCATCGACAGCTCTATGTAAGCGCAGCATACCGCCAGCCTTGATATTAATAGCCTGAGAAAGTGCTAAAGGATTAGCCTCCAACACTCCACCCGCCACTGGAACACCAGCAGCATGCACAACCATTCTCACGGTTTTCTGATGCTGATCTAAAACAGATTTAATTATTTCAATCGCTGAATCATCACCAATATCAGCAATGCAATAACTCATGTGCTCAGAGCTAGCTACTAATTTCTTTAACTCTTCCTCTCTCCTGCCTACAGCAATCACATGCAAACCTGAGGCGACCAATCGTCTTGCTACAGTTTCACCAAGTGCGCCTGTAGCACCCACCATTATCACCAACTCGCGATTATTATTTTGCATGCCCATCTAAAACCTTTTCATTAAAAAAAGGTCACTTAATCAGTGACTAAGCGACCTTTTCAATCTTTTTTAAAACTCTGATTAAGTCATCTAATTGATTAACTAACAATCGTTAAGAATGATTCATGCAACTTACCAGTTGTATGATCTAAACCATAACCAAACTCATCAAAAGTCCACTTGATCGGCTCCCAATCTGGATATGGATCGTAGCTACCGCAGAAAGTTTCAAAACGATTACCGGATGGATCCCATGCGTAAATAGTTGTACCGCGTGTCACACCATGACGAGTTGGGCTAATGTCCACTGGCACTTTATTCATACCAATAATGTCGGCAGCACGAAGCACTTTTTCCCATGACTCTAAACGGTATGAAACATGGTGCAACTTACCAGGCTCTGGATGCTCAACAAAAGCAATATCGTGAGCTTTATGAGAACAGCTCAAGAAGATAGCTGCTGTATGCTCACCATCTGGTGCTACCACATACTCAACCAATCTAAAACCAAGTACTTTTGTAAATAAGTCTTTAACACCTTCTACATTTGGACCATATAGCAAACAGTGGTCCATACGAATTGGGGCAATACCATGTTCTGAAGTTTTTGGATTCCAAGGAGCTGGATTGACTAAACCTGAACCGTTTCCAATATGAGTCTTCTCTGCATACAACTCGATTTTATGACCTGATGGAATTTCAAAACGTACACGCTCACCAGTCTCCAATAACTCACCCGCTGGAATACGCTCAGTTTTGACACCGTAGGCATTTAAATCTTTTTCTAATTGATTCAAAGTAGCAACATCCAATACTCTAAAACCAAAGAAGTCGATACCAGCACGATCGGCTTGACGAATAATCACACTGTTGTGATCACGCTCATCCCAACCTTTAAAGTAATAACGACCTGTTGAATCTTTACCAGTTTCAACCAAGCCCAAAACGTTTCTGTAAAAGTGAAGAGCCTCTTCTAAATCCAACACACGAATCTGTGCGTGACCCGGTCTCAATACGCCTGTCATTGCCATCTTTTTTCTCCTTACCGTTGGTTGAAAGATTTATTTTTCAACATAAATGAACTGTTTATTGACTGCTCGATTGTGATACTTTGATGTTCTGAAATCAATCAGAATTTGCCCTAAAAGAAAAATATATATTGCCCTAAAAGCCTTTAAACACAATGTCATTTAGGCGACTATAGTTAAGCATTCATGAGTCTTAATTCTGAAAATACTAAACCTCGTTACCAAGTAAAAAAGGACGCGATTGCGTCCTTTTTATTTATTACAAAATACTTAGAAATTGATTCCAAACATACCATCTAAACCAGGCGTTTGAAAACGGAGACAATCTTGGTGGACAAGACCGTTCTCAGCCAAGGTTTTGTCATAATCTGGCTTCCAAGGTTGATTACCTTTTAACCAAGTTACTTTTGACCAGTCAATTTTCTCAAAGTCCGGATGCTGGCTATAAGACATCGCCAAAGGACCTGCGAATAAATCACTGAACTTCATTGCTGGAGGCAATGGGTAAGCAGCGGTGCCATAAAACATCAAATGCTTATCCCAACCCACAAAAAGAAGCTGATTACCGTGGAATTTTTCCACGGCATCATTCATAGGAAACTTATATTCTGAAACTGCTGCTACTGGCATAAATCCCCCTATTAATTTTTGGTAGCTTGATTACGCCACTGCGCAAAATTTTTCTGATCTTCAGACCCTACAAATGGTCCGTTTTCACGACCCCACTCTAATTCGTAATAGTCTGCAACCGCTCTAACAGGATCAAAACCTTCTACAGTTGGATCTGTTCCTGGTAGGAAGTTTGTTCCTTGGTAAATCTGATACACAGGCAACCAAGCTTGAACATACTTCTCTGGCTCATTATCAAAAATCTTATGGCAATGAGTTGAACAGAACTGGAATTTTTGACCCAAGTATGTACCTTCTTCATAAGCCAATTGAGTTGGATCATCTGGCTCAGTGAAGAAAACAGGCAACTGACAAACTTGGCACAAACGTGGCAAACCTTTTGTAAAGAATGGCTTACCTTCGTCTTCCAACTTTTGGAAGTACTCAAAACGAGGACGGTAGTATTTAGGGAATGTTTCTGGATATTTAGCATCCAACCAATCCAACTCTTCTTTACTTGGAATCCAAGTGTGGAAGTTAGTCAAGAAGTTAGCGCTGTTAAACACCAACCAGGCTTGATGAGAAATATGGCCTTTTTCTTTGCGAACTTGCTCAACGCAATCAGGCACTTTAATACCATAACGAGCCAAGTCATTAAACAAGGCCATACCGTTACCTTCAAAGTAAATCTCCCAAGCTTCTTTCCAGCTCATCACACGTTTTGGCAACATGTAATCTTGCATCATGCCCACAATCGTTAAGAGACGTACACCACGCCATGTCCACTTATCAATCCATTTTTGGATGATAGGCACGTTTGCTTTATCTTGCTCAAGCATGAACTTAATCACTTCAAGACCTAAAGTCATATGACGTGATTCATCAGATTGCGCTGAGAAACCAAATGTCATCGCAGCCATATCACCGTTGTATGCTGCACCAGATACGAATGGCACGAACAACAAGTTTGTTAAAACATACTCAAATGAGAATGAAATCGCTGTAATAAATTCAAATGGACCAGCAGTTAATGCATCTTCAAAATAAGACTTTGGTACTGAGTAATACCAGAAGTGATCCTGCGCGTGATGCCAGTTATCTAAACCGTTATAGAAACGGTTGTAGTTAGACATTGAGTGAATCTGAGTTTGTGCGTGACGCAATTCGTCAATTGATTGCATTTGACAAGCAACTGCAGCACCAACGCCTTTGAACTCACGACCTAAACGGCAATAACCTTTATGTGCTTCATACTCCAAAGGAGTAATCGCGTTCAACCATAATTTCAATGCGTTCACATAACGAGCATCAGTAACCGTTAAGTGACCGTTATTTTGTGTAAAGCCATCAATAATCGCGTAAAGTTTGCGCTCTTTTTCAGCTTGATATTTCCAGTAAGCATCTACTGTTAAACGGAATGGATCTTCCCACTTGTCCCAGTCATGAATCTTGATACCTTCATAAGCTAGTTGTGGGTAGATTTCTTCATTCGTCTGATAAGTTGGTTCCCACGCCAAATCACGTGTCATTAAGTGATAGCGCTCTTTTAAACCTAACTTTTTCTTTGCGATCATGTCCATAATTAATCTCCGATTCTGATTAAGTCTAATAATTAAAAATTGAGTTCGATACCAATTTTCTTGGCACGCTCTTGTAAAGCAAGAGCAACATCAGCCATAGCAGCATCTGCTTCAGTACCCAAAGCAATCTTGGCAACTGGTGCTAAGGCAGCTTTAGCTTGCTTAGCCCAATCCGTAGCCCACTGACTTAATAGAGCTTTATTCTCAGCCGATTCAGCAGCAGTTGTTTTAAGAACTGAATCAACCCATTTAGCTGTTTCTGCTTGCCAGTCAGCCATGAAAACAGTCATCATGCCAAGCACTGGACCGCTCTTTGTTGCCCAAACGCCATCCACTGACTCTTTATAAATCAATGGGTATAACAAACCATCTAAGGCAAAGTTCTGAGCTACGAACAATTCCATCACGTCACGTGTAACCAATGACTTTTCTACATATTGACGTAATGGCTGCCAGTTAGCATCTTTTTCCCAGTCAGCTTTACCAGCTTTTAGGTCTTCAACATCACCAATTGCCAAGCCAAGACGAGTTAGATATTGAGCAATGCCTAATTGGTCAAAACTTGCAAATGTACAAGCTTGGTTTAATGCTGTGCCGTAGGCATATGCAGCCATACAGCAATTATTCATATTCGCACCCCATGCCACATGGCGAAGAGGCATTAATGTCTTAAGTGCTACCTGTTTCATTTCAGGACTTAATGAATGCTCTAAACCACGCTCTTCAATAAAGTCAAAACTCTTTTCAATAGCATCTTGCTGACGCGCACGCGCTTGAGTATAAGTACCGTAGTAGAACTGACGTGGGTCTTTAAGAACATACCAGTCCTTAAGAACAATTTTTGTACGACGCACGTCATGAAGCTCGCGCTCAGGATCCCATGTCGGCTTGTAATGGAAATTATGAGTTGGCTGTAAATCGTATGTAGCCTCTTGATAACGAGTAGCCACCTTGTCGCCAAAACGCTTTTCAATGTGTTTAAATGTATTTCTAAGCGGCTTTAAAGCAACTGTTTGTAAGTCAATTTGCATGTTTATGCTCCAAATTTGTGAAGGCTTGCACTAAAATTAATCAATAACGCATCATATGAATGCAAAATGTGTGCCAGCCTGTTTAAAACTCAATATACACAAGGCTTCGTTGGTCGTCTTTCAGGGAAAACCACTAAATTCTCGAGAATAGGATTATTTACAAATTTGTCATTGATGTAAATCAATTTTTTACAAATTTGTAAATAACAATCTACTTGACCCTATTTCTTATCTTCTTTTTCAAGACGGTAAGCGATTTGACGGCGAGTGACGCCCAATAATTCGGCTGCCTTCACCAAGTTTCCTCCAGACTTACGAACTGCTGCCTCCATGAGCATTAATTCGTGCTCCTCTAAGGAAATGCCCTGATTAAGGATTTGATCAACCAAAGCTTCTGATGATTTAGCCTGCGCGTCAACAACACGGCCTGATGAATTTAACTCTACCTCACTCGTAAACACCTCAGAAACACCAGCGAATAAATGATTCAATTCAATTCGATCATCGGATGCTGTCAGTAACACACCGCGCTCCATCATGTTTTCCAACTCTCTGATGTTGCCCGGCCAGTCATATTTCATCAACATTCGCATGGCTTTATCGGTCACGCCTGGAATTCGTTTGTTATGCAGCAATGCGTATTTCTT
>SSFP01000041.1 GCA_008015455.1 Polynucleobacter sp. | reverse complement strand
CTGGTCTGCTTAAAATTTAGGCAGTCAATAAAACAATTTCTCAATCTAAAAAAATATATTTTTTAAACCGCTTGACAGAGATAAATCTGTCCATTTTTTTCTTCAATATCTAACTTAATCAGAGCAGCACCATGAGGACATGGTCCGGAAATACACTCACCCGTATCTGGTAAATATTGCGCATCATGCGATGCACAAATGATCGCTGATTTATCTTGTGTAAAAAATTGTCCAGGCTGCCAATCGAGTTCCATCGCTACATGAGCACATCGATTGAGATATGCATGAGCCATACCATCATGACGAATCACAAATGCAGGCAAAGTTTCATCTACACGATGATCAATTCCACCCACTTTAGAGGCAATATCTGAAGTTCTAATCATGAAACGGAACCCATCACCTTGATCTTCAACAGCATCTGAAGAACAAATGGCATGTCCAGCTTGAACTAGAGGTTCAAAATCATCCTGATCGCTTGATTCTTGCAAAGTAGAGGAATCTTGAGTCATAAAAATAGCACTTATGGGTGAAATTAGCCTATATCTTACTGTTTAGAAGATAATCTATCGATATTAAATAATCCAGATATGTCATTCATGTCACTAATTACTGCCACAACTCGAGCTGCATTAGAAGAATTACTAGAAACAGCCCTCAGACCAGCCCCAGATAACTGGCTGAAAATTCGTTTTGGTAGCGAGTTAATTGGCCATGTTCAGCCTGACTATATCCCGACCATTGAAGCCTATATAGAGCAGGCAGAAACGCCTGCCTTGGTGCGCTTTGGTGATCATCTTCAACTTGAAAATCTACCCCCTTTTCTACTTAGTCAACTCTTGCAAGATTTAGCAGAGTTCTTAAAGAACCATCAGGCAGCTCCGGGCTGGAGAAATGAGCATTTCTCATGGCTAGACGCTATGGGGCATGAGCGTTTTCGTATGGAGCGAGCAGCTTTTAGATCTCTTGGCTTTCATAGTCGAGCCTGCCATATCAATGGCTATACCGCCCATCAAGAAATCTACTTAGGTCTTCGCAGCAACTCGAAAGCCACTGACCCCAATATGCTAGATAACCTTGCTGCGGGCGGCATTAGTGCCGATGAAACCCTGCAACAATGTGTCATTAGAGAATTATGGGAAGAAGCTGGCGTTCCTCTTAACATCGCAAGACTAGTTCAACCCATTGGGCATATTCATGTGAGAAGAATTGTGGAGCCCAAAGGACTTCATGATGAAAGTCTTTATACCTATGACCTTCTTTTGCCGGATGACTTCACCCCGCAAAACAATGATGGTGAAGTTTCTGAATTTATCAAAGTCCCTTTTAGCCAGGCAGCTAATTTAATTCTAGAAGGTGCTCTAACACCTGATGCTGCAGCAGTGACAGCCGAGTTCTTACTCAGAAAAGCGTAAAGGTCAGATGGAAATTGCGGCTTTCATCCTATCGCTAATTTGCGTTGGTTTGAATGCAAAGGGTCATATTTTGACTTGGCCTTTTGCAATTGCCAGCTCGGCTACTTACGCTTGGGTTTTTCAAGATGCCAAACTGTTTGGTGATGCTGCACTGCAATTGGTCTTTATTGCCTTAGCCATCTACGCTTGGGTTCAATGGCATCGGGGTCAAATCGTTGTTGAGGGTCAATCAACATTTAGCAGAGTCTCCATCAAGCACGCGATGCAGTGCCTCTTCGCCTGCATCGGATTATTCCTAATCATTACTTGGATACTCGTCACTTATACAAGCTCAGATGTACCTTATATCGATGCACTATTGACGGCTGGGAGTTTGATAGCGACTTATATGAGTGCCCATAAGTGGCTTGAGAATTGGATAGTTTGGGGCTTGATTGATATTGCCTATGTGGCTTTATATATCTATAAAGATCTTTATTTGACCGCCATTCTCTATAGTCTTTTTATTGCCTTATGTGTTTGGGGCTGGCAACAGTGGTCACGCCAAATGAACCTCCTAAAAGCCTAAACATTCAAAATGACCCAAGTTATAAAAATTGCGATTGTTGGTGCAGAATGCACTGGTAAATCAACCCTTGCAGCAGAACTTACAGCCCACTTTAAAAGTGCTTACCCGAGCCAGTGGGTTCCAGAATATCTTAGAGAGTTTTCTGAAAAAGCTGAGCGCACCCCTTTTGAAGAAGAACAGATCTTCATTGCCCAGACCCAAAAGAATTTAGAAGCTGAAATAGCTAAGAGCTTAATCAAAGAAGCTAATGGGCAAGCGTATGCATTGTTGTTTTGCGACACCACTCCCTTACTCACCAATATCTACAACGAAATCGTATTTGGACGCCCTCATCCAGAACTTGAGGCACTCAGTCATCATGATGACTATGATTTAACGCTACTCACCGCGATGGATTTTCCATGGCAAGCGGATCAAATGAGAGATGGGCCGGATGCTCAAAAAGCTACTCATCAACTTCTTAGCCAAAAGCTTCTAGACTTAAATATCAAGCATGAAGTCATTAGTGGCTCTATCAAAGAGCGTGTAGCTCATGCTCAAAACCTTATTCAAGAACTGGTCTTATAGATCAGATCAAAAATTCTCTATAATCATCACATCTAGATTTTTTAGATATTAGCTCGGGGTCCTGCATCTAGCTTCATCGGATGTGGGTGAGAAATACCCGTTGAACCTGATCTCGATAATGCGAGCGCAGGGAAGCGTCCAAAACCGCATCCCCCACTCGCCATCGTTTATATAAGGAGTACTGACGATGGCTTATATGCCAAAAAAGAATCACATTGCAGGCGCATGTGCCCTGTTGTTTTTGATTAGTTCACACACGATTGCCCAGTCTGAAACTGAATTAGCACCGGTGGTGGTCACGGGTGAAAAAGGTACAGGTTATGTCGCTAAACGCGCGATGATTGGCGGGCCAGGGGGCACTGAAGAGATTGAATTAAAAGATTTACCAGCATCTGTATCAGTGATCTCAAAAGATTTGCTGGATGATAGGCAAGCCAAGGTGATGTCCGAAGCAGCCAAATTAGATGCCTCCATCGGTGATTACTATGCTGCTCTTGGATATTATGAAAATCTCTACATCCGAGGCTTTCCTCTAGATGCTGCGACGAGCTACCGGATCAATGGCATGTCTGTCACCGGTGAGCAAAATATTGCTTTTGAAAATAAAGAACGTTTAGAGATACTCAAAGGTGTGAGCGCCATGCAGGCTGGTGCAGCCTCACCAGGCGGCATCATTAATTACGTCACCAAAAGACCTAAGGATGTTCAATCAATCACACTTGGCACTGGCGAGCGTGGCACCCAATACGCAGCAGTTGATTATGGAATGTTTCTTGGTGAATCCAAGTCACTCGGAATACGCATCAATGCTGCCTCTGAAAATATGCGACCTTATGTGAAAGAGGCTAAGGGTGAGCGTCAATTTTTTAGCTTGGCGGCAGATGCAAAAATTAGTCAAAAAACAAAACTTCAATTTGATTTTGAATACCAAGATAAAAGTCAGCGCTCCGTACCCGGCTTGATGCTATTAGGGGGCACGACTCTACCCTCAGTCAAAGCAGACATTAACCTTTCTGCGTATTCTTGGGTTCTACCTACTGAAATCCAAGCCAAAAATATCGGCGTTAGGCTTGATCATGAAATCAATGATTCACTCAAACTATTTGCCAACGCCAACCGAAGTGAAGTCAAAATCAATGACCGACTAGCCTACCCTTATGGGTGCTCTCTTAATAGCTCTGGGGCAAGCGGCACATTCTGCTTAGGCGGAGAATATGATGTTTATGACTTTAGAAGTGATGGTGAAATCAGAAGAAATGATCACTTTCAAACGGGATTAAATGGTCAAAATTCTTTGAATGGGTATAAGCATCATTGGACGCTTGGGGTCTCAGAGCTCCAGCGATCTGTTTATAAAGGAGCCTCTGTTTATACATATATAGGTAGAGACGCTCTCAATAGTTTCAATAGTGCTTTAAGCCAGACCAATGGATCAACCGGCGCCATTTATAAAATCCTAGATCATTCTCAAACCAGTTTGTTTGCTCATGACCAAATTGAGTTAACTGAAAAAACAAAGCTTTATCTTGGTCATCGCATCGTTGAGATGAAGCAAGCCGCATATGATGTTTACACAGGCGGACAATACTCATCACTTAATAAAACATGGCACCTTCCTCAAATTGGCCTCAGCCATGCTTTAAGTTCTCAACTGAGCAATTACGTGAGTTATAGCAAAGGGGTGGAACCGGGAACGATTGCATTACCTGATAGTTTTAGAAACTCTCAAGTGATGCCGCCAAAACGCACAGAACAAATTGAATTAGGTAGTAAATATGCGATGAATCCTGATTCCTTATTTACTTTTGCTATTTTCCAGAGCGATAGACCTAATGAGTACGCCAAGGACTATGGACAAGACAATGACGGTTACTATAGATCCACTCTAGTTCAGTCAGGCAAAGTCACCAACACAGGTGCTGAGGCAACATGGGCTTTTAAAGCAAGCAATCGTCTGAACTTATTATCTAGCGCCATGTACTTGGAAGCCAAGCAATCTGACGCTACTGAGAGTTCGCAAAATGGCAAACAAGCGATCGGAATTCCGCACTGGAAAGCTGTTCTATTTGCCGATTACTTATTGCCTCAGTTCGATAATTTAAGTATTCAAGGCGGTTGGACTTATATTTCTAGCAAAGGTGTCACATTAGATAACAGCATCAAAGCACCTGGATATCATAAGTTTGATGCAGGCTTGAAATACATTGATCGCTTAGGTAATAGCCAAGCCACTTACCGTCTCAATGTGGAGAATATATTTGATAAATTTTATTGGCGAGATGTAAGCCAAACTTATGGATCAAATACGCTTTACCCCGGATCCCCAAGAATTATTCGAGCAACTGCCACTTTTGATTTTTAATGATCACTTGATAAGCTGCATCATTTGATGAGGGATACCTACCTCATCAAATGGTTCACCTACTGATGTAAAACCTTCTGAAGCATAGAGTGGCATGGCATGAACTTGCGCATGCAAGATGAAGTTATTGATACCTATATCCACCCCCGCCTGAATCAAGGCTTGCAATATAGCTCGCCCCAATCCCTGCGACCTTTTTTCTTCTAAAACAGCCATACGTCCCATTTTGGCCTGCGAGCCATGGATGATGAGTCGACCTGTTCCCACAACCTGATCATCAAGTGTTGCAAGAGCATGAATAGCTCTCGCATCATCGTCATCCCACTCATCACTCTCAGGGATGCTCTGCTCAATCACAAATACTTGGGATCGAACAGGTTTGATGAGTTCTTGAGACTCTTCCCAAGTGGTGAGTGTAATCATGACCTAAAGATGAAATAAACCGCACCCAATAAACACAGACCCGCCCAGATAAAGTCCGTCTTGAATGGTTGTCCCATATAGAAAATTGAAAATGGTACAAATACAGCCAAAGTGATAATTTCTTGGGTAATTTTTAACTGCGCCAAATCAAAGTGCATAAAACCAATGCGATTCGCAGGTACTTGCAAGGCATACTCAAAAAAAGCAATGCCCCAACTAGCTAAAGCAGCGATCCACCAAGGATGACTTGATAAATTTTTGAGATGCGCATACCAAGCAAATGTCATAAAAATATTCGACATGGTCAGCAAACCAATAAAACTGAATGGTCCCCATAGACTACTACTCATGGTCTCTTTCCCCAATGGCATAAAGGTCAATATGCTCTATTAGAACAAAGTCAGTGGAAATTTGGCATCTTTAGAAATTCGGGCTATAATCTCGGTCTATTCCTCGATAGCTCAGTCGGTAGAGCGCCGGACTGTTAATCCGTAGGTCCCTGGTTCGAGCCCAGGT
>SSFP01000012.1 GCA_008015455.1 Polynucleobacter sp. | reverse complement strand
TTTCTGCTTAGAGAATAAGATTATTCTTCGTGTTCTAGAGGGGACACCCAGTCATGACTGGAAACAGTCCACTATCTTCTCGCAACTGCTGCTCAGTGGTAAATACGAGGGTATAGATTTTAAATACCACCACAGTCTTGGCATTGAGTATATGCCACAGTGGGGTATGAACTTTCTGTATGTCCCAGACGAATGGGCACCAACAACAGATAAGACACTAGAGCAAGTTAAACAGTTGTTGTCAGACAAAGGTTTATCTAAGGTGGATTTCTCTATAATGCACGGCCAGTTCGCGGACCAGATACCAGGGATGAAAAATAGTCACCTCTGTCACGACCAGGATGAATACGAGAATCTAACAGATCAATGTATCTTCATAGGTCACGTACATAAACACTCCACTAGGGGTAAGAGATTCGCCCAGGGTAGTTTTGAGCGTCTATCACACGGAGAGGAAGAGAACAAGGGTTTTCTCAGAGCAAGCTGCGATATTGTTAATAGGAAAACAACTGTTAAGTTTATAGTAAACAAAAGGGCCTTGCCTTTTGTAACACTAGATCTACTAGACACAGACTACGAGGAAGCATTATCCAGACTGAACGCTTTGCGTGACGATTTGGAGAAATGGAGAACTGATTCGCTGGTGGAGCAGAAGTACGACCCACTGATAGGAATAAAGTTTCTAGTTCGCTTACGCGCCTACAAAGGTCACGCTGTATTAGAAAACCTCGATAACCTAAGTGAGTCATTAGGACTCGTCTTAACTAAAGACGTCGTCTTATTGGATAGCGATACCGAACAGGACGAACTAATAGTAGACGAGGATTACAAACCTATCCACATTAACAAGAACAACTTGATGGATTTAGTTGTCTCAGAAGTCACAGATAAGTATCTGGATTTAAACATAGAGACGGTTAGGTCTATAGTTAAAACAATCATGTAACTTTTAGGAGAAAGAAGACATGGATTCGATGAATCCCTTTTCATCAAGAACGACAGGACACTTTCCTGTATCCATAGCCACTTCGTTAGCGTTCGAGGTGGCTATGGGTACGGGTACTGCCCCAGAGGGCGCTGAGACAACAGAAATGCGCCTTGACAAGTATACAGAGATATGGATAAACCTAAGGACTGTATTCCGTAATCTCTACAACTCTGTATCGACAGAGGTTAAGCGCTCAGCAGTAGCTGATGAAATTGTTGATGCGTTAATTACAGAAGTGGAGTCTATAAGGAAAATAGTAGCTGAGATACCAAACCCACCTAAGTGTGTTTTTTATCTGTGTAACTATAAGGACTTAGGTAGCAGATTTCTTGGCGCAAAACCACGTGAGGACAAAACATTAAATCAGCAACAGTACACAGAACTATCTAGAAAGAGTTTCCACCTCTACCTTAAAGAGCATGGTAACTCTTCTGATCACCTTCTATTCCCAAATGGTCCAAGACCAGATACTCGTAAAGGTAAGTTTGTTATGTTGACAAATTACACTTACGATTTATTGAGCTGGAAGAGTTTCGAGGATCTGACGTTACTAGAATCACACACAGGGGCATTGAAAGACAAAAGTCAGTGGTACACAAAACTCTATAACGGTAAAGAGTATCCGAACTTACCTTTGCACCCAATAGTTTACGGCGTCTTCGGTGACGACACTTTATTATCACCAATGAATGCATCTATTAAAAACACTTTACTGGAAATAGCTAAAGCAGATAAGTGGACGCCATTATCCAGCAACGACTTAGTCAGGCATTCTGTGTCTAAGATGAAAGATAAGTACTCCTCTCAGATACTCTTGGGTTTTAGATAGTTATTAAATACCCAACAATTCAATGATTTGATTTATAAAAGACTTCTTTAACAAACAAAAAAGGAAACTAAAAATGAGTGATTTTCAAACTAACAATCATGGCGGCGGCTATCAAGGTGGTTATAACCGCGGTGGCGGTGGTGGATATAACAAGGGTGGCTACGGCGGCGGTTACAATAAGGGCGGTTATAACAAAGGCGGCGGTGGTAACTGGAATCGTGGCGGTAATAACGGTGGCGGCTTTAAGCGCAACAACTGGCAAGATCGCAATGATCCATCTAGCCCCACTAACTCACCTAACGCCACCCCACGTAAGCTGACGGCACTGGATAACCGTAAGCTTTGGATTTCGGCACCCCACCCAACAGCCGAAGGTGTGACTTCTACACTGCACTGGGATTACTACAAAAACAACATCTCTATTGTTGTTTACACCAATGATCCAGCTGACCGTGTTTCTGAAAAGAATCAAGGTATTCTGCGTGCCGGTTTTGATGCACCGACAATGTTCATTCTTCTGAATTCCATCACCAACATTGCTAATGGTGAAAATGGCGAGAAGATGAAATTTGTTAACCGTAGTCACTACCGGTTAGACGGCACTCGTTCCGACGAACCTATTGTAGCCACTGAAGTTAAAGTGGGTAAAGATAACGAAGGTCGAGTATGGATTTCTGTAGAAGCACCAGGCATGACGAAGATTCAGTTCTTCTTCGGTGTCAGTAAGTACCACTCTATTGTGAATGGTGAGGGTAAAACGTTAACAGACGCTGAGGTTTCTAAAATCGCAGCCATGGGTTACGTTAATCTACTTACACGTTTGCTTACCAACATCCTTGGTGACAATTACGAGAGCGTTGACTTTAAGGCTGACGAGAAGAAAACTACAGAAGCCACACAAACAGAGCAACCAAAACCAGCCGCGTCAGTGGATACCGATTCTGACATGGGGTTCTAATAAGAACAATATAAACTCCCCATACGCCCTCTGTAACAAGGAGGCGTATGGGGAACTATGCTCTGTATAAGTTTACAGTTTTGAAAAAAGTAACGATTACTTATCATCTAAGTGAGTTCACTATATTGAAAGGAGATAAATAGAGTGAAAATTGATATACTTAAAAAGGGACCTAACGTTCCTAGAACCTCACTGTGCGTCTGGAATCCAGACGGCATACCAGGCGACCCAAACACTGACCACGTCAGATTCCTCATATCCGAGTTCGATAAGATCTCTCCTGAGGAAAATGAAGACGGTTTACCAGCCTATGATTTGTTCGAGCAAATCAGTGACTTCATAGAGACAATGAGTCGTGAGCAACACATGTCGATGTACGCATCTTACGTTGACATACGCAGACTGTTCGATTACGAGTACGACCTCAGTCAACTCTCATTCAAACTGAGATCGGCTGTGGTAAAACTCCTAGACCACATAGACCTACAGAAGCTGGAATATTTCCTGATATCCCAAGGTAAGATCAGGATACCAGACAGCATCCACCAGACATGGGACGGGGTAGGTAAAGAAGCTGCGCGCGTTAAGACATACATCCGTAGTGATTACACGGCACTAGTTGCGATGACTGCGGCGTTGAGGCTGATGATCCCTGTTTGGGGTGAGTACATTTTCAGGGTTAAGGAGAATGTCTCCAACGCCACTAAGGAGTACCATGCTTTCAACTTGATTGAGGGTAGTCAACTCATGGCGTCAGAGGCAATGCAGAAGTTTGCCGCCTATGTCGAGTGCTCTATTCCGACAGACAGGGATATTGCTACTGCGATTATGAGTGGTATTTCCTCTGAGGATTTCCCTAGGTGGGTTTTGGCTATTGTCACACTGCGCAGATTGACGGTGGGTGATATTCGTGGTGTTGAGAAAGGTAACGGGGTAAAGGACTTCAGCCTTATAACTTTCGTATATACCTACATCTCATTCAAAGTCAAAGGGATGGATAGTTCCTTAGCAGGGAAGATCACTTACAAAGGTACCACCAACCAAAACCAGGATGAGGAAAATAACATTTCTGCACTGGAAGAGTATCGGGTAAAGCAGGTAACGCCAGCAGGCATCATCGCCATGTTTGAGGTCTATGTAAGGGATAACAAGCAAGTCCTTAACCACTTGTGCCCAGGGATCAACCTTGAGATGCCAGTTAATGCTGAGTTGTTCCAGAAACATCATGAGCGTGATTTGAATGAGTCACAGATGATCTTACTGAAATGGATCTTCTCACTCGTGATGCCCCCAGGCAGTATTGACCATTTGGATAAACCAACAGTCATCAACTGTTATCTTATCGCACAAGCTTTCTTAATGCATCATGGACTGGTATCACTTGCCTGCCTGTCTACAGCCATAGCTAAGAGGCACGACGGCATTATCCATACCACCTCCATTGATGGTAAGATGCGCACACCAAAAGAAGTGGATGACAGATTGAAAGAAATGTTTCCACACGAGCGACGCTCGCAAAGTAAGCAAAAGAATGCTAGGAAAGAAAACCCAGCGTTGGATGCCATCACTAAGTTAGCTGATGATTTATCCAGCGAGAGCTGGTTGCTTACTGTAAGGGATGAACTAGTCCCGATTGTGAACCACAATAACTTATCTAGGACATACGTTGCCCCAGATGACATTAAGGTACAACTGTCTAAACTAGTCATGATTATTCAGGATATCAAACTTAACAGAGTTCAGGAGAAATTCTAATGTTAATCATTATTCGCGGAGTACCAGGTTCTGGTAAATCCACAATGGCCCGAACCCTAGTATCAATGGGAACAGCCGAAGTCCACATGGAAGCAGATCAATACTTCTACAAGGACGGCGAGTACACATACACACCAAGCCTTATCAAGGACGCTCACGAATGGTGCTTCAATCAAACTAAAGCGGCGCTACTCAAAGGCAAGAGCGTGGTTGTCTCAAATACGTTTATACGTAAATGGGAATATGAACGTTACGTTAATCTAGCTGAAGAGTTGGGTCTATCGTTCAAAATTCTAGTAGCCAACGGTGGCTATAAGAATCTGCATGGTGTTCCACAGGAGAAAGTGGAACAAATGAAGAAAAACTTCGAAGCTTAACAAAAGAAAGGAGAGAGTTAATGTATCACAAAGTAGAAGTGGAGTCACTCAAGATGATTGAGTCCCCACTGTACGTACCACAGATGCGTCGAACTTTTAAATCTAACATCACAGGTGAGGTTATCACCAGTGTCGTTAACCGTGTCGAGAACCAACAGCGGGGGAACAAGTTTGAACAAATAACACCCGGTGTATTCTCAGGCATGTCCAACCAAATCATAAGTTTGGAAGCACAACCAGAAGGATCTATCGACATAGTTAATGGCTGGAACAATAAGCGTTATCTGTTTATTCTTAGTCTCAACTGCTACTACCGTAGCGGAGCTATGGTGCGTGAGATTCTTCAGGGTTACACAGATATGGCTGATACGTCGTATACAGGTAAACCAAACCCAGACACACTGTTCTTCATCAACAGCATTACGACATTGGTCAACCAGGCTTATCGTACACCGATGGCGTTGATTGATAACTGGGTAATCCGTAGTAGTTACAACCTAATCACCAATCAGTATACGTACCAAAACGCACCATACCACGAACACAAAATCACACCTGAGGATGTGTACCACGCAATGGACTGGGAGCAGTACAGGGCAGGCAGTAGTATGCTGAACGACCCAATCACGATATACGATACCACCACGATGAACGGAATGAAAACTTCATTCATCAACAAGGGTAACCTGCTGCCATCAAACTACGTGGCGGATGTGGTAAATGCATACATCTCAGCCTCTAACGATAACAACAGCATCAACACAGATGTGAGTTCACGCGCTAGGACGTTGTTGTCTAACAAGACACCATCGGAGAACTGGTTCATCAACAGGATCAGTCGTAACAGTGCTTATGGGGTAAATCGTTTCTATCTGGATGATTTATCAGCTATGTGTCCAGATTATCTTAACAGGATGATTGTGAGTCCGCGTGCACATAACTCCGCTGTGGCAGGCTTTATTGATCCAAGCCAGTCAGAATACTTTACTGGTGCCGATATCGTAACACAGGCAGCTACAAACATTGTGGCGTCAACCATGTCACTCATGGGTGAGATGATGTTAGCCGGTGTTACCTTCAGTGCCACCAACATGTCGTTCGGTCTTGGACACAACGTCGCAGAACCAATCTTCCATATTCAGGAAGCTAGTAGTTTTATTGGCGGTATAGACATTTCACCACAAGTGGAAAGGTTTAAACGGAAGTTCATATCTGATGTTCTTAATGACATAAGTTACGGTGGTTCTATCGGCTACGAGATAGCCGTGGATGCTTCTGTTCTTGATAATGCAACAGTAAGGATTCGTTTCGATGGTTCTGATGAGATGCAATACAGTCAGCCTGTATTTGCCGACGCACTCCTGTCACCAATGGTAACAGGACAAAGACAGAAACTAGATGTAATAGCTAGTGACTTCAACTCACTCTTGAGTGAGGTGCCCTCGCAAGGCATTATTTTGCCAAACTCTCACGTTAGTTCATACCACTCAGTAAACACCGGTGTGGCAACAACAATACCCTTTTAAAGGAAAGTAAGATGACTGATATTTTGAAATTCTACGACCAAATACTGGACACCATGCATATGGAGGCAGACCGTGCAGGTATAGTTACTGCCAAGGTGCCTTGGGAGAAAGATAGCTCTGACATTGTTCAGGTGGATAAGAAAACTCTGGTGTTACCAACACCGGAGCAATTAGCTAATCCAAACTGGGCTGACCGGATTGCATTCCATCCGCTGTCGGAGGCGGTTAACCGTGGTGAGAGCCACGTGATTGAGAAACTGCGTCGTGTATTCAATACCAATATTAACATTGCGGTATACGTATTTGGTTTAGAGATTCTCCGTTTGGCGGCATCGCCGTCTGAGCAGACACGCCTGGATCCAGCACAAACAGAACTCTTGCTTCAGCTGAAGGATGTGGATGAAAAGACCATCGAGAACTGGAATAAGATCAATACTGAAATGGGTGCATACACCAACAAGGAAAAGGTGTTTGTGAATATCTATCTGCGTCGCGGCGCGATTGTGGGCGGCAAGAAGGTAGCTCGTGCCGGCACTGTCTCTTTCCCACTGAAGGAAGCTTTGGCAACCAAAGAACCTTTTGGTGTGAAAGTCCGTGTTAAGGACCAGGCTAACTATCTTCAGTTGATGAACTACTTGTTTAGTTCAAACAACATTGAGGATTACTTTGGCGTGACCGATAGCATGACTGCTCCTTATCTGTTGGCTCTGTTGTCAACAGTAGAGAAATTGACTGTCGGGATAAACGACTCTATTGAGCTGTATGAGACAGTGTTACCACAGCTGAAGGACCACAAGTTCTCAACAGCTTGGTCTGACACACTTGTTGATACACAGTTGATTGTTGCTCTCTCACGTAAGATTCCTTCACTGACTGGTAATGAAGGTAAGCCATCTAATGCGCAGGCAGTTGTAGAACCAGTACAGCAACCAGTTCAGCAGATGCAGCAGCAGCAACCAGTTCAACCACAGTCAAACGGATTGGTTCAGTTCAACCCGCAGCAGGCACAACCTCTGTACCCACAGCAAAACCAATTTGGTTATCCACAGATGCAACAGCAGCCCATGTATAACCAAGGTTACCCGCAGCAGCCAATGCAACAGCAGTACCAACAGCAACCTCAGACGGCGGCTGTTATGACTAATAACGGTAAGTTGGATTTTAATGCCACACTGGCACGCGTAGACCCAATGCGTGCAGCTCAGGTGGCTTCAGCTAACAATCAGTATCGTGGCAACGGTCCTATATTTAACAACATGGGCGGCGGCTTGTTCTGATAAAGTGGCGGCATAAGTAACGACACAGACACTGGTGATCCCAGTGTCTGTAATCGTCGTTATTTTTTTTTTCAATCTTCAGTCACAAGTATGTTGTTGTAGGTACTTGATATTTCTATCAAGTCAGCCTCGGAAGGCACCAACAAAGTAGTCAACTTATCATCACAATCAAAAGGTGACTTGAGGTTGTTTACCCTCATGATAACCCAATGCATGTTACGCTTAAATCCCATCTTTAAAAGTAAACCAAACAAATCCCCCTCGTATATGTAGGATAGTTGGCTGTCTACAGTTTCGAGCCTGGTGTTGCTACTGGTACGAAGAAACGTCATGTGGTCTTCAAGCATTGTGCGGAATGCTTCTTCGTAGTATCGGTTATCGCCACCCGGATCTACTCTATCTAATAGCTTCACTTGAAATCTCCTAAAACATATATCATAATCTTGGGTCATACAAATAAAGGAGTCTTATGAAATACCCAGACATAGAGCGAGTTAATGAGTTACATCCAGAACTCATGAGTATCTGTTCCATATCACCTTTCGAGGCATATAACTCTTCACCACGAAAACAAATGTTTTCATCACAACTAGGACAGACACTGGTTGTTAAGGGGGCAACAGAGAGAAGAATACAGTCAGGTATGGAAGCCTCTTTTGGTAAACACACATTCAACATCAAAGCACCTTGCGATATGGAGGTTATCAAGGTCATCGAGAAGTATAGTAAGACAATTGATTCAGACAACATAAAACACAACCCTGAGTCTATTGTTATCTATAGGGATAAGAGTAATAACGAGATAAGCTACCTTGGTTTACCAAAGTTTTGCTCTAACCATCCTTACTTTGGTTTCGACTATGTCTCCACTGATAACACAATTCTGTTGTCGGCAGGGTCGCACATACCAAAGGGTACTGTGCTACTAGAGTCCCCGTCTGTGACCCGTGAGGGTGGTTATAAGTTCGGCGTGGAGTGTAACGTGGCCCTGATGTCGCACCCAGCCGTAGCTGAGGACGGCATCATGATTTCTAGGGATGTACTTGATAAGTTCAAGTATGTTACTTTCCATAAGCGCGTGGTGGAGTTTGGACGTAAGAAGTTTCCACTGAACATCTACGGGAATCTCAACGAGTATAAGGCATTTCCAGATATAGGTGACAGAATCCGTGAGGATGGATTGCTGTGTATGCTGCGTGAATACGATCCAATGATGGCACCTGTGGCTATGGGTATCGCGGATGTTTCAGAGCCCGACTATCTGAATGATGAAGCTGTATATGTGCCAGCCGGTAAGGGAACAGTGGTAGACATCAAGATATACCACGAGGATTACGTAAACCAACCAGGGCTGCCAGATACAATGAAGCACCAGCTGGTCAAATACGATAAGGCCACTAAAGCTTATTATGGTAAAGTGATGGCTGTTTACAATCAGCTAAAACACGATTACCGTGATAACCTGAAACTCAACCCAAGCTTCCATCGTTTTGTCGTTGAGGCAATCTCAGCTACTGGTGGTACCAAAAAGAATCCACTGAATCAGAACAAGGTGGATAAACTCTACAAGCACGAAGTACTAGACGATTACCGTTTAGAATTCACCATTCGGTACGAGAACACACCCTCGATTAAAAACAAGCTCTCGGGCTGTCATGGTGACAAGGGCGTCATAGTGCACATAGCTGAACCCGAAGAAATGCCCATAGACGATTTCGGTAACAGAGCCGACATCGTAATGGATCCCGCTAGTTCCATTGCCCGTATGAACCCAGGCAGGATCATTGAGCAAAAGATCAATGCGGCGGCTAGGGATACAGTCGGTAGATTAAAGGTAATGATGGGTGTCACCCATGCCTCTAGTGTCACAGACATGTATGTACACATTAAGGCCTTACCCGCTGAGGTAGTCAGCAATGCATGGAATTACTTAATAGAGTTCTATCGCATTGTCAGCCCAGAGATGTACGACATGATGATTGATGGTAAGTACACAGGTGAGAAGGAAGGCCATTTGGCTAAGGTCTTGGTTGACGGAGTCTACTTGTTTATCCCTTCTAACCACAGAGCGGATCTAACAGGCAAGTCTATACCCTTGCTCAATAAGCTCTACCCTACCAATATATCACCTGTAACGTACATTGATTACTCAGGAAAGAAGGTAAGGACTAAGTCAGACATCTTGATTGGAAGTATGTACATCATCTTGCTGGAGAAAACCGGTGAAGATTGGACCGCTGTGTCATCAGGTAAGACTCAACACAACGGGGTGCTTGCATTAGTTAATAACAATGACAAACACTCCCAGCCTGCTCGTTTCCAAGCTATCCGTGCGCTAGGGGAATCTGAAACACGGATTCTGGAAGCATACTGTTCTGAGCTTTTAGCTGTGGAACTGCTGGATAGGAACAATAACCCAGTAGCGCACAGAGTGGCTGCTGATACCATTCTGTCGGCACCAAAGCCCACAGACATAGACGTACTAATTGACAGGAACACAGTTCCATACGGGGGATCTAAACCCGTATCTATGTTTAACCACATATCCTTCTGTTATGGATTCGATATGCAGTTTAAACACTTCGAAAAAAACTACAAAGGAGTTAAGTAATCATGTTGCGCCTTGATCCAAGAAAAATAATGAACAGGACCACCGATGAGTTGTTTACACATCTCAAAGGAAGGTTTAAATTGAAGTTCGATGACGGGGATCTGGAAGTCAGCGCAAAGGGTACTCTGTACTCACATTACTTTTGGAACATACTGCGTGCTGCACCAAACGCACCAATGCTAAAGTGCTACCACGTAGATAGTTTCATAACCGAAGATAAGACTATCGATAAGAACACCAACATGAAGCTCCTTGGGAACGTGTTGTGGGGTATCTATCGAGATCAAGTTGGCAAAATGGATGACGAAGCGGAGGAACAGTTTAAGGACCGTTTATTTCGTCTGGCCTATGATGTCAACAACATGGTCTATAATGACCTAATGACTAGGTGTAGTGAATACGTTACAGGACTGAATATAGATGATGTTCTGGAAGTAATGCTACACCCCTCACTCCTGAAAACTAAAGAGGGTCTAAAGCCCTCTCAGGAGTCAGTAGCTATTATACAAAACAAAGTAAAGGACTTAATCAATAAGGACAAAGCGTTAGCTAAGAACCCCTTGGCGCAGGGGGTTAAAGCTGGCGTCATGGATATCTCACAGGTACAACAGACAGTCGGTTGCCGTGGACAGATAAGCGACATTAACTCTCGCGTATTCCAAAACGTAATCATACTGGACTCTTATGCTAGCGGTATCAAGATATTCGTAGAGTCTTTAACAGAATCCCGTATGGCTGCAATGGCCCTGGCTTACTCTAAGAAGCCACTTGAGGATTCAGAATACTTCTCAAGAAGGGTTCAGTTAATAGGCTTTCTTTTGAGGCACGTATACAGGGGGGACTGCGGGTCAGATAAATATTTGATCTTCCACGTTCAACCTGAACAATTTGACACTGAAGGAAATATGATAAGTAAGGGTGACTTGCCGTCGCTCAAGGGCATGTATTACCTCAATGAGGAAACAGGTTTGTGCGAAGCAATTACAGCCGCACATAGACATCTCGCTGGTAAGACAATTAAATTAAGAAACATTGTTAGTGGTTGCAGACAGCCTCAGGCTAATTCTGTTTGCTCCACTTGTTTTGGAGATCTATCTCTATCGCTATTTAGGCAATCTAATGCCGGTGTATCGTTAGCTGTTCAGTTACTCTCGGCAGTCAGCCAGAAGGTACTCTCAGTTAAACACTTTACAAACTCATCTGTGGCCGACTTAGTGCAAGCCAACGATTCAATGGTTGGTTTGTTAGAAGTAAACAAAGAAGGCGACGGATATAAGCTAGCCCGCGGGTTTGGCAAGAAAGGATCAAGTGTAATAATACCAAAAGACGATTTTGTTGGTATTATGGACTTATACGCGGTGGACGATGTAACTAAACTGAGTATGCCACGTGTAACAAAAATGCGTAGTCTTGAGTTCCGTATGCCAGTCAAAGGACTGAAAGCTGCGGACCCAATAACTACAACCTTAACATGTAACGTGGAGTATAATCGCCGCGAAGCTAGTCTCTCCTATGCATTCCTTAAATACCTGAAAGAAGTAGGCCACCGAATCAACGAGGATGGTCACTACGAGATTGGGTTGGACGAATGGGATGAGACCAAGAGCTTACTTAGGTTACCAATTAAGAACTACACTGTTACTGATTATTCATCAGACATTAGTAACGCTGTAGAGTCATCAATGAACGATCTAGAATCCAGGAGAGAAGAAACCTCACCAGAGTCTTTATTGACAGATTTCCATGACTTAACAAATAGTCAAATGGATGTTAACTTTGGTATAAATGCAGTTATCATTTATACTTCAATGACAACAAACCCAGAGGAGAAAGATTATAACCTCCCCAAAGCTTGGGACAATGGTAAACTAGGTGTTATGAGCGATAACATGAAGTATCGCTCCATAGCTCCGTCATTTAGCTTTAAGAACCATAAGGCTACAATACAGTCACCAGCTACTTATCTGCATGTAAACAGACCAGACCACCCGATGGACAGTTTGTTTATACCAACCATGATGAATGATTCTATCAGAAGGATAGAGTCACTACAGTTCGTCAGTAGGAATGGTCGCGGTAAACGTAAGCATGATAAGTTGCTATTGGTTAAGTAATAACTAAGACGTCATAAAGGACTACGTACGGACACACCCGTACGTAGTCTACTTATGCCCCAAGGTTTGTTACTATAACTAAACACACATCAGGAGGATATTGTGAAGGCGCTAAAACATTAAGCCCCTATGATGCTTAGTTGCGCAAATTAGAAAATTTAGTTAATGAGGAATAGAAATGAACGATGAAACAATGGAGGTGATATTAAATTCACACAACTTTAGTGTAAAGCATTACGGCACACGTATGTCAGATACCGTAAAGTCATTTATGCGTAAGTATAACCAATGGGGTATGGTGCGCGAGAATGGCTCCATCAGAAGAGGCATTATAAGGGGTTATTTCGCTAACCCAGCCAACGGTGAGCCTAGGTTCCATATAAACGCTCTGGATGCGTTTAAAGCCCATATAGAGGCATGTGGATTATCTTTAAGTGGGATAAAGTTTACAAACAAAGCTATTCCACCAGCAACAGATGCAGATATAACCAGTAAAGGAGAAAAGACCCTAAGGGAAGAACAGGAACAAGTAGTGAACTATATCTTAGATAAAGATAATAGATCCAAGATTGTTCAGGCAGCCACAGGTTTTGGTAAATCACTAGTAGCAGTAGAAACACTCTGCCGTGTGAAGAAAAGAACCATTGTCATCATTAAACCGATGTACATGAAACAGTGGCACAATAACTTCTTTGAGTTGACACAATTACTCAAAGAGGAAGTACTTATGGTGCAGGGAAGTGAAGCACTGATTAAGTTACTTAAAGATCCAGAGAAGTACAAAGACGTATCTGTGATCATACTTAGCAACGTCACATATAGAAACTATCTTGACTCCTATGAAGAGGGAGCAGAGAAATTCGAACAGGACGGCTACCCAATCGAACCACACATTTTAATGGAGTATTTAGGTATAGGTTTTAGACTGATAGACGAAGGTCACCAAGATTTCCATCTTAACTTCAGGATGGATCTCTACACAAACGTAGAGAAATCGCTGACACTGACAGCTACACTTGTTAGTGACGATGCATTTGTTTCCAGAATGCAGTATTTAGCATACCCTATTAATCTAAGGTATGCTGGGCTCACATATGTGCCATACATCAGGTCTACTGCGTATGGTTATTCTTTTGACAGACCAGAGTTTATTAGGACAACAGAATACGGCAGCACAACATATTCGCACACAGCCCTAGAGAAGTCAATCAAAAAGAATCCAATTCTTTTTACTAGGTATGTTAAGTTAATCGAAGAGAATCTGGATATACATTGGAAATCACAAACGTACCAAGACGGTGATAAAGCCATTGTGTTCTGTGCGTTAGTGGATTTCTGTGAGGCAGTGGCTAAACAGTTGAGAGAGAAGTATCCAGATAAGGTAGTGAATACCTTTACTGACGGTGCACCTCTGGAGACATTATCGGATTCAGACATTATTGTCTCTACTTTGTTATCGGCAGGTACCGCTCGTGACATCCCTAAACTAACAACAGTCGTAATGACTGTAGCATTGAGTTCTACTTCTCTGAATCTGCAGTGTATGGGGCGTTTACGTAGACTCCCCGATAACAGAACACCAAACTTCGTATATTTCACATGCGTAGATATACCTAAGCATTTAGATTACCACAAAAAGAAAAAGGAGATTATCAACAGCAGAGTAGTTTCACTAAACATACAACAAAACCATAGAAAGATTTAGGAGCAGAGTAATGAAGAATGTAGTAAACAAAACTATTGTCGTAGGTAAAGATTCCACAGCCGACACTACTAAAGAAAATATCGTACAACACACACTAGCTGTAATCAAGGAATACTTCGACAGTAAAGTTGTTGACTTTACTCTCACAGAAAAACACATAAACCAGATATCTAAAACTTTAACTGTCTGTGTTTACTCCCAAGATAAGTTCTACAAAACTATCAATCCAGCCGGATCGAGCGATGACACGGAGTACTTTACCGTGGGGATTACTCTGTCCGTTAATAAGGATAAACTGCCAGACGTTGTTTGGGTTGACATTAACTTATTAATTGGAAATAAAGATGGTTCTGATAGGGGCGGTCGTAATAGCTCATTTACGACTAATCAGCGTGTGGTGTTAGATAGAGTGAAAGATGAGATCAGCGCTATCTCGTAGTGAAACAAATAATAGTCATATATAACAAACGTGAGTAGTAGTTCGACTACTCACGCCAATATGACCTAATTCTTAACAAAGGAAAGTAAAATGAAAACAAAGATTTTGAACGCTGACCGCGATGACGCAGACCGCGTTGCTGGTGTCCTGATGGATAGCATCACTCAGGATCTCTGCTCGGGTCACCCCGAAACTAATTGGGATGACAACAAGCTATCAGACCTGGTCACCACCGTGGCCGAGGAGTTCGCCGAGACAGCGGGCGTGGCGATCCCCGACATGTCTGAGATCGAATGTGACCACCCCGGCGCTGTGTGTGACACCAAAATTACCACCAGTGTGTCCGGCACCGGGAAGTACTGGACTGGTGACGTCACCATCACCCACACTGTTAAATCGGAACAGGGTGACGGCGATGTCCTTTTCGCTGTAACAACTAAGACTCAGATCCGCGGATCCGATGTACTGTACGACGACGAGGTTGATCCCTATTTTGAGGACCCAGCCGAGATCCCGGAGGATACGCCGGATGACGAGATTAGTAACTCTGATTTCAGAGAAACGGAAGACTAAATGTCACTGATGTATTAGTGACAATGGAAACATTTTAACTTATATATCACTTCACTAGAACGGGTTCGTTATTTGAACCCTGCAGCCAACGATGCGTCATAAACACCTAGTACTCTGGTGAGCCTGAAAAGGTTTCACCAGAGTACTAGGGTCCTATGACACTTCTATTTTTTTTCTTTATTCAAACCCACCACCACCTGTAGCCATCTGTAATTTATTCACAGTAGCTTGTGCGCCTTCTGCCGCTTCTCTCTCCGTGTTGTCACAGAGTTTGAGAATGTGCAGAACCATGTGTCTGGGTAAGTTAAGAAACTCATTTAAGTTTAAACCAAAGTGTTTGTAAACACCAGCGTCTTTGAACTGTTTTACTCTCTCGTATAAAAGAGATGTCTCCAGTACATCTTCGGAGGGTTGGAACTTGACCAATGCCATTGGCTCCTCCCCGCGCTCGTCGTGATTGAATACCCCAGATACAGTTTCGTATTTATCACGCATCAGCATTTGCATCTGTATGCTTGTGACCTTAGGGGCTTTAGCGAATATCTCATCAATCTCACTGACGAAGTCTACATCTATACCGAAGTTGTACTCACCGACCCTTACAGAGGGTCGCGTGTGAGACGATTCCTTTTCAACGAGAGTTGGATAAAAAAAGTGCGAATGACATCAAATGGTACTAGGTTAGTAAAGCGTTCTTGCTTACCTTCGTAATCACGAGATTCCTCTTGATTGAAACCGCAAGACGGGCACGTGTAAGTCGGTACAGCAATAATAGAAACAACTGACTTATTGATGTGTGCGCTAATCTTGTCAAAGAAAGCGGCACGGAACTTATCGTCACCAGACATCTCAGCTAGGAACTGGTCCACTGTGGCAGGATCATCAATCACTGTTCCGTCTGACAACTGTACTTCTTTCACGAAACCAGCATATTGACGCAACGCAGTAGCCCTTGAAATACTACCAACAAAGTTAGAGCGTAAACGTTTCTCATCATCCTCACCGGTGGCTGATGTAATAGCAGCTGAGTTGTCAACCATTGTCTGGATATCTTGAATCCAGCGATTACCACTAGCAATCTGATCACCCACGTTTGGTGTGTGCAGAGCAATGGTTACGTTTTCATCAACGTCAATGGTGTTAGAATTACGACTACCAAACTCTTCCTGGTACAGCTTGATTGACTCCTTAGACATCTTCATGTGACCACGTGTGGTCATGTGTTCAATCTGGCGTTTAGTCAACGCAGTGCGGTCAGTCCAGCACAACTTTGTCAAATCTAAAACATCACGTGTTACGTGTGTGCAGATCGTGGGGTCATTTGAACAGGCACGGGAGAATTGGAAACCCTTAGGCCAAATAACACAGGCCATTGCCCATGCAATAACAGGTAAGTCGTTTACACTAATGTGGTCCAACAAATCCTGTTTAGTTAGAGTGCCACCCGTGTTGAGTGAACATTCGTAAATGTGCTGGAAGAAGAAATCAAACATGCTCTCGTAGTAATAAACAGAGTTATTACTAAAAGCTAAACCTGTTGTAGCGCGACCAGTAGTCAACTTGCTTGTTGCAATGTTGTAATCCAGATCCAGTTGTGCACCCTCACTAGGAGTCTTAACAGTAACCCAGAAACCAGAATGCCACAGAGGAATTTGTAGTAACCCACCCATACCCATCATGTTACGGATACGGAACAGTGCGGCCTCACCACTTACCTTTTTAGAACCGCTATCAGATACTCGGACACGGCCAGCGCCTAACTTACCTAGTTCTGACGCCACGCTTTGGGCAAACAGACGTTCCTTATCAGAAGCAGCACCATCAAAAGCATTACGAGCATGATTGAAGTAGGAGCCAGTACCATAGGTGTTAGCCCACTCGCTGCCTTCTGTAGATTGTGAGTTATCGAAGAAAGGTAATTCTTCAAAGTAAGTTTTAGCTTCTTCTTGTGTGCAAGAAGGCAAAACCATGTTTTCTTTATCGACATCGATCTTTTCCAACTGAATACCACTCATGTAGTCTTTCCCCATGAGTGCGTTTTGATAGGGGGAGAAGCCTTTGCGTTTACGAATGGAAACATTCTCCCCTTCTGGCTTCTGTGTTGCAATAGTTTCTTCTACTTCCGGTTGTGGTTCCGGAGTAGGCATTTCTGGTATACTCATTATTTTTTTCCTTAGTGAACAGTTGGACTCTTGACCTCAACGTCAGTCACTACGCTTACGTTTTGTTCCGGATTGAGGTACTCTGGGTTAATTACGTGGCCGTTACGCATGTTAGTCATAGCCTCGTCAATTTGCATGGCTAGCATACTGAAAATTGTAATTACTGTTTTCTCAACAGCAATGATAATTGCATTATAACGCTCACAGGTAGCAATGATGTTAATAAAATCATTTTCATTATCAGCCTCGCCGGACTTACCTGTGTGAGTAGCGGCTGTTGTGTTAAGATCATTCTCAAAAGCACGAACATCGTCATCTGCTTGACCACGCAGTTGCGTGAAGCGTTTGACGTCCTTCATGTAAGCCAAGTAACCATCTGCTTTTTGGAACTCATCTACTGCTGTGCGTAGATGCAGCATTTGGTAAGCTGAATCCTTAAGTGATGTTACATCGTCCCAGCTAATGGGTTTGCTGTCGTTAGCACGTTGTGCGGTTTTAGATTTCATAAGACGCTCTGCTGGGGAGAGTTTTTTGCTGTGATGTTGTTTAGCCAGCGCTCTGCGTTGTTCGCGGTTCAGACCGCTAACAGGTGCTTGGTCTATGCTGGTGACCATTTTCTCTAACTGTTCGTTAAAGCTTGACTCTGCTGATGTTTCCCCAGCCATCAGCGACTGTGGTTCTTGTCCCACCTCGGGACTGGTTTGGTTCAATTCTTCCATCTTAAAAACTCCTACTGTGACTGTATTTTAAACTCGTGCCACTTTAATGTTGTGGTTATATATTCAACAAATACAGTAAACTTTTACGTTTTACGAAGGTCATCGTGATGGATAATGAAACAATTATAGAGTACCTCATGGCAAGGTATAATCCAGACATAGTTCAGGAAATAGCCAGAACATTGGATCTTCTAGAGCAGCTCGAGGTAGAAGACTATAACACTACTACTGTAAACTTAATACTTACTAACTCGTCAATAGAGCCAGTTGTGTTCTTTGATATGGTATTGAACAGTTACAGAGAGGCTATGCAGAGCATAACCGTAACGTTGGGTCTGACAATAGATCCAGAGACTAACCTCCGCAATTATAACAACATCATTGAAGCCATTATGGACATGAATGGTTTTGTTGACCTGGAGGAGATAGCCGCATATCTAGAGAGTGATGAGGATTCTTTAGATATGACAATAAACCTGTTATCTTATTTCTCCACAGAGAACGTCTC
>SSFP01000099.1 GCA_008015455.1 Polynucleobacter sp. | reverse complement strand
TTTATTGATGCCATGCATGAGGATGCTGATGCCTTGGGGATTGAAAGACCAACCCATGAGCCTCGTGCCACTGAATATGTGCCACAAATGCAAGACATCATCACGCGCTTAATGAACAACAACTTGGCTTACCAAGCCGATGATGGTGATGTGAACTATGCCGTTCGAAACTTTAAAAATTATGGACGCTTATCTGGTAAATCCTTAGATGATCTAAGAGCGGGTGAGCGCGTAGCCGTGGCTACGAGCAAACAAGATCCTTTGGACTTTGTTCTATGGAAGTCCGCCAAAGCAGAAGAGCCAGCAGATACCAAGTGGGAGTCCCCTTGGGGTGTGGGTCGTCCAGGTTGGCATATTGAGTGTTCCGCTATGAGCTGCCAATTACTCGGTCAGCACTTTGATATTCATGGTGGTGGCGCAGATTTGCAATTCCCACACCATGAGAATGAAATTGCCCAAAGTGAAGGTGCTTTCTCGCAAGAGACTGGCAAGCCTTTCGTAAACACTTGGATGCACAACGGTTTTGTGCGCGTGAATGAAGAAAAAATGTCGAAGTCTTTGGGTAACTTCTTCACGATTCGTGAAGTTCTCAAAGAGTTTGATCCTGAAGTCGTTCGATTCTTCATCTTAAAGGCGCACTACCGTAGTCCACTTAATTACAGTGATGCGCATTTAGAAGAAGCTAAGCAAGGCTTAACGCGTCTATATAACGCACTCTCAACGGTTGAAGACATTCCGAACTATGGCAAACAAAGCGAGTGGCGCACTCGCTTTGTAGAAGTCATGAATGACGACTTCAATACGCCTGAAGCGATTGCTATCTTGTTTGAGCTAGTTAATGAGATCAATAAAGCAGAGGGTGACGCCAAGCGTGATCTTGCTCGCGAACTTAAACAATTGGCAAAATTATTAGGTCTTCTAGAAAGAGAGCCGCAGGCTTTCTTGCAAGGAGCGGGCGGTCGTGGTGCTCAAGAAACAGATGCGGCAGCGATTGAAGCAGCGATTGCTGCGAGAGCTGCTGCTAAGCAGGCGAAAGACTTTGCGCAAGCAGATCAAATTCGCCAAGATCTTTTAGCGCAAGGCATTGTGTTAGAAGATAAGCCAGGTGGCGTCACACTTTGGAGACGCGCCTAATGGCTAAAAAGCCAGCATCAGCAGATTCAGATCTCAGCGCACCTCATTACTGGGATGAGGCTTGTGCCGCACTGATGAAGCAAGATCGTATCTTGCGCAAAATCATTCCTAAGTACCCACAAGCAGAATTCCTGACCACCCGTGGTGATGCTTTTCAAACTCTGGCAAGAGCCATTGTGGGTCAGCAAATTTCAGTCAAGGCGGCGCAATCTGTTTGGGATCGAGTCATCGCCGCCGTTAAAACCAAAAGTCGACGGTTTAACCCTCAAGCGATTTTGAAGTTGGAGTCTTCAGAGCTGAGAGAAGCAGGGCTATCTCTTAGAAAAGTAGAGTACATCCAAGACTTAGCCAATCATTTTGAAAATGGTGGTTTGCACTGTGCCAAGTGGGATCAGTTAAGTGATGACACCGTCATTGCAGAACTGACTGCTATTCGAGGTATTGGTCGTTGGACTGCTGAAATGTTCCTCATCTTCTACCTTATGCGTCCTAACGTTCTGCCTTTAGATGACATTGGGCTCATTAAAGGCATTTCTTTGGCTTACTTCAGTGGAGAGCCTGTTTCTAGAAGTGAAGCCAAAGAGGTGGCTGCTAATTGGGAGCCTTGGAGAACCGTTGCCACCTGGTATATGTGGCGCAGTATTGACCCCATCCCTGTTGAATACTGATTTTGCCAAATTACTTATTTTGCTAGATTCACTAACGATTTATAAGTATTTGATTTTAAATAGATATTCATATTTTTAGGCATAAGCTCGCAGAGCTATTAGAATAGAGCCCATGAAAATCACTTTCCTAGAATTCGAGCAGCCGATTGCTGAACTCGAACAAAAGATTGAAGAGTTGCGATTTGTACAAGATGAGTCTGCTGTTGATATCTCTGAAGAGATCAGCAAACTCTCTGAAAAAAGCCAACTGCTCACCAAGGATCTGTACGCAAGACTAACGCCTTGGCAAGTAGCGCAAATAGCACGTCATCCTCAGCGTCCTTACACCATGGATTATGTGAACAACATCTTCACAGATTTCCATGAACTTCACGGCGACAGAAACTTTGCAGACGACCAATCCATGATTGGTGGTTTAGCGCGTTTTAACGGTATGCCTTGTATGGTGATCGGTCACCAAAAGGGTCGTGACACTAAAGAGCGTGCGATGCGTAACTTTGGTATGAGCCGCCCTGAGGGTTACAGAAAAGCAAAACGCTTGATGCGTTTGGCAGAAAAATTCAATATTCCAGTTTTTACATTTGTTGATACACCAGGTGCTTTCCCAGGTATTGATGCTGAAGAGCGCAATCAATCAGAAGCAATTGGTCACAACCTTTATGTTCAAGCTGAGTTGAGAGTACCTATCATCTCCACCATTATTGGTGAGGGTGGTTCAGGTGGTGCTTTAGCGATTGCGATGGGTGATGTGGTGCAAATGTTGCAATTTGCTACTTACTCAGTCATCTCTCCAGAAGGTTGTGCTTCGATCCTTTGGAAAACTGCAGAAAAAGCGCCTGAAGCTGCTGAGCAATTAGCATTGACTGCTCACCGCTTAAAAGCATTGGGTTTAATTGACAAGATTGTTAACGAGCCTTTGGGTGGTGCACACCGTGACCATTCAGGTATGGCGGCATTACTCAAGCGTGCTTTGGCAGATTCATTACGCCAATTCCAATCAATGGGCGTTGATGAGCTATTAGAGCGTCGTCATGAGCGCTTAATGAGTTATGGCAAGTTCAAAGACACCAGCCAAGACAAGTAAACAAATCACCACTTCAAAAAAAGCGACACAGAAACAGCCAACTCGATTGGCTGTCGCTTTTAGTGGAGGGTTAGATTCAACCGTTTTGCTTCATGCCACGATCAAAGCGCATGGTGCCACCAACGTTTATGCCTTTCATGTTCATCATGGCATTCAGCAAGAAGCTAATGAGTGGCAACAGCACTGCAAGGCAATTGCCAAAAAACTCAAATGTCACTTTGATACCGAAAACGTTCAACTCAGCAAGAAAAACAATATTGAATCTCAAGCAAGGTCTTTGAGATATCAAGCGCTCTACGAGATGTGTCACGAGCATCAAATTAGTGATTTGCTCTTAGCTCACCACCAAGATGACCAAGCAGAAACAGTGCTCATTCAACTCATGCGTGGTGCTGGTGTAGCAGGGCTATCAGCCATGCCCCAAGTCAAAGCAAGGAAGCAAAATACAGAACCAACCACCATCCATATCTGGCGACCGTTCTTAAACATGCGTCGTCAAGATCTAGAAGCGTATGCGAAGCAGCATCGCCTAACTTGGATCGAGGATCCAAGTAATCAAGATGAGTCTTACCGTCGTAATGCCATCAGAAAAACGATTCTGCCCGCATTAGAAAAACACCAAGCGGGCGCCACACAAAATCTTGCAAGAAGTGCAAAGCACTTAGCGCAAGCTCAAGAGTTGCTTAATCAATTGGCTGATATTGATCTAGGTTTGATTGAAACCTCAGAAGGTTTGTCTAAAACCAATCTCATCAGACTTTATAAAACCAGTGAGCCAAGAGCGTCTAATGCCTTGCGTCGTTGGTTGAACAAAAACCAACTTGCTTACCCAACTGAGGAACGATTAAATGCTTGGTGGTTAGATTTAGCGCAGACTCAAGCAGATCGTCAGTTGCAGTGGCAACATGATGGCAGCCAGATTCGTCTTTGGAAGGGCGTATTAAGGGTTGAGAGAGCAGTTGAAGAAGTGGGCGAAGAGTCTGGGGAGTGGGTTTTCAAAACAGTGGCGACTAAGAGTTCTCAAGCTGGTATTCCTAAAGCACAATTTTTAGCTGCCAAAGCCAAGGGTTTAGTTAACACCATGCCAAGGCAGGGTGGAGAAAAGTTCAAGATTCATCCGCAACGCCCCAGAAAGTCATTAAAAAACCTCTACCAAGAAGCCAACATCCCGCCTTGGCAGCGCGATATTCCTTTGCTTTATATCGGTGATGAGATCATTGCGGTAGCCGGTATTGGCATTAGTGCTGATTGGCAAACCACACAAGGTCCCAGAATTAGCCCTGAGTGGCTCACAAAGGTGTAAAATCACACTTTTGTTTGATTACGCACCCCTGTGGTGCGATTTTTACGATATTTCCTACACATGGCACTAATTGTTCATAAATATGGTGGTACGTCGATGGGCTCAGTTGAGCGCATCCAAAACGTTGCCAAGCGAGTTGCTAAGTGGATGAAGGCTGGTCATCAAGTGGTGGTAGTTCCTTCAGCTATGTCTGGTGAAACTAATCGCTTGTTAGGTCTTGCTAAAGAGATCAATGCCAACCCAGACCCACGAGAGTTAGACCAAATTGCCTCGACTGGTGAGCAGGTTAGTTCAGGTTTATTAGCGCTTGCATTGCAAGCGCAGGGTGTTCCTGCAATTAGCTATGCTGGCTGGCAAGTTGTGATTAAAACCGACTCTTCATACACCAAAGCTCGTATTCAGGGGATTGATGGCGACAAAGTATTAGCTGACTTAAACGCCGGTAAAGCTGTTGTCATTACAGGTTTCCAAGGTGTAGATGAGAAGGGCAACATCACGACTTTAGGTCGTGGTGGTTCAGATACTTCAGCTGTAGCAGTAGCTGCTGCACTAAATGCTGATGAGTGCTTGATTTACACAGACGTGGATGGTGTTTACACCACAGACCCACGTGTTTGTGAGGATGCTCGTCGTTTAGATAAGATCACTTTTGAAGAAATGCTAGAAATGGCTAGCTTGGGTTCAAAAGTTTTACAAATCCGTTCAGTTGAGTTTGCTGGTAAATACCGTGTCAAAACACGTGTTCTATCATCATTAACTGATCCATTGATGCCGCTTGAGCAAGAGATGAACTCAGGCACTTTGATTACTTTCGAGGAAGAAGAGACTATGGAAGCTGCTGTCATTTCGGGTATTGCTTTCGCCCGCGACGAAGCAAAAATTACCGTTTTAGGTGTACCTGATAAACCAGGTATTGCATATCAAATCTTGGGTCCGATTGCTGATGCCAATATTGATGTGGACATGATCATTCAGAACCAATCTGTAGAAGGTAAGACAGACTTTACTTTCACAGTACCACGTGCTGACTATCAAAAAGCTTTGGACTTGTTGAAAAACCAAGTTCAAGCGCACATCCAAGCTAAAGAAATTTTGGGTGATCCAAAAGTTTCTAAAGTATCAGTAGTGGGCGTAGGTATGCGTTCACACGTAGGTATTGCTAGCAAAATGTTCCGCACTCTTTCAGAAGAGGGTATCAACATTCAGATGATTTCTACGAGTGAAATCAAGATTTCTGTATTGATTGATGAGAAATACATGGAATTAGCAGTACGTGCATTGCATAAAGCTTTTGAGTTAGACCAAAAGTAATTTAAAATCTGTGACCTTGTTGATTTAATTCAGCAAAGTTACATGGAGACGTGGCCGAGTGGTCGAAGGCACTCCCCTGCTAAGGGAGCATCTGGGCAAAACCTGGATCGGAAGTTCGAATCTTCTCGTCTCCGCCAAGTGAATATATAAATCAAGGGCTTACAGCCCTTTTTTTATTTTTATACCTTCCTATATACCAAAAAACAATACAACCCTTTTTAAGGGTGGGAAAACTCTTTTATGAGTCGGAAAACCTGTAGGGTGGATTTTTTATAACGGTTTGCTATTTATTTTTTTGCTATTCAATTCATCGTCCACTAATTGCATTAATTGAGTGGTTTTAATGCCGAGGGCGCCTGATAGCTTGTAGATAGTTGTTAATGTTGGTTGATTTTGACCAAGTTCAATCAGACTTATGTAATTTCTCTGTAGGTCAGCTTCAAGAGCTAACTTTTCTTGAGATAAGCCCGACTCTTTTCTCAAATTTCTAAGAACTTTGCCAAAAGCATCATTTATTTTGTTTCCTAACATATAGGGAAACTTTCGCTTCTTTGGTAAAGTAAGTCTTCCCAATATATTGTGAATTTTTATAATTAATTATGTTTAGCACATCAGATGCTCTTAAATCATTCGCTGCAATGTTCAATGACTTGGACAGCAAACATATAGAAGACTATTTAAATGATGACTTCTGCTACTCATCTCAGATGGTTTTTGATGAGATAAGGGGAAAGACTAAATATTTAGGTTACATAGATGCAAAGCTAGAAGCTATCAAGAACTCTGGTTTAAAGGTATTTGCTGAGTTAGCTATATCGGGTGCTGGACAGGAGCCTAACTGTCTAGTTATGGCTCAAGGAGACGTTGAGAATCTAGTAGCCACCGTATTTATAGAGTTAAAAGATGGGCTAATTAATAGAGCGGATATGTGTGTTGTGCCTTCACCTTTTGATGTTCACAGAACTCATGTTTATCCCAAGGTAGAGGTTTAACAATGCTGCAAAAACTAATAGATAGATTGATAAATTCTCACTTAGTTACCAAAAAGCAAAGAACAGGATTCTTACTTGCTGTTTCTGCATTTGGTTGGATTTTGTTAAGCCTAGTTATTTATGACGATATTAGTGAGTTATTTCATTTTTATTTAAGTCTATCAATTCTAATTTTTGGGTTGTACTTGATGTATCTTCATGAAAGGGCTGCAAAATTTATAGCTGGTAACGACAGCCTTATTGTGCCGAACATAAATGAATCCGCACTCTCTAAAAAAATAGTGGCAATTCTTAAACTCGTCTATCTTCAGCGGCACTATTTATTTATTGTCATTATTTCAAGTGTTTTCGTAACGCTAATCAAATATTGGTCAGGTGAGTTTAGATATGACTCTTACAGGATTGATTTAATTATTGGTGCTGTTATTGGAGCCACAATTGCAATTTGTGTGATTCCAATGCTGGTTGTTAAATATGTTTCTGCTATGTTCGGCTATTTTGGGTTATTAGCTGCTCTTGTGTTTATCTTCGTAGATGCTAGCACTTCAAAAGTTAACAATGAGGAAAAAAATAGACTTATATCAATTGCTGTAAATCTAAAGTTTGAATGTGAGCTGATGTTGCTGAGTGCAAATGGTGTTTGCAAAAACAGTGTGCGCCCCTTTGAAGCTGAAATCCTTGAAGGGTTTTGCAAAACGAATCTAGTTCGTATGTTCCCAGTTCATGTGCAAGATGAAATCAAAAATGAGTATGTTGCGGGTAAGTTGCAAACTGACATACTTACATCAAATAAGATTTCAAACGCTGTTGATAGTGTTCTAAGAGACTCAGGGCGAGGCGATGATGCATGCTATAACTCCATGAAAAACAGAAGTCATAGAATTAAACATTATCTACAAGAATTGAATAAGTTATATCCAGTTCAAAGCGGATAGTTCATTACTTGGATTACCCTGAGTACGACCAATCAGGCCAATACTATAAGAAACCCACTTTTTCAAAACCTTCTTTCATCAGATACTTAATCCAGTTGCTGCTGTGATACGAGGTGAGATGAATATCTCCGTGTCGCCAGTCCATTTTCTGATGCACAACATTCAATTTATCTAAAAAATCATCACTTGTTATATTGCTTGGCTTACTAATTGCCATATGAATATGATGTCTTTTTTCCAAGCTTCCAATCTCAACTGAGTATATGCAGTTTAGGTTGGCGTGCTTATATCTATATTTTCTCCCTAAAGTTTTTTTGCTTAAAGCTTTATAGAACCATTCGGCTGTTTTATTAGCAATTTCTTGGTTTATATATATTTTGTATATTGGGTGCCTTTTTTTTAAATTAATTGTGATTGCATAGTCAAACGGACCTAATTTCTCTAGAAAAGATACGCATTCTGAATTTGAAATTCTCATCAGGTCTGTTCGGAAATCCACTGATTTATGTCAGCCATTTTCCAAGCAGTCATGTTTTTACCTAGTTTTACAGGCTTGGGAAATTCTCCAGATTTAACTTTTCTCCATAGGGTTGGAGCTGAAAAACCAATTATTGGGAGTAAATTTTTCTGTCTTATAAAAATTATTGCTTGCGATTCCATTTATGTCTCCATGAGTGTTCATGAGACTGAATCGTACGAGGG
>SSFP01000054.1 GCA_008015455.1 Polynucleobacter sp. | reverse complement strand
TTAGCTTATCAATATCTTGATTGCCTGTGAGCATATGCAAGCTATTGTTATAGCCCAAGAAATCAATCTGAGCATGAGGCCATTTTTTCTTAATAGCACTCAGTAATGGGGTTGTGATGAGAGTATCCCCAATTTGTCTGGTGGCAATAATCAGAATCTTGTTGAATTTCATGTCGGTACTATTTTTGACGACTGTTTTGCTGATTGAGTTGCCAAAGTTTCAGGTATTTGTAATAGGATGTTGCGCCATTTGAAATAGCTAAGGCTAATCCATACGAGCCATCTAAGAAGCCTCTACGAAGGATATAGGTTCTAAAAAATGCCCAAAAACCATGAGCGAGTGCTTGACCTAACCCGCCACTCTTTCCTTTCTGAAAGGCTTGAAGCGCAGAAGCACTCGAGTAGCTATCGACTTTTTTGAGCACTTGTTCAAAATTACGATAGCTATAGTGCAAGAAATGATTCTTTAGTCGACCCACACTTCCTTGTGGAAGTAGTCTCTCGTGCACTAAATGATCGGAAAATTGAGCAGTTCCTCTTTTGAACAGACGATCCACATAATCTGGATACCATCCAGAATGCTTCATAAAGCGTCCGCAATACCAGGATGATCTTGGGATGGCGTAACAATCAAATCCACTGCTTGAGTTCATAGCCGCCAAGATTTCTGCCTTGAGTTCTGGGGTGACTCTTTCATCAGCATCGATTGAAAGCACCCAGTCTTGGGTAGCTAAAGCAAGAGCCCGGTTCTTTTGGGGGCCAAAACCAGGCCAATCAGTGGTTATTTCCACTTTTGCGCCAAAAGATTGTGCAATCGAAATCGTTTGATCAGTACTCTGACTATCAACGATAATGATCTCGTTAGCGAAGGAAACACTCTCAAGGCAGTCCTTAAGATTAGCCTCTTCGTTTTTAGTAATTAAGATAACAGATAAGCCCATGATGGGATGTTAGCACCGGTGTAGGTTACGATTCAGGTTATGGACGCAAATAGTATCAATATTAGTACCCAAACAGCCCTCACGCGCATTTTGAGATATGCCTTGCCGCATAAGATGGCGGTTGTCTTGGCATTGATAGGCTTAGCCATTGTGGCCGCCTCAGAAACCGCTATCCCAGCTCTTTTAAAGCCATTATTAGATCGAGGTTTTACGGGTAAGTTAGATAACAAGTTATGGCATGTTCCTGCGTTTTTGGTAGGTTTGGCGTTTATTCGAGGTTTAGCTCAATTTGGTTCTAATTACGCTCTTAGCCATATTACGAATTCTGTTTTATTCAAATTACGTGAGCAAATGTTTAATCGTTTGCTACAAGCTCCTGCGGACCTATTTCAGAATCGCTCCGCAGCCTCTTTAATTAATGCGGTTGTTTTTGAGGTCAATGCAGTTCTGCAAGTGATTACCAGCATTGCCATGAATTTGGTCAGAGATACGTTGACCGTTATCGGATTAATGGCTTATCTTTTTTATCTCAATTGGCGTTTAACTCTTCTTATTTTGATTATTTTCCCCATCATTGGTTATATGGTGAAAATCATCAATGCCCGTTTACGTCGTTTACACAAAGTAAGCCAAGATATGACCAATGAACTTTCTTATGTGGTTGAGGAAAGTGTGGGCGGTTATAAGGTCGTCAAATTACATGGTGGTGAAGCTTATGAAAAGCAACGCTTTGCCATGATTGCAGATAAGTTGCGTCGCTATTCCATGAAAATCGCAGTTGCTGGTGGATTGAATCAGCCGATGACTCAATTTGTCGCGTCCATAGCTCTCTCAGGAGTTTTATTGGTTGCCCTATTCCAATCATCCATGGCTGAAACAACGGTGGGTGGTTTTGTGGCTTTTGTTACAGCATTAATTTTGATCATTTCTCCGCTAAAGCACTTAGCCGATATTAATCAACCTCTACAAAGAGGTATTGCTGCTGCAGATATGATCTTTAAGTTAATGGATCAACCGATTGAGCAAGATCAGCTAAGACAAGAGTCAGCTATCAGAATCACTAAAGCCAAGGGCGATTTGGAGTTCAAGAATGTCCAGTTTGCATACCAGGGCATGGCTAGTCTCAATCCTGAAGATGGTCTGACATCTAAAGAAGTGCTCAAAAATATTGATTTAAAAATACCGGCTGGAGAGGTTGTCGCATTCGTGGGACCTTCGGGCAGTGGCAAATCTACTCTTGTGAATCTATTGCCGCGCTTCTTTAACCCAACAGCCGGTTCCATCAGTCTTGATGGAGTGGATATTCAAAGTATTGATTTAAGGGATCTAAGACAGCAAATGGCTTTTGTAAGTCAGGATGTTATTTTATTTAACGACACCATTGCAGCTAACGTTGCTTATGGAGCAAAGAGTCCTGAAGAGATTGATCGTGGTCGAGTTTTTGAAGCTTTGCAAGCAGCCAACTTATCAGAATTAATTAAAGAATTACCCGAAGGCATTGATACTGAAGTAGGTGATAACGGTAATCGTCTGTCAGGTGGTCAACGCCAGCGTTTAGCGATTGCACGAGCAATTTATAAAGATGCGCCAATTTTGATATTGGATGAGGCCACTTCAGCGCTAGATTCTGAGTCTGAGAGACAAGTTCAAGAAGCCTTAGAGACCTTAATGGAAGGTAGAACAACTTTGATGATTGCCCATCGTTTGTCAACGATTGAAAATGCTAATCGAATTGTTGTTCTTGATCACGGCAAAATTGTTGAAAATGGCTCACATGCCGAATTGATGTCACAAAATGGCTTGTATGCCAGTTTGCATCGTTTACAGTTTTCGCAAGCATAGCTAAGTTGGTTTGAGTTCAAACTGAATTTTTTTGCCTAAGGCAACTGCTGCGCTGGCGAGAGTAGCAAGAGTTAAGCTTGTATCAGTTTGATCTAGCAATCTATTAAGTGCTGCCCGACTAGTCTTCATTTTTCTTGCTAGTGAGCTCTTGTTTAAATTTTGAGCAATCATAGCTTGTTCAATTTGCCAAGCAATCACTCTTTTAACAGCAATGGCTGTTGCCTCATGAAGCATATCTTCTTCAATAAGTAGATCATCTAGACTACTTCCGATATTTTTTCTATTCATGACTTAGCTTCGGCTTAAGTAATCTTTCTAAAGTAAAAGAATACTCAGAGTGCGAGTGTGGTGGGGATAGGTTATTGTACCAATTTTGGTACACCCCTACTTTTAATTCAAAACAATATCGTATTGTTCTTGATTGAAACTTGATTCCGCCTGCAAGAGAATGGGCTTGCCTATGAAGTCAATCAGTTGTGCCATATGGCCGCTTTCTTCTTCTAAGAAGCGATCAATCACATCAGCGCTGGCGATGATTCTGAATTCCTTTGGATTGAACTGACGATGTTCTCTTAAAACTTCTCTAAGAATCTCGTAGCAAATACTCTGGGCTGTTTTAACTTGGCCCTTGCCTTGGCAAACTTCGCAGGGCTCGCAAAGTAAGTGAGCTAAAGATTCTCTAGTGCGTTTGCGAGTCATTTCTACTAAGCCTAGAGCCGAGAAAGGATTGACTGAAGTTCTTGCTTTGTCGCGTTGAAGACTTTTATGGAGTTCTTCTAAAACAGCTGTTTGATGTTCAGTACTGTGCATATCAATGAAGTCAATGATGATGATGCCACCTAAGTTACGTAAACGTAATTGACGAGCAATCGTTTGAGCAGCTTCTAAATTGGTTTTATAAACCGTGTCATCGAATGTTTTAGCCCCTACATAACTACCTGTGTTGACATCGATCGTTGTCATCGACTCTGTTTGATCAATCATCAGGTAGCCACCTGATTTCAGATCAACTCGGCGACCTAAGGCACGATTAATTTCTGTTTCAGTGTCGTATAAATCAAATAAAGGTCTCTCACCGCGATATAAAACCAATTTATCCAATTGGTTGGGCATAAAATTTTGGGCAAAGGTTTTTAACTTTTCCAAGTTCTCATTCGAGTCAATACGAATTTGACCGGTAGCTTCAGTGGCGAGGTCTCGTAAAACTCTCTCTGATAGACTCAGATCCTGATGAAGGAAGCTAGGGGCAGGTAGGCGAGTGCTGCTGTCCTTAATTTTCTTCCAGGTGGCGCTTAAATATTTCAGGTCATTCGCTAGCTCTTGATCCTCGGCATCCTCGGCGCTGGTTCTCAGAATATAGCTACCAGTTTCTCCGCTAGGTAATAAAGCTTGAAAGCGATGCTTGAGGGCGTCACGATCTTCTTGCTTGTCAATCTTTTGAGAGATGGCAATTTGCTGACCGTTATCTTCTTGAGGTAAATAGACCAAGTTGCGTCCAGCTACGCTGATATGCGTGCTTAAGCGAGCACCTTTAGTACCTAAGGGATCTTTTAGCACTTGGACCAAAATGGTTTGACCATCAAAAACCAATTTTTCGATTGGCGTACCTTCGGCTTGAGAGCTTTTAGGCATCCATAGATCAGCCACATGCAAAAAGGCAGCTTTCTCTAAACCAATATCAACAAAGGCTGATTGCATACCCGGTAAAACTCGCGTGACTTTTCCAAGATAAACGTTACCTACGATGCCTCGATTTTGACTCCGCTCAATATGCAGCTCTTGCACAATCCCTTGCTGGATTAATGCAACGCGAGTTTCTTGAGGGGTGATGTTAACGAGGATTTCTTCAGTCATTGTTGATGCAATTGTTAAATGCTATTTAAACCAAACTGTACATCAGATTCCTGAAGTAATTGAGCAGTTTCAAATAAAGGTAAACCCATGATACCGCTGAAGCTGCCCTGGATATTTTCAACAAAGCAGGCAGCTAGCCCTTGAATGCCATAAGCCCCAGCTTTACCCAAATGCTCTTGGCTAGCTATATAAGCAGAAATATCAGATGAGCTTAAAGCTTTAAATGTGACATTTGATGTTGAAACTAATAGACGGACCAATTCTTGATCGTCTTTTTTCGTGAGTACAGCAACAGCCGTATGAACTTGATGCGTTTTGCCACTTAATAGCTGAAGAATTTGTCTTGCATTCTCATCGTCCTGAGGTTTGCCAAGAATTTGCTCGTGAGCCTTATGGCTTCCCTTAACAGTACTTCCTAATGAGATAGCTACTGTAGTGTCAGCGCAAAGGATGGGGGTAAAAGGCAAATGTCTGTGATCCATACGCTTCTTTGCCGCTTCTACTTTGAGGCGTGTAACTCGTTGCACATAATCAAGAGAAGCTTCATTGGGTAAAACAGATTCAAGGGATTCCGCATCTTCTTCTTGGCTTGGAAGAAGTAATTCAAATTGAACGCCAATTTGCTTTAATAGTTCTTGCCTGCGAGGGCTTTGAGAGGCAAGGTAAATGAATGGAAAAGTCGATAAATGATCGGGCATATCAACATCCTACACTCGGTGATAAGGATGCCCCTGAAGAACTGTCCAAGCTCTATAGAGTTGCTCAACTAATAAAACTCGTGCCATCGCATGAGGTAAGGTCATGCTAGAGAGCCGCATCATGGATTGAGCTTCTTTTTTTAGTTCAGGATCTAAACCATCTGCGCCACCAATCAATAGCACGATATCTTTGCCACCTTGACGCCATTGACTCATTTGTTGAGCTAAATCTTGGGTTGTAAGGTCTTTCCCACGCTCATCAAGGGCGATGATGTGGCATCCCTTAGGGATGGCTTCGCGGATTTTGATCGCCTCTTTAGCAGGATTGAGATCAGGCTTTAGTTCTTTAATATGGATAGCGCAGTCTGCAGGCATGCGCTTGATGTAGTCCTGGGTTGCTGTTTCTGCCCAAGTAGGCATTTTATGACCAACAGCAATGACCCAGAGTTTCATGGTGAAGACGAATTATTCTTCGTCATCCTCTGGTTCGCTAGCAAAACGTTTAGACGTTTTAGAACCGCCATTGAGTTTGACGCGCACTGGCTTATCACCCCAAATACCTTCTAATTGGTAGTAAGAGCGTAGCATCGGTTGAAGAATGTGAACAACGATATCGCCACAATCAACTAAAACCCATTCACCTGTTTCTAAACCTTCAACAGAAATGACTTCGCCACCTTTTTCTTTGACAGATTCTTTTACTGACATCGCTAATGATTTAGTTTGACGATTGCTGCTACCAGTAGCAATGATCACGCGATCAAATAGCTCGCTTAATTTGGTGGTGTCATAAACGCGAATATCTTGAGCTTTCACATCCTCAAGTGCGTCAACAATGGTGCGTTGTAATTGGCGAAGATCCATTATGTATTTCTATAAAGACCTTTAGCCTCGATATATTCAAGAACTAAAGGTGGTATTGCATCTGCTAATTCATCCCATGATGAATGGTTATAAAACCCATCACGTAAGTCGCTAGATGCAAGGTTAATCTGCAGACTTTGATCAAATAAAACATGTCCGTTAGGGCTCAATTGTAGCAATTGAGGGTCTTCTGTCTGTTTATCCGCGAAAAGTCCTTCTAAGCGCCCAGTTTCGGGGTTTAAACCATCCATCGGGCGGCTAGCGACTGCTAAATGAACATACTTAGGCAGTTCTGACCATTTGTGCCAAGTTTTGAGGTTAAGCCAGCTGTCTTGCCCCATCAGCCAGGTGATTGATGCATCGGGTCCATAGAGGGCTCTCAACTCTTGGGCTGTATCGATGGCATAGCTTGGACCTTCCCTAGACATCTCTAGAGTGCTGATTTCAATCTTGGTGTAGATGTGGTGATCAACGAATAAATCGTGCAAGGTTTCGATTGCATATTCACTCATTGCCAAGCGATGTTTAGCGGGAGTAATGTTAGAACCCTTTTGCCAAGGCTGACCAGCTGGCATCCAAATAATGTGATCCAGTTGTAATACTTTAGAGAAGTGTTCAGCTAATCTGAGGTGCCCCCAATGTGGCGGGTCGAATGTGCCCCCTAAAATACCAATCGACTTACGCTTCTTTTGATCCATTAAGCATTAATCCCGTCTTTAGGTTTTAAGAAGTCGCTATACAAGCGAGCTTCTTGACTGTTGGTGGCTGGTTTCCAGTCATAGCCCCAGCGCACAATAGGGGGCATCGACATTAAGATAGATTCGGTGCGGCCACCTGATTGCAAACCAAAGAGCGTGCCACGGTCAAAAACTAAATTGAATTCAACATAGCGTCCGCGACGATAGGCTTGGAATTCTCTTTGCTCCTCTGTGTAAGGATCATTTTGAT
>SSFP01000051.1 GCA_008015455.1 Polynucleobacter sp. | reverse complement strand
TGCGCCCAACGCCCTTAAATATATAGCTCGCGTATCGAGATGTTGCGGAAGGAGAGACTCGAACTCTCACGCCTCTCGGCACCGGCTTCTAAGACCGGCGTGTCTACCATTCCACCACCAGGGCATTATTTGATGTGGATAGCTCTTTCAAGCTAAGACTGAGATTCTACCTTAAATCATCCACATAATCAAAGTCTTGGGATTTCTCTTCCTTGATAACAAGTAAATGAGATTAGCTGTAGGGCTAATATCATGATCTGCAATATATTTTTATTATTAGCAATCAATAACTATTTGTTAATTCTGAATATTTTATTTGGATCAGTATTCAAATAGCCCGCGATATGAGCATCAAATTTGCATAACTTGGACCTATTTATGAGACACCGGTATTTAAAGAGATTACAAGTCAGTTTGCTGATGAGCCTGAGTGTCATGTCTTCTCATGTTTGGGCATCTGGTGTTATTGATGCGATGGCAGAAGCTATCTCTTGGTTAGTGCTAATCTTGATCCCTGTGGTGCTAGCCATCGTTTATTGGCAAATTCATTATTTACCCAGCAAGATTGCAGCCAAGAAGCAACATCCTCAGCAAGAAGCCATTCATGCCATGTGCATGGTTTCAAGATTCTCAGGTGGTTTATTTTGGCCGATTGCATTTGTTTGGGCTCATATGAGGCCTACCATGGCACCACTGTCTAAAAGCCAAGTGGATGCTCTAGAAGCAGCAAAAAAACAATCAGCGACATCTTCAACGAATGATAAGGATTCATCATGTTAGAACTTATCATCATTCTTTATGCCTGCGCTGTCTGGTGGATTTTCTTTAAAAAGAAGAAATATCCCTGGGATAAGCGTTCAAAAATAATTGTTTTTTCAATCCCAGTTGTTTTTAGCATTGTCTTAATTCTGCTACTCAATATTTTTGCACCAAGTAGTCATGATGTTCGTGTCACTAGACATGAAATTCAAATCGTCCCTCAGGTGAAGGGGCGTGTCATTGAGGTCAATGTCACTGATAACCAACGGGTTAAAAAAGGAGACATTCTTTTTAAGATTGATCCTCAGCCTTATGAAGCCTCTGTGAATGCGCTCAATGCAAAATTAAAGTTGGCAAAGAAAAGAGTAGAAGAGCATCGAGCTCTAGTAAAAACGGGCTCAGGTAATCGATTTGATTTGGAGAAAGCTGAATCTGACTACGATGAATTAAAAGAAAAGTCAGACAATAGCTATTGGGAGTTAGAGCAAACGGTTGTTAGAGCCCCGAATGATGGAACGGTGATCAATGCACAGTTAAGACCTGGTGTTTTCTTAGTGGCTAGTCCATTAAGAGCTGCGATGAGTTTTATTGAAGATGATCCACAGGTATTTATGTTGTTTCATCAAAATGAATTACATCAAGTCAAGCCAGGCCAAGAAGCGGAGTTTTATGTGCCTACCAATCCTGGAAAAATCTACAAAGCTAAAGTGGAAAGTGTGATTTGGGCTCAGCGTCAAGGGCAAGTGAACGCTAGCGGAGATCTGCCCACAACGGGTATGAGAGCTGCGATGCCCAATCGCTTTCCAGTTAAGTTGATCATGGAGCCTCATCAAGAGGGCGGGGACATGATGGCTGCTGGAGCGATTGGAAATGGTGCTATCTATACCGATCACTTGGTTATTTTGCATATTGTGCGCAAAGTGATGCTACGGGTTCATAGCAAACTCAACTACTTGGTCTTGAAGTTGCATTAATGATGGCTTCAATGATTCGCTTTTCCTCTTTATCGCTTCTTAGCCTGATGGGACTCGTGCTCACGGCTTGTGCTCTACCAGATCCTATTAAAAGCAGTGAGCTCAAGCAACAAGCCATGCCTCACGTTGTGATGCCTGATCAGTATGGTTCTTTAAACTCAACCAAGCAAACAAACGCTGCCATACAGAATGTTCCTTGGCTTCAAGCATTTAATGATGAAGAGCTCCAAGACTTAGTGCGTCTTGCGCTGGCGCAAAGCCCGGATCTAAAGATCATGGCTGCCAGACAAGAGCAATCTGAAGCCATGATGAGAGCAGTTGGTGGGGCTTTTTATCCGAATGTAGGAGTGTCTGCTAAAACTGGTTCAAAAGTCGGTGTTGATGGCAGCGGTACTTCTGGTTACTACATTGGTGCTGGTTGGGAGTTGGATTTATGGGGTCGTGTGAGAGCCAGTTATGCGGCGGCTGAGCAAAACTCCCAATCAATCAAAGCTGATCAAGAGTATGCAAAATTATCATTCATCGCCCAATTAACTAAAGCAGTTTGGACTGCCAGAGTTTTGCGTCAGCAAGCTGATTTGGCTCAAGAAAATCTCCAATCGCAACAGCAGATTTTGGAGCATGTGAAACATCGCTTGCAAATAGGTGCGGCTTCTGAGAATGAAGTTCTTCAGACAGACATGTCAGTGTCACAGGCTCAAGAGGTTTTCCTTAATTTAAAGAATGCACTTGATCAGTCTTTACGTTCGATTGACATACTAGTTGGGCGTTATCCGATTGCAACACCTTTGAAAGCAAAAGATTTGCCCCATGTTCCTGCATCACTGGCAACGGGTATTCCATCCGAATTGCTGGAGAGACGACCCGATGTTCGTGCAGCAGCTGCCAGAGTCGATGCTGCAAGGTACAACATCAAAGAGGCTGAGGCTACAAGACTTCCAAAAATAAGTCTTACAGCAGGTTTTGGTAGAGCAAGTAGTGATTTATTTGTGCTTCAAACCAATGCTGCTAATCCCAGCACAGGTGTAGGCGTGACTTTACCCTTGTTTGCTGGTGGAGCGCTAGAGGAACGTGTTCAACTCAAAAAATCAGAATTGGAACAAGCCTTTGCCAGTTATGCCAAAGTAGGTTTGAATGCATTGAAAGAGGTTGAGTCTGCCTTATCAGCAGAGCAAATGTGGCAAATAAGATCAAAGCAATCATCGCAAGTCTTTCAACATCAGCAGCAAGTCATGCGCAATACTGAAGCCGAATTTAAGATTGGGCGCATCGATCAGCGTCAAGTGCTACAACAAAAAATTCGTACTAATAATGCTCAGTCCAGTGATTGGCAGGGGCGTTTAGAGTTGCTGATGCAAAGGGTTAATTTGTATTTGTCACTCGGTGGTTCAGCAATTTAGTTTTATAAAAATATTTATCTGATTAAAGGTTCATGATGCAAACGACAGAAACATTATCTCGGTGGGAAAAAATTAAACATGGATTTTTGCATGAGACTAAAAAGTTCCTCATTGCAACGGCTTATTTCACGATTTGGTTTTACGCCATTGGTTTGTATAACCAATCTCAGCTTCTGCATTTTGGTGTTGATGGTGCCGATACTATTTTTTCTGTTTCGGTTGCTTTAATTAAAGCTGCATTTGTTGGGAAGTTTTTAATTACAGTTGAGATGTTATTGCCGATTAAGGTCAATAAAGGAAAGCCTATTTTGATGTCCTTGCTAGGGCACTCACTCATTTATGTGGTTCTAGTCATGATTTTGCATGCCAATGCTTTAGGAATCGAGGGGTATCTTTTGCATGGCAAGCCCTTCTTGGAGGGAGTGATGGAGTTTGGTCATGCCAAGTTGAGCAACTTGATCATGATTGCCTTTATTTATTGGTTAATCATTCTTTATTACTTAACTTATTTCACTGTTCAAAAAGCGATTGGTGAGCAAGAGTTCAAGGAAATTTTTTTAGGTAAGTAATTTTTATTCAGAATATGAAAAAAACATTTATTCAAGCTGTTGTTTTATCTTTGGTTGGCACTACCGCTTCTTCTGCATGGGCGGTTGATGCTATTTATTTTGGCGGTGATATCTTGACGATGCGAGGAGAATCTCCCGAGTATGTCGAAGCTCTAGCAGTAGATCAGGGGAAAATTGCTTCGGTCGGTAATAAAGAAAAAGTTTTGACGCTAAAGACATCAACTACTAAGTTAATCAACCTTCAAGGTAAAACATTAATTCCTGGTTTTATTGACGGTCATGGTCATATTACGCAATACGCTGATGCGCTTGAGCAAGCTGAACTCAGCCCACCTCCAGTCGGTAAGGTGGAATCTATTCCGGACATCATCCGTGAACTTAAAGCATTGCAAAAACGCTTGAATATTCAAGATGATCAAGTGATCATTGGTAGTGGATATGACCCTGAGTTCTTAAAAGAAAAAAGACATCCAACGGCTGCTGAGCTTGATGCAGTCTTCCCTAAAAATCCGGTGATCTTGCGACACGTATCTGGTCATATGTTGGTGGCTAATAGCTTGGCTTTGAAAGCCGCCAATATTTCAGCCCAAACACCTGATCCTTCAGGTGGCACGATTGTTCGTAAACCTGGCTCAAAAGAGCCAGAAGGTTTAATTCAAGAAACTGCGATGGTGCCATTTTTACCAATGGTCATCACTAAGCGCGCAATGACTAAAGAAATGTCTTTGCTCAAACAAGCCATGATGGATTACGCGAAAGTCGGTGTTACAACCGCTAATGAGGCTTTGGTAACGCCAGAGAAAATGGAAGTCTTAGATTACGCCGCTAAAAATAATCTTTTATCGATTGATATTGTGGGTCTACCGTTTTATTTGATGGCTGATCAAGTTCTGGGCACTGGGAAGGTGAAGTGGCAGGAGTACAACGGTGGTTTGAAATATGCAGGTTTAAAAATCGCATTAGATGGTTCACCTCAAGGCAAAACAGCGTTTCTTACAGAAGACTACTTAACGCCTGTTCCAGGATGTACTGGTCACTGTCATGGCTTTCCTAATATGACTCAGGATGAAGTCAATCAAGTTTTTATTAAGGCTTATAAAAACAAGGTTCAAATCTATGCACACTGCAATGGAGATGCCTCTACTGACATGATGATCAAAGGCCATCAGTTTGCTGAGAAGCAATTGAAAACCCCTGGCATTGAGCGTCGCACAGTGATTGTTCATTCTCAAGTAATGCGTCCTGACCAATTGAATAGTTATAAGAAATTTAATTTTTATCCTACTTTTTTCACTAATCACACCTATTTCTGGGGTGATATTCATTTAGCTAATTTAGGGCAGAAGAGAGCTTCATTCTTAAGTCCCATGAAGAGCGCTAAACAAAAAGGTCTTAAGTTCGCTAATCACAATGATGCACCGGTGACGCCTATTAGTCAGTTATTTGTTTTGTGGTCATCAGTGAATCGTGTTTCTAAAAATGGGGTAGTAGTAGGCCCGCAAGAACGCGTCTCCCCGTATGTGGGACTTCAAGCCCTCACGAGTTATGGGGCTTATCAATACAGAGATGAGGCAATTAAAGGAACGCTTGAGGCAGGCAAGTTGGCAGATATGGTTGTTTTAGATGCCAATCCTCTTAAAGTAGATCCTATGAAAATTAAAGATATTCAGGTTCTGCGTACGATCAAGTCAGGTAAAGAGATTTATAAATCTTCATCTTTATAAATTTTTGTTGAAGCTATCCGAGTAATGAATGGGATGTATAGTTATCCCATTCATTAACTTACTGAACAAATATGCAATTAATCCCGCAACGTTACTCTGCAGCGATTGCAGGTGCTCTTGGTAATACCCTCGAGTGGTTTGATTTTGCTATTTATGGCTACTTTGCAACATCGCTGGGCAAAGTCTTCTTCTCCGATTCTGATCCTGTACTTCAAACTGTCGCCTCTTTTGGCATATTTGCTATTGGTTATTTAGCTAGACCCCTAGGAAGTTTAGTCTTAGGTCCTGTGGGCGATCTTTGGGGAAGAAGAAAGATGATGACGTTGAGCATTGTCATCATGGGGGTTGCTAGTTTTCTGGTAGCTTTACTTCCCACCTATGCCCAAGTAGGGGCTCTTGCTGCCTATGCCTTGATGTTTTTAAGAATGACTCAAGGTTTTTCTGTTGGGGGTGAGTACACGGGCAGTATGGTCTATGCCACCGAGGCTTCACCTGAAGATAAAGAGGGCTTGATGTCTGGTATTGCTCATGCTGGAGCTATGCTGGGATATTTTTCAGGCTCTCTGGTTGCCGCTCTAATGGCTTATTTTTTTACTGAAGAAGCTATTGATTCGTGGGCGTGGCGTTTACCATTTCTATTAGGTGCCTTAGTTGCTATCGCAGGCTGGCGTTTACGCCTTCATATGCCAGAAACTCTTGATACAGCTATTCAGCATCGCATTAACTTTCAAGAAGTTTTACAAGTGATATCCAAAAGACTCCATGACACGATCAAATCATGGAGAACTCTTGTTCAGATCGCCTCATTAGTGTCATTTTCAAATGTTTTGTTTTATGTTCATTTTGTTTATTTTGTTGATTACGTGGCTAAGCATGGAGGTTCCATGCAATCAGCCAATACAGTTGCAACCGTCGTGCAATTGTTTGGCGTCCCTCTGATTGTTTTAGGTGGTTGGTTAGCTGACAAGATAGGGCGTATTCAAATCACCAGCTACGCAACATGGTTAGGTGCCCTGCTTGTGATTCCTTGTGTATTAGCAGCACAAATGGGTGGGGTGACAGGTTTAGCAATTTCTCAAGCCTTGATTATTACGCCCATCATGTTGTTGTTTGGTGCTCAGGGTGTCTTGATTAGTCGTTTGGTTAAACCAGAAGAGAGATGTTCAGTTTTTGCGATTGGATATAGCTTATCTGTTGCCTTGTTTGCTGGAACTGCGCCACTCATGATGAGTTGGTTGTTAGAGGTGCGGGGGTGGGCTTGGGCACCAGCTGCTTACTGTTTTTTCTTTTCTTTACCAGCGATTGTTGTCTTACAACGCCTCAGAGTCTAATCACCTAGGGTTAGCGCTTAGCTTTTAGTTTGCTGGCGATTTCTCTAACGATTTTTGGTGGTCCATCTCCTGCATGAAGTGCATGTCTGGCTTCTTGCATTTTGAGATCCTGGATCGTAAAACGATCAAAGCGTCTGAGATAGTCAGCCCAAGTATCAAATACAAAATACTCAACAAATGCTTCTGAGTCTTGATGATCTTCAAAAAGACTCCATGTTAAAGCTCCCTGCATGAGGCGCAATTTGCGAGACTCAGTCATGATGCTTCTAAATTCTTCTTGGTTTTCTGGTTTGATCTGATAGTGAATAGAGATCATCACCGGACCCGCTGCCATATCAACTTGTTGAGATGTGTCAGGATGTTCAATGGGGCATACAGGTGTAAGGTCTTCTTCAATAGTACCTTCAATTTTTTTATGAAAAATAAAGGCTAGCAAGAGTAAGCCAACAAGATTGCCGCTAATAACACCAGCTTCAATCGTGCTTAACTCTGTGACTTTCCCCCAAAGCGCGGCACCTAGCGCGCTGCCACCCATGAGGCTGACCTGATAAAAAGACATACCTCGTGCTTTGACCCAGTTAGGAAGACAAAGTTGTACTGAGATAGTTAAGGAGTTGGCTACGCATATCCAAGCCATTCCTGAGATGATCAAAAGTGGTAAAGCCATCCATACCTCAGGGCAAAAAATCACGCCAATCGAGCTGATAGCTTGAGTAATCGAGCCTGCATTGGCAAGTTGGGTTCTATTCCATCCAGATCGAATGCGAGGAAGTTGAGAAGCAGCTAGAACTGCCCCAAAACCTAAGCAAGCCAATAATAGAGTGAAGGTTTGAGCATCGCCACCAAAATGATCCTTTGCAATCAAAGGCAGGAGTGCCAATAGTGCAGAAGATTGCATAAAGAAAAAGAACACCCTTAGTAATACTGTTTTAATCCGCTTGCTTTGCCCGATATATTGCCAACCAACTCGCATGGCGCCAATAAATCGCTCACCTGGAAGCGTTGAGACTTCTGCCTGAAATTGCCAACGATAAATAATCACGGCTGCCATGATCGAAAAAATCACATTAAGAGCAAAAACTTCAGCAATACCCGCATAAGCAATCACAGCACCTGCCAAAATAGGTCCGATGATTCGGGACGTATTCATGGCAATACCATTGAGTGCTAGAGCAGGAGAGAGGTGATCTTTAGGAATGAGTTGTGGCACGATGGCTGCAAACACAGGCCATCGCATGGCTAGTCCAACGCCATTTAAAAATGTTAGTAGGAGTAATGAGCTTGGATTGAGAAGATCAAATGCGACGGTAATAAATAAGACGCAAGCATTCACCGCTACCCAAATTTGGGTAAAAAGGAAATACTTGCGGCGATCAAAAATATCTGCGAGTGCGCCACTGGGTAAACCAAGAAGAAAAACAGGTAAATTCGAGGCAGTTTGAACCAAGGCGATCATCGTGGCTGATGTGGTGAGGCTGGTCATCAGCCATGATGCAGCGACATCGTTCATCCACATGCAGGTATTGGCTGTTAGCCAAACGATCCACAACATACGGAATGTTGTGAACTTGAGTGGTGCCCACCATTTAATTAGTTCTTGTGCAGGATTTGTCATTAGCTGAAGAATAAACCTACTGATTAAGATTGGAAACTTTAGTTTTAATTTCTTTAGCCAAATTTAATAATTCTTTACTATGATTTCGAGCAAAGGAATTGAGGTCTTCTTTTGTTGTTCTGCTCATATTAAGAACATAAATTGGGTGGTTATTGATTTCTATAGGGGTTGAGATGGCTACTACTTCTGGTAACCAAGCAGTAGAGCAGTATTTTTTTTCTAGAGTTTCGAGTATCGCCTGATTAATTTCTGAGGATATTTTTCCCCAATCTTTAGATCTATGGACTTTTAATTCTTCTAGAGTTTTTTCTCGAATTTCAGGTTTATTTGCTGCCAGCCATGCTCGTCCTAATGAGGTGAGCTCCATGGGTACTCGATGACCCATCACAATATTTCTTAATGCAGTTTTTTTGTTGTACCGCACAGCCTCTAGGTAGACCATTTCACAACTATCTGCAACTGCCAAGCCAATATTCAATTGAAGTTTTTCTGAGAGTGCCACCATTAATGGTTGGGCAACCTGCAAAATAGGTGAGCTGGTTTTGATGGTGTGGCTAAGACTCAAAACAGGTGCTGCCAATCGATACGCTTTGGCTTGCTCATCTTTATATAGAAATCCTGACTGGACCAGTGTTTGAGTTAGGCGACTGACCGTTGATTTAGACAATCCTGTTTTTTCAGCTAGCTCGCCATTGCCAAGAAGGTCGGTTCCCGGTCTAAAAGCCCTCAAGATTTCGAGCCCACGTTCTAAAGAGCGCACAGAATTTGATGAGCTTTTTCTTGTATGAGTGGTCATTTAGGTTGTTCCGCCTGATGGAATTGCTAATGTTACACCTAAGTACAAATTTATATACTGAATCAGTAAAAACAAGCAGCACTAATTAGATGACTAGATGTATTTAAGGTGATAGCAATGAATAGCCATAAGAAACGTCAGTTTTTATTGAAATCTGTTACAGCATTTGTTTTATGTGTTTCGTTAAGTCCAGTAGCTTATGCACAAGCTACTCAATCAGATAAATTTCCGTCCAAACCAGTTAAGTTGATAGTGCCGTTTTCTCCAGGAGGGGGTACAGACATCATTACCAGAACTCTTGGGCAAGCGATGGCTCAGGATCTTGGGCAGTCGGTAATTGTTGAAAATAAACCTGGTGCAGGTACGATGATTGGCACAGATTTTGTAGCTAAGAGTCCTGCTGATGGATATACCTTAGTGATGGCAACAATTGCTCACACAATCAACCCAAGCATTCAAGCCAAGTTGCCATACTCTCAGAATGACTCATTCGCCCCAGTTAGCTTGATTGGCGTTTCACCTAATGTTTTGGTCGTAAAACCTGATAGTCCATACAAGTCAGTGAAAGATATTTTGGCAGCAGCCAAGGCAAAGCCTGGCACATTAACATTCGCTTCTCAGGGATCTGGAACGTCTGCTCACTTGGCTGGCGAATTATTTAAATACTTATCTAAAACAGATTTAGTCCATATTCCTTATAAAGGAGCAGGTCCAGCTTTGACCGATGTAATGGGAGGGCAAGTCGACATGATGTTTGCTACAGCTGCTGCAGTTAGTGCTTTCTTAGAAAGTGGTAAGTTAAGAGCGATTGCTGTAACAACAAGTGCTAGGTCAGCATCTCCTTCATTGGCAAAGTACCCTACGATTGCTGAGAGCGGAATTCCAGGTTATGAGGCATCAAGTTGGTATGGCTTCCTAGCTCCAGCTGGTACGCCAAAACCAGTTATCGCGCGATTAAATGCAGCCACAAAGAAGGCAACACAATCTGAGGCATTTAAAAAACGCGTGGAAGGTGAGGGACTTACTGTGAGAGCAAGTGGTCCAGAAGAATTCGATAAATTTCTGAAGGCTGAAGAAGAGCGTTGGAAAGTGGTTGTTAAAAGTGCTGGCATCAAAGCTGAGTAAATCGGTATAACAATTTAATTAGGAATTAATCAATGAGCACCTCCTTAGTTAATTTAAATATAGATGCGGGAATAGCAACTATTAGCTTTAATCGTCCTGAAAAAAGAAATGCGATGAGTGACGACATGAGAACCGAATTTATTCAGATTCTTGAGCATGTCTCTAATCATCGAGAAATTAAGGCAGTTGTTTTAACTGGGGAAGGTGCAGCTTTTTGTGCTGGTGGAGATATTTCTGGGATGAAAAATAGAATGGAAGCGCCTACGGGGGAGGTGGCTTTTAATGGTTGGTCTCGCCAGCAGCGCGTTCATCACACGATTTTATTGTTGCATAACATGCCTAAACCTACGATCGCTGCCGTGAATGGATCCGCATCAGGCTTAGGCGCTGATACTGCATTAGCTTGTGATTTTGTCATGGTG
>SSFP01000093.1 GCA_008015455.1 Polynucleobacter sp. | reverse complement strand
GACAATCCACCAGCTTCATTTCCATGAGGAAGGTGTGCTACGGCATCACGCGAAATCGTGGTGTTTGTGGCAATGACAGCATCCATTTTGTATTCGATCAGAAGCTGAGCAATATTTTCAATTTGCTCCAGATCCAGATCTGGGGCGATCTTTAAAAATATAGGAACTTGCTTCTGATACCGCTGACTTAATGCGGTCTTTTCTTGAGCGATGGCACGCAACAATTGATTGAGTTCATCACCACCCTGAAGTTGCCTTAAATTTTTGGTGTTTGGAGAGGAAATGTTGATCGTGATGTAAGAGGCAATCTCATAGACTTTTTGCATGCAATGAATATAGTCATCTGCAGCTGATTCGATAGGTGTACTTGCATTCTTACCAATATTCAAACCTAAGATGCCACCAGATTGCCAAAATTTTGATTGTTTAACACGTGCTACACAAGCATCAACACCATCGTTGTTAAACCCCATGCGATTAATCAATGCTTGAGCTTCTGGTAAGCGAAACATTCTTGGTTTGGGGTTGCCCGGTTGCGGTTTAGGTGTGACCGTGCCAATTTCAATGAAGCCAAAACCTAAATTAGCCAATGCATCAATATATTGACCATCTTTATCAAGACCTGCAGCAAGACCCACAGGGTTAGGAAATCTTAAGCCACAAATAACTCTTTCGTCCGTTGGAATGCTTTCTTTTGAGAGAAAGCCTAGACCTGAGCTATATGCTTGATCGAGAGTGTTGAGGGTGAGATGGTGAGCTCTTTCAGCATCCATGGCAAAAAGCCATGGTTTTACAAATGGATATAGATTCATAACTACTTTTATTCTTTATTTTTTAGGCGTTAATTTGCCAATGCCCATCTACCAAAATTTCTAATGGCTCAAATTGAGCCTTATATGACATTTTAGGGCTTTCTTTGATGTAGTAGCCTAAATATAAATAAGGTAGGTTTAACTTTTGAGCTTGCTGAATTTGCCACATGATGCAGTAGGTGCCATAACTGACATTTTTTACTGTTGTATCAAAGAATGTGTAGACCGAAGATAAACCGTCTTGGATGATGTCAATAATGCTGACCATTCTCAGTTTTCCAGCCTCGGGACTATCAGGACCTTCTCTGAATTCAATGAGTCGCGAGTTCACCTTACTTTGTAATAAAAACTGCTTGTACTGTTCTTGGTCATCACTATCCATGCCGCCACCAGCGTGTCGATGCTTTTGATAATTGACATAGAGTTGATAGTGCTCCTCAAAATAACCCAAATGACCGATGGTTACTTCAAGATTTTGATGTTTTTTAAGCGAGCGTTGCTGATACCGTTTGGCTTGAAATTGATCCACTAAAACTCGAGAGGCTGTACATGATTTACAACCATCACAGTAAGGGCGATAGGTATACAAACCACTGCGACGAAAACCACTAGCTACCAGTTCTCCGTAAATATCAGCGTGAATTAGGTGAGTGGGGGTGGCAACTTGTGAACGCGCTTGGTGATGAGGTAAATAACTACACTCGTAGGCAGCCGTTGCATAAAACTGCAAGGTCGTAAAAGGTAGTTCTTTAACTTTGCTCATGAATGCTTATTCAGCCAATAACTCAACACACTCTTATTAAAACTCCAAACGGGATTTTTTGCTGAACATTTTTCCTGAATGTGACTGAGAAATTCAGCTCTAGGGATGGGTTTACCGCCCAGTGAGGTCAGGTGTGTTGTTTCTTGTTGGCAATCGATCATCTCAATGTCTTGGTCAATACACCATGCACATAAGCTGGCTAAGGCAATTTTTGATGCATCAGCCTTTTTAGAAAACATGGATTCCCCAAACACCATGTCACCAAGATTGACCGCATATAAACCACCAACTCGTTGACCTTGAAAGAAAACTTCAACGCTATGAGCAAAACCTTCTTCATGGAGTTTCCCGTATGAATGCATGATGGCATGCGTGATCCATGTGCCATTCTGACCATTTCTTTTCTGAGTTGCACAAGACAACATCGTTTCATGAAATTGATGATCAACTCTGACTTCCCAGGATTGATCAAGCAGGACTTCTTTAATTAATTTTTTAAGGCTATGACTAATTTTGAAGTCTTTAGGTTTGAGAACCATTCTTGGGTTGGGGGACCACCAAAGAATGGGTTGCCCATCAGAGTACCAAGGGAAGATTCCTTGGTTATAGGCTCTTAGTAACTGCTTGGGGTGAATCTCTTCACTGATAGCAACGAGACCAGGTACCTCAGGATCTGGATCAAGATGCTCTGAGTCTGGAAAAGGCTCTTCAGTTGAAATCCAAGGAATGCTCATTTCTTCTTATATGGGCGATCAACACGTTCATCAAATCCGATGTCATGTAGATGTGTGGCAATACTTTGCTGCTGACTTAAGCGACCAGCATGGCGATCTGCAAAAAACCACTGAAGTGTTTTTGTCACGGTTGGGAATGCAATGTCATCCCAAGGAATATCTTCCTCAGAAAATAGGGCAACTTCTAGACTTTCAATGCCTGCACTAAATACTGGCTCATGCATTTTGGCTAGATAGAAAAGATGAACTTGTTCTGCATGAGTCACGTTGAGTAGTGAGAATAGGGGACCAATTTCCACATGAGCGCCAGCCTCTTCGAGAGTTTCTCGCTGCGCCCCATCTTGCGTGGTTTCATTCACCTCTAAAAAGCCTGCTGGTAAAGTCCAAAAGCCTAGGCGAGGTTGGATGGCTCGTTTGCAAAGCAACACTTTGTCCTCCCAAAGAGGGATGGTGCCCACCACATTTCTTGGGTTGTCATAATGAATAGAATCACAAGCAGTACAAACATGACGTTCTCTTGTGTCACCTGGTGGAATTTCAATGGTGACTGGAGAGCCACATCTAGGGCAAAAGTTCATGCGGGATTAGTCCTTCGTATCGAGCTTGATAGTGATGATGCCACGCAATGCGTTACATAAAATAATTTCTTCAGCCATCATCACATCTTCGGGCGTGAAATTCTTTTCAATGGCTTGCCATTGCGGATCTTTGAGAATCAATGATCTCATAATGCCAGGCAGGCATCCGGCACTAATCGGTGGTGTGAGCCACTGACCATCTTTTTTAATAAAGATGTTAGATCGACCACCTTCTGTGACATGACCTAATTCGTTGATAAACAGAGCATCAAATGCTCCATTTTTTTCTGCGCGTTGCCATGCTTGGTCATAAATCATCCGCTGACTGAGTTTGTGCTGAAGCCACGTATTGCCTGATTGGCTTGTAACATCCTCTTGAAATAGATCTTTAGCCCAAATTAAAGGGGAGGGTGTATCAATTGATTGAATTGTTGTTAAGCGAACACCCATCTGACCATTTTGTAAAAGATCAAGTCTTAAGCGGTGAAGACTCCTTTTAGCTTCGTCGCTTAAAGTTGAGCAGGATTCTTGGATTAATTGAGTCGCCTTTAAGGAATCAAAATGAATACCAAAGGTCATTGCTGAGTGCTTGAGGCGTTGGAGATGAGGGTCTAGAAAGCATGCTTGCCCCATCTCAACTCTGATTGTTTCAAATAAATCAACGGGGGGTTGAAGTTTCATCAAGAAATTTGCTTTGGTTTGGCACTCCTGCCATTCGCTTTGACTGTTTGAGTCAATCGTAATTCCTCCGCCAACACCCATCGTAAATTTTTTATCCTGATTGACTTGAAGCGTTCTAATAACAACACTCATACCCACATCACCTAGAATTTCTCCTTTTGCGGCAGGGTCAAACCAGGCAATGGATCCGCAATACAGTTCTCGAGGAGAGTCTTCCAGGGTTTGAATAATCTCCATTGTTCTTTTCTTAGGAGCGCCGGTAATTGAGCCACATGGGTAGATGGCAGTCAATAGATCTTTAAGACTCAACGAGGAGTTCACTGAAGCTTCAATTGTCGAGGTCATTTGTAAAACATCACCGTGTTGATCGACATGGAATAGTTCAGGAACACTGACTGTGCCGGGTATGGCAATTCTTCCCAAGTCATTTCTAAGTAAATCAACAATCATTAAATTTTCAGCCCGATTTTTGGGATCAGCCTCTAATGTTTGAGTGTTCTCTTCACTAGCTTTAGCGGTGCCTTTCATAGGCATGGTAATGAGGTGAGTACCTCGCTTGGCTAAAAACCATTCTGGAGAGCAAGACAAAACCCATCCATCTTGATACTGAATGTATGCGCCAAATGGACCTGGTTGCTGTTGTCTTAATTGTCCATACAAGCGCAAAGGGTCATCGCAAATATGACCCTTGAGCCTATAAGTAAAGTTCACTTGATAGGTGTCACCGCTCTTAATGAGCTCTTGAATTTGCTCAATCTTTTTCTTATAAGTGAGAGGGTCAATATTTGCGTGAAGATGGCTGATTGAATAAGGGAGATCTTCAGTCGAAACATTGGTGTTGGTAGAGATCCAATCGTCTGTTTCATCTTTACTTAATTTGCTAACACCATTAAAAATCCATGCTCTGATCCAAGGTGTCTTTGAAGCTTTAGGCGTTAAGCCTTGTAGATATTCGCCTAATTCATAACTGAGGCATGTCACCACATATTGCTGATTTGAGATGGCGTCTTGGATTTTTTCTAAGGTCGCATCTAAGTCATCCGCATGATGAGCTTCAAGATATTCAATCGGATTTTTGTATAACCTACTAGTTGGCTGATGAGCAGAGCTCGACGCATCGTCTAACAAGATGCATGTCAAAAGTTGCTCATCTTTATGCATTTTATGGGCGTACGATCGTGGCGCTTTGTATCACGATAGCTTGAACAGGAACATCAGAGAAGTAACCCTGTCTCGTGGTGACTGTTTTTTTGATCTTATCAATCGTCTCTGTTCCTTTAACAACTATGCCAAAAACTGCATATCCATGACCATCAGGTCGTGGGTAATCTAAATTTTTATTATCGACAACATTGATAAAAAATTGTGCTGTGGCTGAATCAGGTTGATTAGTTCTTGCCATGGCTATCGAGTAGTTTAAATTCTTAAGCCCGTTGTTTGACTCTAATGGAATAGGAGGATTGGTCGGCTTTTGTTGCATATCTTTAGTAAAGCCTCCGCCTTGAACCATGAAGTTATTAATCACGCGATGAAAAATAGTGCCGTTATAAAAACCACTCTTAACGTAAGCTAAGAAATTATCGACAGTCTTTGGTGCCTTTTCTGGGTTTACCTCGACTGTAAAGTCGCCCATCGATGTTTTAAATTCCACCAAGGGACCAGCCCAAGCAAAGCTGGAAACTGACAATAGTAGGGCGCAGATAATTTTTTTCATAAGTGATTTCCTTCGTTGGGCTTGTAGTATGCCAAAGAACCCCTAAAAACAAAAAAACCCTTGATAAACAAGAGGTTTTTGAGATGTTTGGTTGCGGGGATAGGATTTGAACCTATGACCTTCGGGTTATGAGCCCGACGAGCTGCCAGACTGCTCCACCCCGCGTCTGAAGAATGAAACGATATCAGGTATAACCCTAAATAGCAAGCTGG
>SSFP01000078.1 GCA_008015455.1 Polynucleobacter sp. | reverse complement strand
GTAATGCTCCCGTTAAATACTTGGCATTGATTGATAATGCCTGTAAAACAATATTTCTAGCCTTTTGGGCGGCTGCGCCATCTTCAGGTAACTGTCGGTTATTTTTTGCCTTAGCTGACTGTGTTCCAGCAGTAATAGAACCATCAGCCCAATCAGCTTCATCAATAATTTTTCTTATCTCAGACACCTGATCTTTTGTTAATACATTGGGTACATGTAACAACATGCTGATAGCTCCATTCTTAATTTAGAACTTATAAGTTCCCGTTAACTGAAATGCGCGTTTAGAGCCGGGCACCACAAAACCACCGTTCTCATAAGCGGACTCATAAATTGTTTTATTCATTAAATTCTGAATATTTAATTTAATTGAGTACTCATTTTTAATGTCGTATTGAGCCATGGCATCAAAGCGAAGATAGCTAGGCACATTATTGACGCTTGGCACACTGTCACTTAATCCGTAGACGATTCGTCTACCCACCGCAGTTGCCCCACCCCCCACTTTCAACTGAGGATCAACACGGTACGTTGCCCATAGGTTGTAGGTATATTTTGGTGTATTTCGTGGAGTCATGCCGTCAATGGCAATATGATGTCTCGCAGTGGAGGAGGTTCTAGTGCCGTATCCGCGCTCATCAATTTTGGCATCCATCAATGCAAGACCGCCAAATATCTCCCATGCTGCATTGATTCTGCCTGCGAACTCAAACTCAACCCCATCTGTGTGCCTTTTCATAGAGTTGATGGACCCAGTACTCTCCAAATCAGTGTTGCGTTCCCACTCTTTAGTTGCTCGATACAGAGCAGTTCTTACAGATAGATCGCCATCATATAAATCCCATTTAGCGCCAATTTCAGTCGTGCTACTCCGCTCAGCTGGATAACCTGTGCCCGCTGATAACTGATATAAATCAGCTGTAGCGTTGAATAAATCATTCCAAGCCAAGTAATAAGTCGTCATCTCATTGGGCTGATAGGTTAAACCTGAACGATAGCTTTTCTCAGAAAAATCTAATGATGCCTTTCCAGTTGAGCCTAAGCTGTTGTTACTTGCAGCTGCATTGGTGTAATTAGCGGTTAACCAATCTTGACGAATTCCACCTAACAATTTCCACCCAGGATAAAACTCCACCATATCTTGAATATATAAGGCATACGAATCCCCTTTATAACCAAATAGACTTGTTGGATTTTTGACTTGATTGCCATATCCAAATGCACATCTATCAGTTGTCATCGAATAACCAGAAACAACTGTTCCTGTATATGTGGGATTAGTAGTATCCGAACAAGAATCCGTTCGATAAGACCATCTCTCAAGATTCTCTTTGAGATACTCAACGCCCATCAACAACTCATGCTTGACCTTTCCAGTAGCGAATTTCTTACTAAAGTCGGATTGCAGCACATAGGTATCTTCTTCTGCACCACGAGGTCCTGCCAAACTAAGATTGGTGTATGGATAAGAATTTCTACCCTTGTTAGACCATAAAGCTCTGGTGTAATTTGATTTACGGAACTTGGTGTTTAACTTAGTGTTTGCATCAAATGTGTACTCTTGGGCAATCGTTGTCATGTTGGTGACGTTATCCTCATAGTCCGCAGTAGTACCACTAAATTGCTTGGCAGATATCTCAACTGGTAACCTAGTTGTGCTATTAAATCCAATACCGTAATCAGGCACATTATTCGTCTTTAAATAGTAGTGGCTTATGCTAATTTGGTTAGCCGTGCCTATACCCCAGGTGAGGGTTGGCGCTAAACCCTCTCTCTGGCTACTCACAACATCTCTAGAACTCTTGGCATCATGCCCCATGGCATTAATGCGCAAAGCTGTGCTACTAGCCTCATCGATCACCTTATTAATATCAGCAGTTGTTCTGTAATAGTCATAACTACCCACTGTTGCAGAAACATTACCTTTATCAGTCATAAAAGGTGTTTTTGATACCTGATTGATCACACCGCCAGCTTGACCACGCCCAAATAACATCGAGCCAGAACCTCTCAAAACATCAATTTGCTCCAAATTAAATGTTTCACGGTTATATTGCGCCGTATCACGAATACCATCCATGTATAAATCCCCAAAAGAGTAGAACCCTCTTAGGTTCATGTTGTCACCAATACGACCGCCCTCACCAGCATTAAATGTCATGCCAGCGACGTTTCTTAATGCATCTTTCAAGTTGTCATTATTTTTGTCTTGTATGAGCTCTTTAGGAACAATCGTAATAGCTTGAGGAATATCTTTAACAGCTTGCGTGGTTTTACCCACAGTCGTTGTACTAGCGTTATAACCAACTGCACCTTGCTCATACGTGCTTTTCACATCGATCTGGTTCAATGCTTTGGTTTCTTCTGCTTGAGCCATCGATACAGCAGGCGCCATCAACATCGCTGCAACTGCTGCACCAATTCCATGCAAATGCGATGGTTTAGCAGCATTGTTTTTAATGGTTTTTTTAATGTTTCTTTTCTTCATAGCAAACTCCAATAAGAGGATGTATCTAACTATTTAGATACGGTATTTATTGGCTTGCTGCATCGCGTGGGTCAGTGACTAACGAACACCCATGTACGGCTGGCTACGAACAAATTGTTAAAACTATTTAGTTAAAACTAACTTTCCAAACTTGGTAGCACGTAAGTGATAGATTTCACCTTCATGCTCAATGATGAGTGACTTACTTTCACCCAATAACTCTTTACTGTTTACCACCCGTCCTTTAAAACCTGTTGGCACTGCATATTTATGCGCTTCACCAGCAATGATGGTGGGTGCTAAGGTCAGCTTTTTATCTGCAACCATTACTTGCCTGGCCCTGTAACAAAACCAACTTTCTGCAACCCAGCTCGGTTAGCCATCGCCATAGCTGAAGCAACATACTCATAAGCCACCTTCTTATCTCCATAGATATGCAAAGATGGTTGATTTTGTTGATTAGCTAAACGCTTTAACTCCAGCTCTAACTCTATTGCTGTCATGGTGCGCTTATCTAAGTTATACCTACCTGAGGCATCTATAGATAATCTGATGGTTTCTGGCTTGTCTTGTTGCGCTTTGCTAGTGGCTTGCGGCAAGTTAAAGTCCACAGCATGCTTCATCACCGGAACAGTGACGATGAAAATAATCAACAAAACCAACATCACATCCACTAATGGAGTCATGTTAATTTCACTCATCACCTCTTGTTCACCATTATCTAAACTTCCAAAAGCCATGATGATGTCTCCTTAGACGGCTGGCTGAAGCTTGTCTGAATCTGCTCTTTGAATACGATTGCCAGTCACATAATATGAATGCAAGTCATAAGCAAAACGATTCAACTTCCCTAAAATAAATTTATTTCCACGCACTAAAGCGTTATAGCCTAGTACCGCTGGAATCGCCACAGCCAAACCAAAGGCAGTCATGATTAATGCCTCACCCACAGGACCAGCCACCTTATCAATGCTCGCCTGGCCAACTTCACTGATGGTGATCAAGGCATGATAGATACCCCATACCGTACCGAATAATCCAACGAATGGAGCTGTTGATCCAATCGAAGCCAATAGCGCCAAACCAGAACTTAGCTTTTCTTGCGCATCGTCAATGGCGTTACGTAAACTGCCCGTCATCCAATCACTCAAATCTAAGTGATCGTGAAGATGTTTTTCTGTATGGCGATGATGAGCCATTGCATGCTGACCCTCTAAGGCCAACAACTTAAATGTATTGATACCTTTGTCATTAGAGTTACTAAGGCTCTTTAAACCTTCATTTAAATCTGGACTATGCCAAAAATGGTGCATGGCTTTAGCTTGTTTCTTAGAACGATGAATCATTAATCCTTTAACAATAATGACGGTCCAAGAAATGATCGACATAGCAAGCAATGCAACGGCAGTTAACTGAATGACAAAGCCACCCTCTGCCCACATATGAATAACGCCTAATTGATTAGTCACAACTATTTCTCCAAAGTAAATTGAATGGGTAACTGGTAACACATAGCCACAGGCTGTTGACCACGTCTGGCAGGTATAAATTTCCAACGTTGAACTGTTTCAAGTGCGATTCGGTCCAAGCGATCAAAACCAGAGCTTTTAATTAAATTGAGCGAATCAATGCCGCCTGTACTGCTGACACAGGCTTTAAGAATCACACGCCCCTGCTCACCGAGGCGCCTGGAGATAGGAGGATATGGAGGCTTAGGGTTATTCAGTTCGCTGGCATCCGCATTAGGCATATAAACAGCGGCTACCCCAGGGTTACCATCTACAGGTTTTTTTTCAGAGGCTGTTTCAGCAGCGGAATCGCTGACCTTAAGCGCTTCCTTGTGATTTTTTACTTCATTGGCAGTGGACTTTCTAAAGTTTTGCACCAAAGCACTAGATTGACGATCAATCATTTCGGCCATCATGACTAATTCCGTCTGAGGTTTTAAAAACGCACCTACCACCAATAGTCCAATAGCAAGTAGATGGCTTCCTAAAACCCATATACCCGCTTTTACATAAGTTGACTTGACATCTAGATCGCTAGAAATTTCCATAATTCTCAAATATTAACACAAATGAGAATGATTTGCATTTAGTTTATGTGCCAATAAAGACAATAGCCAAGAAAAGCGACATGTAAAGACTTAAAAAATATGGCAATACAGTCTTGGCAAGGAAACATCATGCCAATCTGAGTTACGGACAAAGGAAACTTTAGGTGCCAAACCACTAGGGTTTGGTAACGATTTTGGCAAAAAGGGCTAGAGGTCACCTCTAGCCCTTTTAATACCGATTGATTTGGCGGAAGCTGTGAGATTCGAACTCACGGAGGACTCGCATCCTCGGCAGTTTTCAAGACTGCTGCATTCAACCACTCTGCCAAGCTTCCAAAACAGCCGTGATTATAGAGTCATCTTTGCTTGTCTGTCGATTTTTTTCACTTTTTAGTCATTTAGCCTTGCTAAAATCCATAAATGTCTAAATTAATTAGCGCTGTAGGACTTACTCTAGATACGGCATATCAAAACATCTCTGACGAGCAATCTCGTCAGTTGATTGATATGGCTATCGCCAAAGGAGCCCTTCAAAAGCGTGATGATCTATTTGCTGGCGCCGCCATCAATCGATCTGAGAACCGTGCAGCTCTGCACCCAGCCCTTAGAAATCTATCACCTGAGCCTATGCTGATTGATGGTCAGGATGTGATGCCTCTTGTTAAGAATGTTTGGCAACGCATGGAAGGCTTCTGCAATCAATTAATTGGTATTACTGATGTTATTTGCTTAGGCATTGGTGGATCCGATTGGGGACCTCGCTTAGTTTGCGACGCTCTTTATCAAATTAATCCCCAAGATGGCAAAGCCATTCGCCTGCACTTTGTTGCCAATGTGGATAGTGCTGAATTAGCCACTGCTTTATCAAAAGCTCAAGCTCGCAGCACCAGAGTACTGATTACTTCTAAAACATTTACAACTTTAGAAACTATCCGAAACGCTCAAACAGTCATTAATTGGCTTAAGGCTAACCAAGTCAGCGCTTCAGGACTCAAGAAATGTTTGATCGGTATCACTGCCAACCCTGAGGCAGCAGAAGCTTTTGGCATCGCTCCGGAGAACATTTTTCCATTTTGGGATTGGGTGGGAGGACGTTTCTCAGTTTGGTCAGCCGTTGGCTTACCAATTGCCATTAAATATGGATTTAAAACTTTTAGAGAGTTTTTAGCTGGCGCTCACGCGATGGACCAGCACTTTGTCAATGCACCCGCGGCTGAGAATATGCCGCTGATGTTAGCTTTAACATTGATCCATAACCAACAAAAACATGGCATCACTGCCAAAGCAATTGTCCCTTATGCACACGCCTTAAGGTTCTTACCTGAATGGTTACAGCAACTTGAAATGGAAAGCCATGGCAAGAGCGTCACTCATGATGGCCAAAGTTCAGACCCAACATCACCGGTTGTATTTGGCAGTGCTGGAAGCAACTCTCAACACAGCTACTTCCAAATGTTGCACCAAGGTAATCAAATGATCCCAGTGGACTTTATTGCCATCAAAGAGCCCATGAGTAATTTGCCAGAAGCCAAAGAACATCATCAATCTTTGTTAGCCAATTGTTTAGCCCAAGCTCAAGCTTTAGCTAATGGCTCTGAAGAAGAGCATGCTTATGACTCATGTCCAGGTGGCAGACCTAGCAATCTAATTTGGTTAGAACGCTTAGATGCATACCATCTCGGCGCTTTATTAGCCCTATATGAACATCGCGCCTTATGTTTAGGTGCTATTTGGAACCTAAACAGTTTTGACCAACCGGGTGTTGAACTAGGTAAAAAATTAGCAAAACCCATTCAATCTGCTCTCAAAGGCGACAACCCTTCATTAGAGGGTATCGATGAAATCACAGCCTCCAGAATCAAGTGGCTTAATTCTTAAATTTTATTTTCCTCACCATTAGGTAGCGACACCATGGAACTATCAGCATCTATTTTTAAAGCCTATGACATTCGTGGTGTCATTGATAAAACCCTCAATCCAGATATCGCTCAACTGATTGGTCAATCCTTCGGTAGCGCGATTCGTGATTTGGGAGAGAAGGTTTGCGTCGTAGGTCGTGATGGTCGCCTATCAGGTCCTAGCTTAATGGAAGGCTTAACCAAAGGTTTGCTATCTGTAGGCGTGGATGTGATTGATTTGGGTGTTGTTGCAACACCGATGGTTTATTTTGGCACCAACATCACGATCAATGGTCAACAAGCTCGTTCAGGGATCATGATCACTGGTAGCCACAACCCGCCTGATTACAACGGCTTCAAAATGGTCCTAGGTGGTGCAGCGATTTATGGCGAGCAGATTCAAGCATTGCGCGAAAGAATTGTGCAAAAGAATTTTTCTGCCGGCACAGGCACTCGTAGCGAACACAACATCTTCCCTGAATATCTTCAAAGAATCATTGGGGATGTCAAACTCTCACGCCCGATGAAGATTGCTGTGGATTGCGGCAATGGTGTCGGTGGAGCATTTGCAGGTCGCCTCTTCAGAGAATTAGGTTGCGAAGTTCAAGAGTTGTTTTGCGAAGTGGATGGCACCTTCCCGAATCATCACCCTGATCCAGCTCACTTAGAAAATTTGCAAGATTTGATTAAAAATCTTCAAACAACAGATAACGAATTAGGTCTTGCTTTTGATGGCGATGCAGATCGCCTAGGCGTTGTAACGAAAGATGGTCAAGTGATTTTCCCTGACCGTCAAATGATGTTGTTTGCTAAAGATGTTTTGACTCGTCATCCTGGTGCAGAAATTATTTATGACGTGAAATGCACTCGCAATCTTGCTAGCTATATCCAAGCTGCCGGTGGACAACCTTTGATGTGGAAAACAGGCCACTCATTAGTGAAGGCAAAACTAAAAGAAACTGGCGCCCCACTAGCTGGTGAAATGAGTGGGCACATCTTTTTCAAAGATCGTTGGTATGGTTTTGATGATGGCTTGTATACCGGTGCACGCCTTCTAGAAATCCTAAGCAAGGAAACAGATCCAAGTGCCACATTGAACCAACTACCGAATGCCACATGCACACCAGAACTGCAAATGCCTTGTGCTGAGGGCGAAGCGTTTTCCTTGCTTGAAAAGATCAAAGCCCAGGCGAAGTTCCCTTCTGCCCAAAGCGTTAATACGATTGATGGCGTGCGCGTTGAATACGCTGATGGCTTCGGATTGGCTCGCCCATCGAACACAACACCGATCGTGGTAATGCGCTTTGAAGCAGACTCTGATGCAGCGATTAAGAGAATTCAGAATGAGTTCAAAGAAGCATTTTTGGCGATTAAGCCAGAGGCGAAATTGCCTTTTTGATTTTTTCTATTTCTAGTTGTCTTAGATAATAAAAAAGCAGCCGAGGCTGCTTTTTT
>SSFP01000147.1 GCA_008015455.1 Polynucleobacter sp. | reverse complement strand
GATGGTTCAGGAAAAACCACTCTGGTAAACAGGCTCAAAGACGAGCTGGGAATCGGGGTAGCACCTAGGGTAGTTAGCAAAGAAACTAATGCTATGACTGACCTACAGGCTTGGGTTGATGATAACCTAGATGGGGGCTTGGTACCAACCATCTTCGATCGACACCGCCTAATTAGTGAACCTATCTATGGACCACTCATTAGAGGTACCGCTCAGCCAGGATTCTCAGAACTCCACTGGCTAGCCCCCCGACTTAAGCGGTTGTACCTGATGAAGCCCATCATCATCTACTGCTTACCTCCTCTAGAAGAGGTTATGGCCAACCTGGAGAACGATCCAGACAATGCATCAGTAGTTAAGAAAACAGAAGCCATCTACCAGGCTTATGTAAACAAAGTAGCTATTGATCTCATGCTTGCTCCTCGAGCACCCCTTGTGTGGAACTATAAAGCTTCACCCACCATCTCAGGCAAACCTGCCTGGTTAAACCAAGTTCGAAACTATGTTAACGAACTCATCACGGAAAAGAGTACTACACTATGGTAAACCCTGAGGATCAGGAAAACATCCGCTTCCAGCCGTACCAAACAGAGGGAGTAGAGAAGCCCGAAGAGATTAATACCCTCCGGGATATCTTTGCCCACCAGGACTACTTACAGACTGTGGTCTATGGTAATGGTATTTCTCCACGAGACTTCGATGGCATTAACCGTCAAGCTGCCATCTCCTTTTACTCGGTTAACCACGTAGCTCTAATGGATGAGTTGCATGAAGCCTTGGCTGAAGTAGGCTGGAAGCCGTGGGCATCTAGTGACCATTTCAACAAGGATGCCGTTAAGGGCGAGTTGGTTGATGCTCTTCACTTCTTTGTAAATCTCTGTTTGGTCTCGGGTATTACTGCCGATGATTTGATTGCTGGATACAAAGCTAAGTCTGCTATCAATGAGAAGCGACAGCAGGATGGGTACGATGGAGTATCCACTAAGTGCGGCCTTTGTAAACGAGCTCTTGACGACACTGCCGTTGAGTGCTACGTACAGGATATGCCCAATGGTATCGAAAAGTACTGCGCGGTCGAAAAACGGACTTACTAAGTCCTACATAAGGAGAACGGTCACTACTTACCTATTTTGGGGGGTAGTGACCTCTCTTTACTTCATTGGTATAGCAGCTTTAATTTTAGCATAAGGAGAAGAAGTGGTTAGGGCATACAGAGCCAAGAACATGACTGAGTTATATGATCAACTCACTGATAGTCTTGTTCATGGGCGATCAGAGGATCTTACTATAGAATCTACAATCGATGTACAGATCCATGACATTATTGCCGAAGCAGATACTATGGAATGGGATTTCGATCTCAAGGATGCTTGGATTACCAAGCAGCGATGGTCTATGATGGTTCGACAGTACATCGACCCAGTACAACTTAAGGCCTGGATTGAGCGTATTACTGCCAAGACAGGTAAGTCTGGTCGAGGCGTTGCAGCATTCCGAACTAACATCGTGAAACCTCGGGGAGGTGCTGCTTCCGGTGCCACCAACCAGGAATCACGGGTGTGGGGCTCATGCATGCTCAATATTACCTACAAGGCTATTCCTCAGCCCCAGATCACTTTGATCAGCCGCACTAGCTACCTGGGCTACATTGGGGCACTTGATGTTTCTGTTGCCTGGATGGTAGGTCGATACTTAGCCAAGGAGCTGGGTATTGAGATGAAAGATATGAAGTTTGTTTGGGTCAATCAAGCAGTGCAATGGCACAACTTCAAATCGCTTGCGTACCTCTTAAATCATGCCAATGAGGAAAAGCGCACTCATTACCGCCGCTTGATGATTGAGCCCTCTAGCGAGCTGACCGTGAAGGAAAAACGAGAGATTCTTGATCACCCAGCACTAAGGCTCTCAAGGAAGTGGCTTCAGAAAGTTATCAAGGATGACCAAGCTGGTCGGACCCTTGGTGATATGACCTACAACACTCTACGAAGAATCGTTCGAAGATTCCACACCGAGGTGTATGGCTATGAGGTAGCCAAGCAATACGAGGGTTGGTCTTTGTATAAGTCTGGGCCTATGAAAGGTCAGCAGAAGGAGTTCTTCAAGGCCTATGAACCACTCCCTAGCGTACCTATTCAAACACTAGATCTGAGCCCCATTGGTATGCCATTGGCAGGACATTATGGAACTGACTTTGTCGGAGGGGATGACGAAGATGACGATTGAGTCCCTATCAGATCCCGAGCGAGAAGTTGTAAGTCAGATTGAGAAGCTCATTCATGAACTGCATAAGCTGGGCAATGATGAAGAAGATGGTGTTCTTGTCACTGGGGTGAGTTGGGTTTTATCCTTTGATATAAATGCCCTGGATGAAAACTCAAAGCTAAAGACTGCTAACTACTTTTTCTCGGGAAGTCAGGCTAAGTCCACCACTATCGGCTTGATAGAGATGGCCAAAGATTTTGTTATGACAGAGTATGCCTAAATAGTTGACTTGGTTATCTACCACATAATATAATTAAAAAGTATCTAAGGAGGGTACTATGCACATTTATACTGAGCCCCAGTTTGTAGAAAACTTCAACAAAATGAAGAGGGATCTAATGGGTACTACACCTTTTAAGGTGGGGTCCTGGCAAAGCCAGTTGATCGATATGCCCATGCATGAGCTTATCAATGTTTCTACCGTTTACCATATGCCTGAGACTGCTCATCAGGTTGGTGTGGAGACTGGTGCTAGACTCCCTTGGGCTGAAGACCATCATCTTGAGCGGGTAGGTGGTCAGCCCCTTAACCCATCCCCCAGCGAGGCTTGGTGGCCATTCCGCAAAAGATCTGCTGATGGTGACACCAATAAAGAACATAAGTCCGAGGGTGAGGCATTTAGCCATACTTACCCAGAGCGGATGTGGCCTAAGAATGCCGGCCCACTTCTTGATTTAGAACCTATGCGTGGTATTCTATTTGAGTATGGTGATCTGGGTGACATTGTAAACCAATTAGCTCGAGATCCTAACACACGACAGGCATACCTCCCCCTTTGGTTCCCAGAAGATACTGGTGCCGTTCATGGCAAGCGAGTACCTTGCTCATTGGGATGGCAGTTCCAGATTCGACAAGGAGTAATTCATACTACTTATACAATGAGGTCAACCGATCTACTTCGTCATTACCAAGATGATGTTTACTTAGCTACTCGACTTACTCATTGGGTACGTGATCAAATCCAGGCTAAGTCAGACATGAACATAAGTATGGGTACTCTTACCTTCCACACAGGAAATATGCATATCTTCGAGGGAGACCGAGACCTAATCAAGTTTTGGGATACTCAGGGTAAGGATTGGTTCTAATGGTAACATTAGGTCCTGCTCCTAAGAGGGGAGAAAAGAAAAATGCCAAGCCCAACTTCGAAGAAGCCATACTACTTGACTCTCTTAGTAATAGGAATGAAGTTATGCCTAGACCTACCCGAGACGAAACCCTCATGGGTATTGCTCATGAAATTGCAAAACGTGGAACCTGTAGCAGGGCAAAAGTTGGAGCACTTATCTCCAGAAACGGTCGTATTATCGTTACCGGTTACAATGGGGCTCCAGCAAGTATGCCTCACTGCGATCACCGGGCCTGGGGAAGAGATTTTGGAGCTGAGCTCGATCTTGATGGCTGCCTTAAGGATCCACCAGCTTGGGTAAAAGCGGTCTGGGATAGGGGTGATTTCGATAATCTATGGGAAGATGGCAATCTTAACTACTACAGCGATGGTTCTAGTAGTGTTATAGTAACCAGTAGCGATAAAATTCCCGGCTGTACTATTGCTGAGCATGCTGAACGAAATGCGATTGCATATGCTGCACGTTATGGGCAGGGGACTGATGGGGCTGATCTCTATTGCACTCATGCCCCTTGCGTCGATTGTGCACGAGCTATCATCAATTCGGGCATTTGTAGGGTTCTCTATCGAACTCCTTACCGATTAACCGACGGCCTCGACCTCCTAGAAAGGGCTGGTGTGGAAATTGTCCATATGCCCTAAGGAACACCCCCACTCCTACCACTGCTTCCGTAAACATAAGTGTCGATGTAATTGGTGTTTAGGTTGGAACAAAAGGCTTAATGACCAAAGGCAGAAGGACAGAGAAACTCTCGGTGTAGCTAAACACATTGATGCCTTGCCATATACTAGGATGCTCCAGAGTTTAGCTTGGATGGGTTGGTCTACTTCTGAGATGGGCAAGAAGATCGGTCTACACGATGTACCACTAAATAAGATCAGAGCCGGTAAGCAAGCCCGGATACACGTAAAGACTGCGGCCAAGATTCAATGGTTCTACTACAGACACTGTATGATCCAGCCCGAAGGTAGGTATGCGGATACAGTTAGGGCTCTTGCTCGAGGAAAGGGTTGGGTCTCGCCGTTAGCTTGGGATAATATCAAGACTGACTCAAGCCCTAAAGCATTGACCCCTAGCAACCATTAATATAAGATAATGATATGAGGCTAAGTAAACCCCCCACATTAAAAATGCTGCTGTATGCAGTAGGGTTTAGGCCAAAGCCGGGTACCTTATTTTATAGTCCCAGCTTAAACCACCTGTTTGCTGCTCGAGCTCTTAATAGGGGCATCTCTCAAGGGATTGATTCTACTAAAGAGGCTCAGCATAAACAGAGCTTCAATAAGCGGTGGTTGGAAACTGATGATGATCTTCTCTAGTAATAAGGAACAATATGTCTGAAGACTGTGACATCTGCTTTAACCATAGTCAGAACAGTTTTTCTATAGGGCCACATAGTGCTTCCGTTGTTGTAGTAACTAATAGGAAATCATCTGGTAGGTTCCAAGATGCTTTAGAGCTACAACTAAAGGAGCTAGGGTTAGACCTTAGTAATGTTTATTACACACCGGTTATTAAGTGTAGCGACTTTAACGTAAGCCTAAGTAATAGGCAGTTAAAAGAGCATGCTGCAGAGCACCTAATACCAGAACTAAACAGGCTAAAGAATGTGACTCACATCTTATGCCTCGGTAATGAAGCCTTGTTATCTATTACTGGTAAGTCTGGGATTACTAAATACCGAGGTAAAGAGTTTGAGTTCAATGGGGCAGTAGTGATGAGTACTATCTCCCCATCCGCGGTAAACAGGAACCCTGGTCAAAAGCCAGGCTATTTAGCAGACCTTAGGTTGTTCGTCAATAACGTTAACGGGGTTGACCAAGGCTTGGCTGACCCGAAGCCCTCTCAGATCATTTATGGAGTAGACAAAGAGAGTCTACAGAAGATTTGCCGAGTACTCGACATGACGGAGGAAATCTCCATCGATGTTGAGACCAAAAAGGGTGAGTATTACCAAAAAGATACTATGGGTTCTGCTCTTGTATCCATTGCTGCCACATGCGTGATTCGTACTCCAGAGGGTAAACGAGGGTTGGTTGTTTGGGCAGTCCCCCTCAGTCATAGGGGATCCGTATGGCGTAATGCTTGGGAAAAGGTCATGCGTATCTTGGGCAAGCACATTAGCGGTATTAAGGAAATTGATGCTCATAATGGGTCATACGATTGTAAATGGATGTTCCAGTATGACATGCCCCTGATGGTTACTTTCGACACCATGCTTGCTATTGCTCTGTTGAACGAGAACGTACAAAAGGGTTTGAAACCTCAGGCCATGGCTAGGCTAGCAGTACCCGCTTGGGGTATCGACACGGGTGATCTTGATAGTTATGACATCATGGATGTTCTATGGTATAACATTCTTGATACTTGGTACACATATCACATCAAACTTCAGCTGGTTAAAGAACTTAAGGCTCAACCTAGGCTGGATAAGATCTTCAGGACGCTTACGATGCCTGCCCAGGCAGATCTGATC
>SSFP01000145.1 GCA_008015455.1 Polynucleobacter sp. | reverse complement strand
GGTGATGACCTTCCAGCGCGGGCTCTGTCCGTCTAGCCCCTGACTTTTGTATTTGAGCGCCTGCAGCACCGGCCCATGCAGGCAGGAAACCACGAAGTGCACCCCCTGCGGCAGGAAGGCGGGCCACCAGCGCAGGTCTTGCTGATCGGTCAGACTGTTGAGCGCATCGAGCACGAAGACGAACCGCGTCTTACGCTTGCGTGCCCAGGCGCTGGCTGTGGCCAACCACAGCGGCAGGCTGTCCATGAGCTTTTGTGGTTCGGATTCGATCTCTTCGCCGCTGTTGGTCTGCCGCTTGATGAACTCACATAGCCTGCGTACAAGCGCGTGCGGGTCGCCGGCATCGGCGCTGGCACCCAGGTAGTGCTCATGGACGGGGCGCTTAGGTTGCCGCTTGCGGTATCCCTCAAAGAAGTTGGCCAGCAGCGCGCTCTTGCCCCCGCCTGAGGCGCCCTCAATGACGACGCGCTGCTCGCCAGACTCAAGGGCCGAAGCCAATTGCGCCTGGTAGCGCTCGCCTCCCAGATACAGCCGCCTGCGCGGAGTGGCATAGGCCTCATGTCGCATGGCCTCGCGCTCGAAGGCATCCGGGACCGAGGAGGCCGGGAATTCGGCATCGAGCAACTTCCAAAGATCCCGCTCCAACCGCTTGGCCAAAGAAGCAGGGTCGCGGTAGCCCACCACGGGGTAGCCGCTGGCCTGGATGCGGCGCTTGAGGTCGCGCTGGCGATCACGGTCCTCCGGTGAAGCGGGCACGTATTCACCGCCCTTTGCCTTGGCATAGCCCGGTGAGCGGAAATAGAAGAAAGTCCGGCCTTTCATGCGCCGGTTGTTGAGCACTCCGTGCAGGATCTCGAGCTCGGTGACGCTCTTGCCCCCCTGGTGCTTCTTCAGCCAGGGCTGGCGCTCGATCAGGTCCGGTGCAAAACCGTCGGATGGCGGAATCCAGCCATAGCGCTCACCCAGCATGCCAATGAAGTAGGGCCGCGCGCGGTCGATCTCGGCCAAGCAGATGGGCAGTACCTCGCCTCGCTCAGCTTGCTCGACTGTGATGCCCCAGCGCAGGTCAACATCCACCAGTTCAACAAAGCGGTCCTTGAGCCGGGCGCGCAGCGCGGGGAAGACCTGACGCACAAGCAGATCCCGTTCCTCACCGAAGTCGCGGAAGGTGCTGGATAGAAAGAGACGAATTGATCGATTCTGCATCGCGAAAAATTGATGCAAGTCAGAGATTTAGAGGCTCTTGAGTCACAAATTCAATAGCCTTCGTGATGACCTTTTCACAAACTTCATCAAGTCGTGCTTCGCCGTTTTCCTTTATGACTGAATTGGCTGCATGCGCAAGGTTATTCCAGAATTCCGTTTTTGAAAGGTAGTTGTACTTGGGCGAGGTCGCGGTAATACGCCGAACCCTACGGAATAAATCGCCGATCTGTGGAGCATGCTCAGACACCACAGTTTCGCCATCAAATTGAGAATACTGCTTTTTGGTGCACTCGTCGTTGGAAATGACCATGACACCAGAGCCCCCCCAAGACTGTCCTTTGAATTCGGTCTCGCTGGCAAGAAGAATTTTTCTGTTATTGATTTGTCTTTTCAGCCTCATGAGCCCGTTCAACACCTTGGTTGTCTCATCGTCGTATAACACTTGACGCTTCCTCATGGTCGACAATACTTGATCAACAGTACAAATTCCATTGATCAAATTTTTGAGATAGATGACTTTGACGGGATCTGTTTCGAGTTCCCAACTCACAATCGAACAGGTGTAACGACCATCTGAATGATTCAGAAACTCGAAAGAAGAGCTGGCGGTAAAGACTTTGAGGCTTTCAAGACCAATTCGTCGTCCAGGCAGGGGCTTGAGCTTAAAGGAAATCATATCTGGCTCAATGGTGATTTTTTCGATCCGTACCACCGCAAGAATGCCATTTTCTTTATACACAGCCAGTTCGCCTGTGATTGACGATATTTTTTCTAGGAAATTCAAGTGGGCACTCATGCTTTTGAACGCTTTCTTGATCACATGAAAAAGTAAAAAAAGACGATGGCCTGCATCCGCCTTAGGCCATCCATACGTCCAATTTGATGGCCTGCAGCATCGTAGATACGATCCCCATCAATCCTTCCTATTTGTAAGCCAGAAGAACTGTATAGGCGTTCGCCATCAATGCGCCCGATTGGACGACCAGATGCGTTGTAGACGCGCTCGCCCTCAATACGCCCGAGTTGTCTACCCGATCCATCGTAGACTTGGCCTCTATCAGTTCGGCCGATCTGGTGGCCGTTGGCATCGTAATATCGATCTGCATCTACTCGGCCGATTTGCCGTCCACTGCTGTCGTACATTCTTTGCGCAGAACAACAAAGCGCCCATGTCGCAAAGAGGCAGACCAATGCAGTTTTCCCAACAGCGTTACAAGATCTGAAAAATTTGAGCATCGGAGAATTTACCCGAATCGGCATAACTTGGCTGGTCATATGAGAATTTTGTCTTGAATCATGTTGGGCGTAAGGTGTTTTGGTCGTTTTAAGCTCAATTCATGGACTACGTTACTGCTAACGACACTTTCGTGTCGTCGCAGAACACAACACTTACTCAGGCTGCTTTCAAAAACCCGATGGGACGAGTTGCTGTCGATTTCTTCAAAGCGACTGCCGACTTGAGCTGCTGCAGGAGCTGATTTGAATTTGCAGGACGCAACAAACGCGAACGGCGAATGAGCTGCTCAAAATCTCCAGGCGTCAATTGCGTCATGTTGGCGACTTCTGCCATTGCGGTCTGGTCCTGTTTAGTCACACCCAGAAACTCGCAAGTCTTGATAAACATGCTCTGGGCAGCTTCGGCTTTGAGGAAGTCAAATTTGATGGCCATGTCAAAGCGGCGCAGGCTCGCCTCATCCAGGTTCTGGAACAGGTTCGTCGAAGCAATGAACACCCCCTCAAATTCTTCCATCTGGGTCAACATTTCGTTGACTTGGGTAACCTCCCACTGCTTGGAGGCTTTTTGACGCTCCTGCAGGAAGGAGTCCACCTCATCGAATTGCAAAACGGCCTTTTGCTGACGAGCCATCTCGAAGGCACTAGCCATCTTTTGTTCCGTCTCTCCAAGGTAGGGACTAAGCAACTCGGACGCCTTAACCACCAGATGAGTCATGCCCAAGCGCAGTGCCAACCATTTGCCAAATGCAGTCTTGCCAGTTCCCGGTGGCCCCCACAGGCACATGCGTCCAGAACGTGTGTGCTGGATAGATTCGCTGAGTGCTTTCAGATCCACATCGCTATTAATCCAGTCCGGCTCAAAGCCACAGCACGCAATCCCCAGATCGTTCTGACTTGCCACCCCCGGTTTATTTTGCGCCTTCAGCATGTTGTTAATGAGGTGCAAGGACAACTGGTTGCGTTCATCCGCCGTTTTGTCCTTTGCCAGAATACGCACCACCGAGACGGTTTGCATCAACATGGCCGGTGAAATATCCTTGTTACGGGCGATGCTGACCTGCGTTTGCTCTCCCACCACCCCATCGAAAGCTTTTGCAAGCATTTGCTCGCGTTGATCCTGAGTCGGCAGTGGCATTTCAAAGCACACGCTGAACCGGCGCAAGTAGGCTTCGTCGAATTGACGGATGGAGTTGGCAATCCAGATCGTCGGCACGATATTGCTCTCCAGAATCTGATTGATCCAGGATTTTTGCGGAACGATGGCCTCATCGTCGCTGCGATCACTGAGGCTGACAGATCCCAACACCTCTTCGCATTCATCAAACAAAATAGCTGCTGGCGTTTGCTTGAAAAATGCCTGTGCAATTCGGTAATTGCGCACACGGCGAATAGGTGCAACCGGCGCCCCCGAAAGCGTGCTTGAACAAATCTCCATGAGTTGCAAATCCAGCTCCGTAGCCAGCAGGCGGGCGAATTCCGTCTTGCCGGTTCCAGGCTTGCCATAGATCAGGATGTTTACCCCAACCATGCGCTGTTCGGTGGCTTCTTTCAACAACCCTTTGCACACAGCCAGATTAGTCCGATTGTGCTCGTACGCCTGCTCTGACAGGCTGGATGAGGGGGTCGGACGAACAAAGGCCTCCACAATATGGCGAATGTCGGTCTGAGGGGACAACATGCGTGCAGCAAAAGTTGGGGTCAACAGGTCCATGAGTTGTCGAAGACCGTAGCGACCACTCAGGTCAATGCTCATCAGACCTGAGGATGCCAGCTTTTGCTCACGCTGCAAGCATTTGACCACCGCATCTTGCTTGTGCCCGAGCATGGGACCCAGGATGCGCTCAATGCTGAAACCCACGAGCTCGCCGCCCAGGATCTCGCAGCAGCCCTCCAGTGCATTCTCTGCATGCACAATGACTGCCAATCCTAGGAGATCCATCTCCAAGGAATTAAGTCCGACAATGTCGGCCAGTGCATTAAGGTTTGCCTGGAGAACTTTGGGGAAACGAGCCACAGGACCAACTTCCGCCTCCCAACCTACCAAGATCTGCTCAAGATCTTTGCGGATTTCGGTCAAGTTACGACATTCCGTAAACTTGTCGAAGTTCTCAAGCCCCAGGAATTCACAGGTATGGCTCAGGTGATAGCCCATGCGGCCTTTGAGGTGACCAAGCGCCTGCGTGCGCGTCATCAACCGCAACATCAAGACGCGCAGCCACCGAGCGTACTCGACAGAAGGCTCCGACAAAACGGACAGGACTTCATCTGTAAGCTCATCGCTGATGTATAGTTGAACTTTCCCCCCTTCACCTTTGCCCTTGTGGGACTGGCGAGCCTTGCGGTTAGAAGACTTCACCCCCTCGCTGAATTCATCCCAATGCGGAATGGACAATTTTGCGCCGTTCAGCCCATTGTCTGCCTCATCAAATTTCATCATCGCTCCTCAATAAGGTTGTCACGTTGGATATGGTTTGACCCTAAGATGTGGTGCTTAAAACACACATCCTGGCAAACATCTCCTGCGACAGCGACAAATTGCTGCTTGATCCTGCGGACAAGCCGCAAGGCATGAGGCATGACACAGACGACAACACGCACCACCGCGACCAGGCGGAGTTGTGAAGAAACTGAAAAAGGCAAAGCGCAACCCACGAAGCTTCATAGAGCACCCCAAAAACAGCATCCCCCTTAGAGGACGAATCAACAGAAAGAAGACACCTGCTCGTCGCCGTATTTATTCAATACAAACTTGAGTAGGACATATTCGTCTAATGGGATGAGAAGCTGCGACCATGCAAAAGGGCTGCGTGTAGTAAGCGGTTTGGAGCATGGTCGTTTGGTAAATTGACTAGGGATGTCAATGTTGTAATTGTAATTTTTTTACTATTTAATGTCAAGTGTGCCAAGTCACAAACCGCATTGCTCAAGCACCTTCGCAAAACCTTCAAGAGCCATTTCCAGAGATTAGTATGAATCTTTTAGTATTGACCAGAATTTTGAAAATCATGATTTTCGTATGAAGTCGAATACAGAGGAATAAGGAGGACTCCGTGAAAATCTTACCCGTCAACACTGACGAACATTTTGGAATCAAGTGCATCGACTCAGACAGCCTGATACTTTGGAATGACGATGAAATTGTCGATGCCATAGAGGGCTCTTGCATCCTTGCTGTGATCTCCTCCGTGTGCCCGGAAAATTGTGCTGTCGGAGGTCTACCACTGTCAGAAGCGTGGGGGGCGTACTACGCCAAAAGTGCTGCCGATGCAAGCCTCGAAGACATAGTTCAAGGTGCCGTCATGGATGCGGTTGCTCTTCAAGTATTCAGATCTGGAATGGCCTGTGGCCCCAACAATGAGACGACCTATTTTTTAATACCGACCGACAGATCTAAAACAGAATTTTTGTCGGTCAAAAAGATCTCTTGATTTGAAAAACTTTTTGATAAGAGGTGCCTTGTGAAATTTTCAGGAAAAAAGATTCTGATATTAATCGATCGCTTTGGTCTAGGTGCTCTGTTTGCAATGGTATCTGTGGCATTTATTGCTGCAGTCATTGAGGCGATACCGTCAGGATCATCTGGGCTCAAAGCATACGGATCTGCGATTATTGATACTTTCACATCAGATGCGAAAGACTCGACTGGCGCAGCCAAAATCATGCATGTATTACTAACAGTTGCACTTGGTTGGGCCGTAATTAAAGTTTACATGGCTACTGCTGGATACAGGTGGGATTCTTTTATTGCACGATTCTTCATTAAGAATCATGTTGTGATTATGGCCGGCCAGTCTGGTGATTCAAAATCTGATGAATCACAGTTGAATCATTCGAAATCAAAAGAAGGACTGGCAAATCATACGGCACTAGCAATCGATATTGCACTTGAGTTAGCACAGAAGCACAAAGTGGTACTCAACATTCCTGATATTCACATCAGTCGATTACCCAAGCTATGGAGTGCTGGTGTTAGGGTAATCAAAGACGATTTGGATTTACCTGATTTACTCGAGGCAACTGGTATCAAGCGCGCAAAAACGCTTATAGCGATGCGTAATTCCTACACTGAGAACATTACTTTGATTAGAGCAGCTTTAGCTGATTCAATAGGAAACTCAACACTTGAATGCAAGTGCATGATCGAACCGATTAATGCAAAGCAAGGTTTCAAATTAGAAGACTATCTTGAGGACGACTCTTTGGCTCGTGTTAGGGTATTCAACGAGTCAGAACTGATCGCGCGCCGAATTCTTAGAGATAACCCACCAGATACTCTCGTCGCACAAACTAACCAAGGCGTCCATGTACTGCTCATTGGATTTGGCTCAGTGGGCATGTCCATAGCTGTCCAACTAGCCCGCCAAGGACACTACCGGAGTGGCAAGAAGCCCAAAATAACAATCGTTGATAAGCAAGTCGAATTCAGATGGCAACAGATTGTAAAGATGTATTCAACTCTGCCTGATTGGCTAGTTGTAGAGCGCATGGAGTCTCGGATTGAAGATGTTCAGGAGGAACATGCTGAGAAGTGGCTAAAAGACGATTGCCCTATCACCACGGTCTATGTATGTACAAAAAACGAGCTTGCAAATTTGAGAATTGCACGACTGTTACTCCGTCTCCTAGATAAAGACAACAATGAACAATCTAGCAATGTTCAAGTGGTCACATTAGACCCACCTGGAGGATGTGTCCTTAACGAGTTTTCAAAGCGTGCAGACAACAAGAATAGGTTTAAATTATTTTCTTTGGTGAGATCTAAGAACCAAGGTGAAGGATGCTCAATAGATACCAATTTAATGACTGAAACAGATGACGCCAGCGCAATCGCTCTTCATGAAGACTACTGTAAAACCGAAGATGAACGATTAGAAAAGAGTTCAAATAAAGCAAGAAAACCCGCTCACAAGCCTTGGGATCAATTGGCAGAAACATATCGTGAAGCCAATCGCTCAACTGCTGACCATATTGATGTCAAGTTAAGGGCGGTTGGAAGGACTTTGGCGTCATCCTTGGGATCCGTTGAATCCCCCCTCACAAAAGATGAAATCGAGTTGCTCGCACAAATGGAACATCAACGTTGGTGGGCAGAACGCTCACTTGATGGATGGAAAAATGGGCCTGTTCGCAACGATGTCCAAAAGCTTCACCCAAACATGGTTCCCTACAGTCAACTCGACGATGAGACAAAAAAGTACGACCGTAAATCCGTTTTAAAAATGATGCAGATCGCTGCAGGTCGCGACAAAATTCTCGTCAATCGCTCCAACACAGACCACAACATTTGAGAGGTCAATATGCTCTGTCAAACTGTTTATCGCCGTGGACTTGAGAACCGCTTGACCTGGCTGATGCTCACGTGCCTAGCCGTACTTTCGGGGTGCAATGGAATACTACTGAGTGATAGACAGAAAGTTGTGAAAGCTTCTCATGAAGCTGTGTGCAAAGAGAATGACTTCAAAGCTATGCGACCGTATGTGAGCAAGAACTCTACTACGATTTTCGATCTTTCTTCGTCTTTAGCGAGCCTTAGTCAAATATTCGTAGGGCAAGCCTTATCTGACCGAATCGCCATCGAATGCCATAGCGGTGAACTACGATTTATTGATGAAATCAAGGTTAGCGACGAACGTTATATTGTTCGAACAAAAAATCCTGGGTCTGAAAGCTTGACCGAAACCACCTTGATATTTGAAGACGGCACTTGGAAGATTTCATTACTCGGCCGTTAGATCTCATATCAGTCTGCGGGCTTATTTTCAATAACTTATGAAATAACATCAGCATGCTTTCAGCCAGGACCTTTCGCTTGTTTGTAAGCTCTACCTTCAGCGACTTCATTGCAGAGCGTGAGGCACTACAACAAGTGGTCTTCCCTGAATTGGAGCGCTACTGCGCAATGAAAGGCGCCAACTTCCAGGCGTTAGACCTGCGCTGGGGTATCACCGAGGAGGCGCAGCGTGAGCATGACACGATGCGCATCTGCCTTGAGGAAGTGCGGCGTTGCCAACAAATCTCCCCCCGACCGAACTTTGCAGTGCTAATAGGTGATCGCTACGGGTGGGAGCCGGTTCCTGCGAGGATTCCGCAAGGTCAATTTAAGCGGCTGATTCGTTTAGCCAATCAAGTGGATCGGGAACTAATCAAGGCGAGTTACCGTCTTGACGAGAACGCCGTCCCGCCGGTGTACTGCCTGCAAGAAAGATTCATCGACTTGACTGTGGCATTCCGGCAAGAAGCAGAGCTTTTACAGGCCCTTCGTCGAGCGGCTAGGAGCTTTAGAGGAAGCGCCCGCCTGCCGTACTTCGCCTCGGCTACGCACCAAGAGATTGCTCTCGGTGCCCTGTCGCGTAGCGACGAGGCGGGCAGAACCCTGAACCCTGAGCAGCACGTGCACGTGTATGTTCGTCATATCGAGGGGATGCCGAATGACGAATCTGCCAAGGACTTCATTGACTGGGATGCAAGTACTGGCCAGGCAGTCCCTGGTGCAAGACAGCGACTACAAGGCCTTGAAACACAACTGCGTAGGCAACTTGGCGACCACGTTCACGACCTGCACACCTCATGGAGTCGCCATGGCCGGAACGGCGCGGTAAACAAAGCCTACCTCAAGCGTTTCTGCGATGAGTTTCTGAACCACCAGAAAGCCTTGATTGATGCTGAGATCGCAATCCTCGAGCAGACGGACGAACGCCAGCTGCGGGAGCAGGCACACCAGCACTTCGGTGCCGAGCGAGCCCGCGTGTTCGCGGGGCGTAAGGCCCTGCTGGATAGAATTAGCCGTTACACCGCTACCGCCCCATCAGGCCGAGGCGTAAGACTTGCGAAAAAGGAGGCTCCTGCTGCCCCGCTGATCCTGCTTGGCGGGGGAGGTAGCGGCAAGTCCGCCTTATTAGCTCGCGCTGCACAGGAGTCTATCCAAAAGTCGAAGCGCTCCGGTGCCATCGTCCTGCAGCGCTATATCGGTGGCGTGCCTGGCACTGAATCGCTGATGATCACGCTCACCGCGCTTACAACCGATATCGCCAGCCTTTACAGCCAGTCTGAGCCGCCAAAACCTGGGAACGCCAAGGCGCTGGCTGAGACCTTCCAAGCGGCACTGGGGCACGCCAACTCAAGACGTCCACTCATCCTCTACCTCGACGCCCTGGATCAACTTGACACGTCCGACAGCGCCTGGATGCTGGAATGGCTGCCGAAGGAACTGCCCGAACACGTGCGTGTGGTGACTTCAGTCCGAACGAACACGAATGTTGAGCTATCGGCTCGTAGGCGCTACCCCAAATACCTGATCGAGGTGCCAGCATTGACCCCCACTGAGGGTCGCGCAATGCTGAGAGCTTGGCTGGCCGATAAGCGGGCCGCCTGGTTGAGTGCAGGCATTGCCCCAGCGACCGGGCGGCTTTTGACGCCGCAGCAAGAGAAGGCAGTGCTGGTAGCGTTTAACGCAAGTGGTAACGGCTCTGCGCTGTGGCTCAAGCTCGCCTACGAAGAGGCTGCATCCTGGGCATCGTGGGATGCGCCGCGCCATCTGCCCAACACAATCCCGGGGCTGATCGAGGACCTCATAGACCGCAGGCTGATCAAACACGAAAACCACCCGAAGGCCTTCACAGAGCGGGCGCTGGCCTACCTCGCGGCCAGTAGGTTCGGCTTATCTGAGCAGGAACTGGGCAGGGCGCTGGGCACAGACAAGGCAGTGCGGGCTGAATTTCAGGCCAACGAGAAGACACAGAAGAGGTGGGAGGACGAAAAAAAACTTCCGCCGATCCTTTGGTCACGTCTGTTCTTCGACTTACAGCCGTATCTGGGTTTGGCGCAAGTTGACGGTACGTTGCTGATGCGCTGGTTTCACCGAGAGTTCGGACAAGTGCTTAAGGAGCGGTATTTGGCCAGCGATGAAGACCGCATGATGATTCACGGCGCATTGGCAGACACTTTCCTTAAACTGGAGCGTGAACTCAGACCCAAAGAAACTAACGACGACGCGCTGTTCAGGGCGACTGATGCTAGCGGCAAACAGGTCAGTGCGGCGCTCAGGCGTGTGATGGAGCAACCATGGCAATTGGTCAAAGCTGGAATGCAAGAACAATTACAAATGCTTCTAACCGATTTCGGGTTCTGTATGGGGAAGTGCGCAGCCAACCAGTCGCGTGATCTATATCTAGATCTGGTGTCGATAGACACCAAAGTGATACGTGACGGAGACGCGCAGGCCCTAGAGCGTTTCATGCGCACTCGCTTGCATGTGCTGCAGCGGGCAGATCGCCAATGGCCTGCCCATCGAATACTCTTGCAGCTCGCCACGGACTACGGCCAGGATAACCCTATCACGCGCGCGGCGTTCCAATGGATAGCCGCAGGCAGAGCCGACTGGGCTCGACTCGAGAAAGTTGTTTTCCTACCTGAGGCGCCACGCACCGGAGTAATTTGGATAGCCTCCGAACACGCGCACAGCCACGGTAGGCTGCTTTGGAGATCTTCTGGCGTGCGCTTTGACGACGGTCATCTCTGGAGTTGGGACACAGGGCACCTGTGTCACTGGGACACAGCAACCGGACAAGCCCTGCATGTTGAATCATTGCCAACTCAGGGGCGCCTGATTCCCATAGGTAGACTGGCGCTTTTCATACCATGGGTCGCGGATAAGGGGCGCGCTTGCGCCCTCTACGATCCGACCTCCGGCGAGCGGTTATGGGAAAAACGATTTACTTCTCCATTGCGAGATGCGTATCAAGTTGGCGAAGACGCCCTAGCCGTCGTCGATGGAGTGGCGACACATCTCCTAAACCTGCATGACGGTGAACTGCGCCGCAAAATTTCACACGAAGAAAGTCAGTTGCCACGTACACGATGGGGAAAAATGGTCGTACTGGTAATTGCAGGACGCTGGCTAACCTACCAATATGCACCTCGTGCAAAGCCTGTTGTCAAGACTCTTGTTAGCAAGTCCTTCCTGACGGTTCATGACTTACAACAGGGTCGCCCGGTCTTCGCTGGCGATATCGCGGGAATTGAGCGGTCGATGGACCAGTACCAACCTTTCCTTGGTGAGTCAAACCCGCTGGGCCTACTCATGGTGGGAAACCTCCTTTTGCTGTGGACTGGCCAGTGGCGGGCACTGAATCTAGAAGCTCCAATGCTAGGACTGTGGGACCTGGAGGTCAACTTGCGTGCGGAAGTACCGCAGGCGGACTGTGAACCAGATGGCACCTTCATATTTAATTGGGATGACTTCCTGCCTGTGGCTTGGAACGAAGATTTCCTCGTCTTTTCTTTCGCGCACCTTCTAGTTGCCTGGCACGTACAAAGCGGGCGTATTCTCCATCTGGTGATCGATCCACATTTGCATCGTCAAAGCGCCGCGATCCGATGGTGTGGCGACAACACCTTGGCCGTGGTCGGTCACTCTAGGAGCAGGATCGTCGATTCAACGCAAAATTTTATATGGCGCCTTGACGACAATTGCACGGAGAGTCTACGAGTGCCTGGCATGGAAAGGTCCGTATTACTCGCAGCAAGAGGCGATATCTTGGTCCTGAGTCGCGATTACCGTTACGACACCAATCAGGGGGATTACGCACAACCCGAACCCCTGGTCGCCCACAACGTACGAACGGGGATATCCATCGTTTTTCACACAATGAATCGGGTCGTGGGCTACAGCAAAATATTCCGACATACTTGGCTGAATACGGGGCAACTGGTGGTAATCGATGGCGATTACCTAGTATGCCTAAGGGTCGACCATGGTGTGTTGTGGGAAGAGCGCGTCGAGACCTCTTTCGGATCTATGCTGACCGTGGTGGAGGACTGCAAGCACAAAGACCGTTTCGCCATCGTCGGTAACAGGCGTCTGATGCACATCGATCTGGGCCACCCAACTCCCCTGCTGCAGTCGATAACGCACGATTTCGAGTGGGGCGCTGCGTGCGAATTTGCTGGCGATGAGTTATTCCTCTGGGAGGATGACAATGCAATGAATGAGCAAGGAAATGTTGGCCGGTTCGCGCTTTGGCGACGAAAAGATGGTGGCGGATGGTCCATCGATCAAGACACATTCGTGGAGGCCATTTGTTTCGAGGCGCTTGAGTTCGATGCGTGGAGCCCTTATTCAGCGACACGGGTGGGAGAGTTCATTCTGCTTGGCCAGTCCGGCACAGTCTTTTGCTTTGGCTTCAATGAGTCCGGCTACATCGGTCTGATGGACACGCTCCAGGGGCCTTTCGATAGCAAGACCATCTGGGTTCGTGGCGAGATGCTCTACGTACAGCACGCTCAGGATGAAACCGCGATGTATGCTTGCCGCTTTTCTGGGGGACTCTTTGGCCCGCTGACGCTCATTCCCCGTATCAATCTCCTGCGAGAGGGTGAAGTGGCGTATCTGAACGTTAGGCCGTTCCGTGACATGGCGTTAGGACCCATGCGGGGCTCATGCCTTTTCGTTGTGGGTGAACCAGTGAACGGATGGACGGCTTGGGACGGTTCGTTCGAGGGGCAGGAGCGACATCATGTCAGTTTCTCCGGGCCGCAGGGCCAAGAGGCCCGCTGGTATGGACTGCATGATTGCCGAATCCTGCGGCATCGCATTAATTATTCCAGCCTGCCCGGCAGGAATCTGTTTGAGGATTTCAGGGGAGAGGGCGATGTGCACTCTCTAGTCCTTGACGGACTTATCTACTTTATTTGTGAAGAGGACGGTTCTGCTTGGCTTGTAAAATTGATTACACCGAACTCCAAGCTTTTTGAACCTAGGCTTTCAAAGTGAACGATACCGCTCGAATCAGGCATTACGTGCGTCTGATCGCTACGTGCGAATCGACATTTGCCGCCCCCGAAAAGAACTTGATTGGACTTCTCGCGAATAAATTCGCATATACCCCAGATGAACTGCTCGAGGTCGAGAAGAATCTTACATTCATTCGTCTTAAGCACTCTGGCTTAGAGCTTACAGAAAAATCACTAACGGATATCGTTCAAACCAATATATTATTCCGATCTGACGGACTCAAAGATCGTAATTAGGGCTCAAGCCCCGACCCTATGTATTTCGATCGACAAATCAACCTGTTTTCCTCCATTAGTTTTCGCGACTCTCGCGAGAAGCAGGATATGCTGGTTAAAGGAGTCTTCAATACCTACCGCAAAGTAATTATTCTTATTTTGCTTGCCATGGCTTCTGGTGTTCAAGCCATCGAAGACCGTGCTGACGTTGACCCGAACGACGAACTGGATACCGGTGAAAAAATAAGTTGGAAGTTGACCGCATCTAGGTACACAAATTCTCTTCAGGGTGCGTCTAATGATTTCAACATCAGAGGCAATACTGAAAATCTGGCGTTTTGGGTTGGCTACTACGATCAACCAAAGATATTTCAACAGACTCGTGTGGGCATGGAGTACTCCCACCCATTGCCTCTAGGTCGACTGATTGGATCAATACAGATTGCCACTGAAAATTTTCAGGGATGGAGTCTCACATGGGATGGAAAAAATGCCGACGAACATGGTTTTGGACCATTATTGGGGATCGGTCGAACCAACTTAAAACCTTACTACAACCTCAACTTTGACCCCAATGACTCCGTCTTGATTGGAGGGAGTTTTTCATCATCCCAAACGGGCAAGATAATGCTCTATCAAATCTACGATGATCGTCTCCATACAGGGCAAAAGGTGACACATCTTGTATGGCGCAGATCCTATGCTGATGGCAAACGAATCACCATAGATGCATTCACCCGCTCAGGTGCCAACGCCCCCGGTAAGAAGGTCTATCGCGGCACAGGAATGACGGCCACATTGGACCTCAATGATTGGTTTGTCAGATTCGGGCATGATCCAAACTCCAACTTCAGCCCAGGAAACATCATTCGAGTCGCGCTTGGTTACAGGTACTGACCTAGGATCGGGGATGGCTTTAACTACCTTACGACAACCGCACACCAAAGCCTTGCTTGCTCTTGATGGGGGAGGAATTCGAGGCTTGTTCTCTTTGCAGATATTAAAGCGCATCGAGGAACTTGCTCGGAAACACGCTAAGAATCCTGATTTGCGTTTGTGCGATTGTTTTGATTTTATTGCAGGCACAAGTACAGGCGGAATGATTGCCGCCTCTTTATCGCTTGGTCTTTCGGTAGTCGAAATTGAGCATTTCTATCTTGAGAACGCGGCTGCCATTTTTACGCGCAACAGCAGCCTCATCAAGCGACTGACGACTTCTCGTTATGAATCAACAGCATTGCGTAAGGCTCTTCAGGATGTTTATGGTGTTGACACTACACTGGGCTCAAATCGCTTGCGCACGCTGCTTATGTTGGTCATGCTAAATGCCAGCACCAGTTCACCTTGGCCACTGACCAATAACCCCAAATCACGGTACAACGACTTTGACCTGTGCGGTGATTCGTCTAACCTGCGACTACCACTTTGGCAGTTGGTACGTGCAAGCGCCGCTGCACCGTTCTATTTTGAGCCAGAAGCGATAGAAATTGAGGGCCAAAAGTTCTTATTCTTTGATGGTGGCCTGACCCCTTATAACAATCCGGCATTCAAACTGTTTCAGACCGCCGCGCTTTCGACTTACCGTCTAAACTGGCCAGTTGGCTCGGATCGCATGATGTTGGTATCTGTGGGGACAGGATTGCTACCTCGTGATCTTGTCAGTGAAACCGTAGACACTGTCAACTTTATAAAGGCTGTACCTGCAGCCGCCCACGCTCTGATGTACACATCTTCTGTAGAGCAGGACTTAATGTGTAGAAGCTTTGGCCGAGTGGTTGCTGGAGATCAAATCGATTCAGAGGTTGGGGACCTATCAGACAGCCCAGCCATAGGACAGCAGCCAATGTTTACCTATGCACGTTACAACGCAGACTTATCAAAACAAGCCTTGGCTCAATTTGGTCTGGCTTACGATCAAAACGTCACATTTTCACTCGACTGTCTTGATTCGATTGATGCTTGTATAGAGGTTGGCCGGAAAGTGGCGCGTGAAATTGTTAAGTTAGAGCACTTTGATGGTTTTTGGGCCAAGACTTAATTGTCTTACTCAATAGTCACAATTCGCACCCGCCTGTTTGCCGCTGCTAGTGGGTCGGCTGGAACAATAGGCTCACTTGCACCTTTCCCAACCGATTCCAGTCGCGCTTGGTCAACGCCTTGGACACCTAAAAAATCACCAACAGATTGCGCTCTACGATTTGAAAGTTTCATGTTGTAGTCGGGACTACCCACGGCGTCAGTGTGCCCTTCAATGCGAAATCGCAGACCTTTCAAACCGTCTGATTTCATTGCTGAAGCAAGTCGATCGAGCAAGGGTAGGCTTTCAGGGCGAAGGCGTGCAGAGTCGAAATCGAATTCGACCGTGAGGTCAATCTGCGCACGCTCGACCATCAAGCTTCGTCCCAGGCCACGTGAACGAACGGGCGGCGGCTTGAGAGCACGCACCATGTCATCAACGCTGGGGCCTGAAGATTGCGCTATCGCGGAACTGATGCTGCCTGGATTGAACGTGATAGCGCATGCAGCCAACATAAAGACTGTAAGCTGCTGCTTCATGGGCGCTCCTCAATTGAGGCCAGAATCGCTCCCAACTCACGATTGCTTCCCTTGGCACCGCGCCCAACAAAGAAATCGATGAGGCGCACGCGTGAGGCCTCGTTGGCGACGGCATAGGTGAAGACACCACCGCCGCTGCTTGAATCAGAAACGAACAATGTTGGATCACGAGGTGACTTACTCACCACAAAAAGCAAGCGGTTAATCCCCGGTGGTCCTCCAGCTTTAATTTTCCACCCAGGGCCGGGCAAACTGTATGTGCGGCCAGCCTCGACCCAGTTGTTGCTATCCATTTTATTGGGATAAAGCAGATAAAAACTTTTTTCGTCAGTCCCCAACAAGAGCACGTACAGATAGCCACTAGTACCGGGTCGGACAGAGAATGAGAGCGGATCCTGGTCGATTACGACCGATTTGGGCACAGTCACATCGAGCTTGATGCGAGGATTACGCTGAGAATAAATATCAGCCAATGTGGCTTTGGGTCCACTTGAATCATCTGCACCAATAGAAGTTTGTGAAGCGGGCTGATTTATTGGTGCAGGCTCAGGTAAAGAGATCGTTGCCGCTGGGGGTGTTGCCGGGAAAGATGGAGGTTTAGGCAATTCAGCCGTAGCTACTTGCGATTGGTCAGAGGGAGAGGTGCTAGGTTGCGCAGCAGGGGGGACCGGGGTCGGCGGCAACGCCACAGGGGCAGGTGGGCGCACTGCATCCGGTTTTATAGGGGCTTGCGCAATCGCTACGGGTTGAGATACAGGCGGGGATGGGGGCGGCGTAGGGATCGCGATCAGATTGCGATTGCCACGAACTTGAATTGTCGAGGGGAGCATGCCGCTCGACTCATGAGGCTTCATCAACGCATTCAGTTTGGACTGGGCACACGCACGAACCTCGTCCAAAGAAATCGCTCCGCTTTTGTTCAAGTCGCGCGCTTCACCCAGCAAGCACTGAGACATGCTGTGAGTGACCAGTCCACCCATAGTTTCACTGTCCCAACTCACTTCATCCCGATTAGCAGCAGCGATTTGTACGAAGTTTTCACTGTGAACCCCCATGCGTTCTAGATTGCTCAACAGGTTGCGAGTATTGACGGGGGCGGTACACGAAGCAGTAGCAGCAGGATTGAAGCGCGGGCGCAAAGCACCAATGTTGCGATTCAAGGATCTGGTTGACTGCTGCAGCACTCCCCCCGAAAAACAAGCATCAATGAACGCGATGACCTTGTCTGCACGTTCACTGATGGGGCGCGTGTATTTCGCAAGATCCTCTTCGGTCAACACGTCAGCTACCGTCGCGCGACCCGATGTGTACGTCTGAAGTCCTTCAACGCAGCCCTGATCTGATGAAAAGCGCGTTCCGTGCCCAGAAAAATAGAAAAGCACTCGGCCTCCGGGTTTGACCTTGGCACTTAAGCGATCAAGTTCTGAAAGAATGCGCTTCTTGGTTGCTTCCTGGTCCCGGACCTCTACAATGTTTGTTGCATCAACCCCCATGGCCTGAGCCATACGCCGGGCATTCTGCATGTCCTGGGGAACCCCAAGAAGCTGGGAGGCTTGTGAGGCAGCTGAATAATTGCCGATCCCTACAATCAAGGCATGACGCCCATCTTCGGCGCGAGCACCATTTATTCCCAGCGCAAAAATCCAAATAGCGGCCAAGCCCTGAACTATTGCATTAAAGTGCTTGCTGTATAAAGGATTCATAAGGTTATATTATCGGTAAATATGGTCATTAGGTTGACTATATACAAAGGAGGCGATGTTGCAAGCGCTCGACAGCGAAGTCTGGATCAAGGGCTGGTTTGACGGTGACTACAACGCAATCCCGGGCATCAAGCGGCAACCGGGATCTGACACCGAGACAACGCTTGTGAAGATCACGCGTGGACGTTTGACGGCTATTGAGCGGGTGAATGGCCCACCCGCAAGGACTGACTCGGTGCCCCAATTACGCCAAGAAGAAGGCGTGCGAGAGGTTCTCCTGCAAACACCAGATGGCCAGGCCTGGATATCTCCGCTGGAAGATCTGCACCTCGTAGACTGGGAGTCTGACTCAACAGCCAGCATGTTGAGCGGTGGCGGTCCGCGCGTAGGCCGCTTAGTCGGTTGGGCATATGCCAGAGTCCGCGATCCGCGCGCAGCTTTCAGACCAGAAAAAGATAAGCCGAACCAAACAGCTTCAGATGAATCGGCCTCGATGGCCATGCACGCAGGATCTGCCCTAAGTGAGATCTCTCCTGCCAAAACCATTGATGCAGACAACAGTGCATACTCATCCAGGCCAATTGATGGTTTCAATGACACGCCTCCCGTAGCCTCCGAATTGATCGAGGATTCCACCGAGCATCAGTCGCCTGCTCACCCGTGTCGTGTTTGCTCGTGGGGTAGACCTCTGCTCCTTTTTGTCATTGTATGGGTACTCTGCTCCTTAGGATGGGCATTTCTCGCAATTGCGCCTCTCCTGATTCGTTGTTTGCTGGCCAGCATTCTCAAACCTGCTTGGACAGCCAGAGAACGCTGGCATTCTGCCGAATCAGCCTTATTACTGACCATCGGTGTCGGCGCCTTCGTATACATAGGCTGGCACACCTTACTGGGCTGTGAAGACACATCAACCATTGCCATCATTATCCTGTTCATTCTCGTTTTTTGGAGCGCCAGAATTCGCTTTTGCTGGCTGATTGGGCTGCTGGGCTGGATGTGGGGGCTCGCCATTTTGATGACCTGCCCAGTACAAGAGGGCCACTGCCGCACCATCCCGGACATAAGCGGGACTGCAGGTCAGGCCTTATCGAAAGCACAGAACAAACTGAATCAAATTTTCCGACCTGACCGTGACGCACAAGACGTTTCAGGTCAGGCAAGTACCGCTGATGGCTGGACCCGTATCAGTGTTGATGATGCGGAAAAGCAACCAGCAAAATTTTTCAATTGCACCGGAAAATCTGACCAGCGGCGCGACCGCTATGTCATTTACATGGGGGAAAGCGCTTTGTTCGACCTGAATCAAGCCATGCTTAGCGAGGCTTCTGAGCCACAGCTCCTTCGGATCGGCAAACTTATCCAGAAATACCCCCAATCCCATCTCATTGTCATCGGTCATGCAGATAAAAGTCCGCATCGTGATGGTCCTGAAGGTAACTTATCAATTAGCGAGCGTAGAGCAAATGCCGTGGTAGATTGGCTCATGACTGAAGGTTATGCCAAACCTGACCAAATCGTGGCTATGGGTGCGGGAGACCGGTATCCACTATTTGATACACCAGGCGAATTCCGTGGCAATCGTCGGGTTGAGGTTCGCGTTGTGTGCCCTGGAGCCAAGTAATGAATCCCATAGTCGAAATACCCTCCTCTTACTGGTCCTCCAAATACTTAAAATGGCTCACAAGACCGCGTTTATTAGCGGCCCATATGCCCAGCGAGATCATTCCTCAGGGCTTGGTCAGTCTCGAGCTGAGGGTGGCCGGTTGGGGCTGGGTGCTATTAGAAGGCACAGGTAACCCTGAACCTCGCAAGTGGTTTTGGAATGACCAAGACTTCACTTTATTTGCTCCCGTTGGGTCTCACCCCATTTTGACTCTGGGTAACCTGTGGGGAACACATCGTTACCAAGTGGATGCCACAGCGGGGCGTGAAGAAGTCTGGGTGCCACACAGCACCCATTTCCTATTCAGGCTTCCAGACTCGGCCTCAACAAATACACCGAATTCGCTACTGAACCTCCCATCTGATTGCTGGCGAGCAGCGGGCATTAACTCATCTGGCAGCAGCCATTGGCGAATGCACTTGCCTACAGACCGCGCGACCACGATACCTAACCCCCCTCCTCCATTGGCATCGCCCAATCTCAGAATTGGTGAATGGCGCGTGAACGCACCGATGGATGATCTCGACCACCGCTTAGTACGAGCCGCAAATACCGACTGAAGAAACCAACTTGGAGAACATGATGAACGTCCCCAACCCCACTGCCTCTGTGGTTACAGAGCCTGCTTCCCCCCTGTACGACTACGAACTCAAGCTAAATTGGCTGACCCGAGCTTTGTACTTTTCTGCGGGCGCTGACGTCCAATTGCTTCGCTATTGCCCGAATTACGACAGGGTCAAGTTGCAGGGTATTGGGGGAACCGTGATTGCTACGGCAATGCTTGCCTTCATTTCTGGCTCTTATGCGTTCTACACAGTCTTTGGGCCGAATAGTCCAGGTCGAGATGAGCCGCTAAGCCTCGGTTGGTTTGCCGTCGCTGTTCTGGTGGGCTTGGTATGGGCTGCTGTTATTTACAACCTAGACAGGTTCATTGTCGCAACGACCGGTCATGGGGATGGGACAGACAAAATCACAGGGCGTGAAGTTCTCCAGGCGTTACCTCGTATTTTGATGGCCTGTCTTATTGGCTTCGTGATATCCAAGCCACTGGAAATTCGGATTATGAAATCCGAGATCGATACACGCCTCGAGCAGCAGCAAGCTGATTTGACCAAAGAGTATATGGATCGGGCGGCCAAGAGCCGTGACGGACAAATTGAATTAATATCTCGAGCCAAGCAAGAACTGACTACGCTCCGAGATAAAAAATCTCAGCAAATTGAGTCTCTTCGACAAGAGTGGAATCGTGCCGATCAAGCTTTTCGTCAAGAATTTGAAGGAAGTGGGGGCACGGGTAAGAAGGGCGTTGGACCAGCTGCAGCTGAAAAGAAAGTTTTGCTTGAGCAGCGTAAAAAAGACTTTGAAGAAGGGCAAACAAGACTGCAGCCCGAGATTAATGAACTAGAAGCCCGAATTAAAGAAAAGGACCTTGATACAGATAAAGCTCAGAAAGAATACAAAGAAGCAGAGCCTAAAGCCAAGCGACAAGGCGAACAACTCAATGGTTTGATCAAGCGCATACAAATAGCTCACGAAATATCACCTACAGCCTCCTGGCTTCTCACCTTGATGCTTATCTTTATTGAAGTTGCTCCCTTGATCTTCAAGATGATGATTTCGCTCAGCCCTATTGATTACCTTACAGAAAATCAAAAACGTTTGTCCTTGGTGCGTCGTGGAATTCAAATGAGTCACGAGTTGGACGGGAATGGACACTTGATCCAGGATGTCAAAAAAGCAACTTATCACCAGGTAGAACTTGAACAACTGCAGGTGGTGGGCAAGATCGAAATCGACCATGAGCTGACTGCTGCCGTCCAGCAAAAGTTCAAGGCAGAAGTTGCTGCTGATATCGAGAACAATCCATCTCGCTACATCGAACGGATTCAGCCCAAGGAGCCACCGACATCCTAAACTCGTTACTTAGCCCTTAAGCCATCACCATGAACTGGTTAATAACCATATCCCGTCTGCTGGGTTTCCAGAAGGAATTTCTGGTCCAGATGGATAACTCTGTACAACGGGATTGGTTGATTTGGATTAACCTGGTCGTAGCGTGTGGCCTAGGGTTGATGGCCCTTTCGGTTGGGTTGATGGTATGGCTACTCTCACCCGGCGATTGGACGAGTAGTTTGTGGGCGTTAGGAGCCTTCATTGCTTCTTGTGTGATTCTTGTCAAAATGCATGCGTTGTTGATCACTCTTGGGGCTTTGCCTTTACAACGATCTGCTTCAACAATCGGCGAATGGCGGCCAAGTCGCTTACGACTGCTCGCGTTCACAGCACTTGCAATATTGCTTTCACAGCCATTGCTTTTATGGATGCAAAGTGAAAAACTGCAAAAAGCGGCTATGGAGCGTATGGAGTTCCGCACAACTGTCCAATTCGAAGCTCATGAGCGCTCTCGTCTGGTGGATCGACAGCAGGCCTTACTCGTACAGCGCGCCATCTTGAATGATGAGCACCTGCGAGTCATCGCGTCTACATCGCAAACCACTGCAAAATCAACAGCTAGAACAGTGACCTCAACCCGAAAAGCCTTGCTTGTTGGGGCGTCTAACTACATTCGTAGCGAGAATCGGTTGCCTAATGTTGTCAATGACATTGTAGGAATGGAACGCAAGTTGCGCTCCATGGGTTATGCAGTCACAGTGTCTATGGACGATTCGCGCACAGAGGTACGACGCAAGCTTGAAGCCTACAGTGGCTCGCTTAGAAGTGGTGACATAAGTCTGATTTACTTCTCAGGACACGGCCTTGAGCATGCGGGGCAAAACTACTTTATTCCCCGTGATTTTGTTCTGCCCGCCGGTACTGCTCCTAGTCCTCGGATGCTGCAAGACCAAGGCATAGCCATTACGCCTTACATCGACGACCTGACGCGTGAACGCTTACGATTGCACCTTCTAATTCTCGATGCTTGTCGAACAACGCTTGATGGAAAACCGCGCGGGCTAGCTGCAATGCAAAGTATGGCCAGCCGCAATGTCATCGTCGCGATGGCAGCATCGCCGGGGCAGGAGGCTTTAGACGGATTGCCAGGACAAGTGAGAGGTAACAGCCCTTACACCACGGCCCTGCTTCGTAACTTAGACCGAGACGAAGATGTTGGCCGGGTATTTCGGCGAGTCGCTCGAGAAGTGATCGAATCTACAGCGCCCGTAACTCGTCAGGCCAACTTGCCACCACAAACACCTTGGCTATCCGAGTCAGTTATGGACTTGGAAATTAAATTACTGCCCCCTACCCTGGAACGCAAAGCCGCTATCACCGCCCAGGCTAATGCAAAATCCCTTTCACCAGAGTGCCGCGCTGAGTACGAGCGCACGGGAAATCTAACGACTCTCGGTGCATGTATGGAGCGCGAAATCGGTTCGCTGACTCGTCAGATCGAATTTCTTGAAAGTCGACTCAGTGCAGAAACCGGTCAAATTGGACAACCCCTCGAAGGTTTACTCGAATGGGCGGTATTTTTCGCTGAACGTATGCGCCTCATGTGGACAAACTATCTGCTTTCCTTCATTGGCACAGTAGTCCTGGTCGTTCTCATGATTGCTGGTTTGGCTATTCGTGATCTTCTGGGTCCTCAAGCGCTACGCAGTTACGAAAAGATTCGTTATCGTGATCAGCGCCTCTCCTTGCGCCAAAATCACTTTATGAATCAATCCGAAATTGACCGTATGTCTAAGCCCTTGCGCGGTGAAGAACGTCTGCCGCGGTTTGCTCATTGGTCAATGGAAGAGGACTTCTTTTCCACTGCTACAACAAGACAAGCGCTGTCTGGCGGCATTGACACGCTCACCGACAAGCAGGCCGCCTCCCAAATGTGGACTTGGCTTCAGAACCCTACCGTCATCAAGGATCAGGCATGAGAATCTTTGCCACAGGGTGGGACGCTGTTTGTTTCCTGATTTCCGGCGGTGATCCCAAGGCGCTAGAGGCACACCCCGGTATTGCTTTGGAAGAACGTCGTCTTGCGCGAGGGTACACAACGGTACTACTGGGCTTGCTGTGTCTGAACTTTGCTTGCACCGGATTGAGTGCTTATGACATATTTATTGACCTTCAGCCCATGCTCACCCTGCCAGGTTATTTGGCAATCATAGTTTTGCCAATAGCCCTCTTTTGTACTCTGGTTGTATTCTCTATTCTTCGATTCCTGATCCAGATTGGTCATGATGAGGGCGATGAACTGTGGACTCGTTTGCGACGCCTAATTACCATGTTACCGGCTTGGTGCTTGCTTCCCTTACTAGGACTGCTGGCCTCGGCTCCACTTCAAGTACGTGCACTAGGCGACGACGTACGGCTAAGTTCAGTCATGGTGCACTGGAACCGTCTAAGTGCCGACCTGATCAATATTCAGTTAGCAGAGGCTCGTGTTGCAACGCCTCAACATGATGAATGCGTAACTCCCCTTATGCGCCCTGAAGTGGTAGTGGATCCAGCAGCCTCTATTGTTCAAGTCGCCGAATGTCGAACGATCGTCGAAGCAGACATAACTAGCCCTGCACGTCAGGCCTACTCGCTTCGACTACTTGAGGCTATTCATCGTGAAATTCGAGATGATGGCCTGATCGCTCGTGTTAGTTTTGCTTACGAATCAGCACCCGGCACCTCTTGGCTGATCGCGCTGATCATGATGAGTATTTACAGTGCACCGATCTTGACGCGGGCAATGGCACGTAAGCGACCATATGAGTACCTCCAACATGATCGCGGGCGGCGTGAATTAATGCATTCAGCAGGTATAGAACTTCACGCGCATGAAGCATTTAATCGCCACGGAAAACCTGTCCCATTGCATCGCTATCGTGGGGCTGAAGCAGAACAGCGTTTGGTGCAGGCTTGGTACGAGACCCAGAAATCAGTCTTGCGTAGGGAGTTGAAGCAGCAGAGCGAGAGCGTCAATCAACGCATACGGCGCTAGCCTGCCGGGACTATTTCAAGCTGGCACTTCAATCTTCTTCCAGGTTAGTCCGGATTGGAGAGCGTATTCCCCACGACGCCGCGATCGTATCCAATACACAGTTTTTTTTGATTTGCGTTTAGTAAATTTCGTCGGTTTAGCCTCAAGATACCGAGTCACCGTATCGGCCGTTCCTCCTGCCCCCCTACTTGCCATCCCGTCCCAAATGGCAATGAGCGCTTCTGCTCGCTCCACAATTAAGCATGCCACCGCGACGTATCCATTTCTCTCCTCTGATTCGTTCTGCGTCACTACCGTCACTTCGGCACATCTAGGTAACAAGTCGTTGAGCAGCCTCTGTGAATCCAAAGTCGACATGGTGAGTGCAAACGAGTCTACCGATGCGGCCAATACCGCATGCAAAGCCCATCCACGATCTAGCGCACACTGCGCAACCAGTTGATCTGCGCCCGCAGCAAGGCCAGTGATCAAGCATCGATTTTTTGCGGGTTGAATCAACTCGATTTCTGCCATGCAGGCGTTTACCATTAGCTTTAGCGCGGGTCGATCCGCCTCATCTAAATCCCGATGACCTGTCACACCAATAATCTGCATATTTTAAAAAATTTGCTGATGCATTTCATTTAACAGAGGCTTGTACACCATCAATCGAGATAGTGATCAAGCCAAACTGGCTAGCGATTTGGGTCATCTCTTGTTGGTCGATGACGGGGTCCCACATCAGCCTTTCAGCAACGGCATTGACGAAATCACGATGTGTCTTGAGTGTCTCAATAACATGTTCATATTGCGTGGCTAGGAATTGACGTACTTCACGTTGAATCCGGTCATTTTGTAACTCGTCAACCTCCCCACGATCGATCACAGCAAGATTTACTGCGGTACCTTCCCCCTTTTCCATCAATGGATGAAAACCTGAATGTGCAAACATGTGAAAGCTAAGGCGAGAAGCATTGCTCAAATCCGAATTCGCGCCGGAGCTTATCCCACTGGGCCCAAAATAAATTTCTTCAGCTGCACGACCAGCCAAGGCAATGCGGGTTCGAAGCAAAAGATATTCAAAGGTGAACTCCTCCAAACTGTCCACATAACTTAAAGACTGCATAACGATACCTGCGAAGTCACGCGCTGGCACAATTGAACAGTAATCTGGAACGTTGCGCCCTTGCGACTCAATCACTGCTATACAAGCATGACCGGCTTCGTGATAAGCGGTCTTTCTGCGAGTGGTTTCTGAAGAAGGTTTCACGGCCGCCGCGCTGAACTCCTCGGATCCACGGATGGCTAAGTTTGCTAGGTCATCGAATTGCAGGGCTCGCCGCTGGGATGCGGCCACTCGCTTCATTTGCAAAGCAGCCAAGCGTTGTGCATCGACCGTCGGCAACTCAGATTGCAACCTCAGCCCAATCTTCTGCTGGCTGCTTGCCATTGATTCATGCATTGAGCATCCATGCAACCAAGACAGAAACCGCTGTCCTATGAAGGCGGCATTTGGGGTTTGAACATGTATGCAGCGATCAAACGCGCCAAATTTTCGCCAATCTTGATGTACCAGCCCGCCATCCTCAGCGCATAGTACAAAGACCACAGGCCGCTGTGGATCAATCGCCTGCCATATTTCACGCCATCCGCTAGGTCTTGTGGCAATAAGTTCTGCCTCATCAAGGACAGAACACCAATCACCAAAATCTAATTGAACAACGACAGGCGCCAAAGATTCAAAGGTTTGTCGCGGAGCATCAATCAATTCAGGAACCGAAGATGCGGGTACTCGAACGTGTCGGAAACCAGCTTGGCGAGCAGCCATTTGCACCATTTCCGAAAGCGTATCAACCTCATCTCCAATGAGCAGCAAATTAGCTCCCTTCAGAAGCCAAACCTCATTCGCGTGTTCTTGGTAAGCCACCACTATGTCGTCTGCCCAACCACGTAGGAGTTCTGAATCATAGTAGCGAGTCCAGTCAACCTCCCCTTTGAGATCACGAATCCATTGTGTTGGGATGTCAAGACCCTCCTTAGACTCTGACACATTTGCAGATTGCGAATCAGAAAACCACTTTTTCATGATGGACCACATGCCATTCACCTTAATTTAAGCAATAAGATTGGACTTTGGAGGCGACAAACTTTCACTGAAAATTTGTCGTGCTACTTTCGCACATTATCTGCAAAATAAGAACTTTTTCGATCTAGAGGAATCCAATGAATAAGTGCAGTCGGTGCCAAGCCTCAATCCCAAGCGGTCGCAATTACTGTACTGCTCATTACATGGAAGCATTGGCCGACTACGAAAGTGAAATGGCAGCATATCAACACAACATTGCCGTTTGGAATTCAATGTCTCCAGAAGCTCAAGCAGCAGCACACGTAACTGCAGAGGAGTCATCAGTGGGAGGTTATGCTGGCGTTGTCGGATTAATTGTTGGCGCATTAGCTTGGTATGTATTAGCTCAAGACAATCAGATAGACGCTGTTTTTGGGATCGGATTGTTGGTGGTATCCGTTGCGATATTTACGGTGATAAGACCTATTCGTGTATTGATCGGGAGACTTGCTCGCATCTTTGTTCATGCGGTAGCCTACTTTATCGGCCTTTGGATCGTTGGTGCAATTATTTCAATTTGGTCTCCACTTATCAAAGAAAACGCAACATTGTTGACCATTGGGCTAGCTGTTGCAGTGCTAGTCATTTCAGTCATTTTGGAATCAACGGGTGGTCATCACGCGAGTGCAATGCCTTCAATGCCCACAAAGCCAAGTCCTTAGTCGGTATTTCGGAATTCAACCCTTATCGTGAGCAAGTCGCGGATTACCGTTCCGGCATTCAACATCTGCCAACTTAACGATAACCGTCACCCTGATAATGCACAAGTAAAGCCATTCAGCCCACAGCGGGCAATAGTTCGAAGCAGCCACCTCAAGCTGAACATGGCTGCGCACTGCACCGACTGCATCGAACTATTCTGGGCGCAGAAGCTTTTCGGACTTGGTGCTCTGATCTTGGACCCGATCGCTCCAGTCTATGCGTATATATAGGCACGCTGAAAGTTCACAAAATGAGCCTGCATTCAGCCTCTCGCCGCGCCACAAGCCCCGGCAGTACTCTGCCTCCACCGTACACCCAGCGCCTCAGTTCCGTAGCCGCCCCAGCCCAGTCTCTCTGATTGACTCGCCGTCGGAGAGTTGAACTCTGGAGCCGGCCTGCTCCCAGATTGAACGTAAAGTCGACGATTGCGCCAAGGCGAGCCTCCGGTTCGGTCGCCAAAACGGGACAGAACCGAAGCGTTGCTCGCAGGGCCAACTGCATGTCAGCCTCCAGGTAGGCCTCACCCTGGACCAGAGTAATCGGGGGATGGGCTTGGTCGCACAGGTGCCCGTACCCGATCGTCCAGAACCCGGCTGGGCAAACATACGGATATGCCCTGCCAGGATCACTTTTAGGCACCCTGCAAAAGCCTTCGAACCGCTTGGCGAGATCGATCGCCGCCTGCGGAACAGAGTTCATGATCGCACTCGATCAAAGACACGCCCCAGGAACCAGAAGTTCAAAACGCCAGCCCATAGCGCCTGATCTGCTTCGGTCCACGCATGCAGGATGGCTTCGCCCCAACTCACGTCCGCGGTTAAAGCACCGATGAAAGCGGCAGTCTTCGCCGCGCAGTACAGCCCCATGAACCAGTAGGTAATGACGGGCCGCACACTGGCCGACAAGGCGTCGGCCCAGCG
>SSFP01000058.1 GCA_008015455.1 Polynucleobacter sp. | reverse complement strand
CCCGACAATTTTTACAACTCATGGAATTACTTGACGTTGACTCTATTGAATGAATAGCACCTACTATTTCTATTGAACAAAAGGCAACTAGCCATAATCCACGCTCCACAGTGTGTACCGTTACTGAAATCCATGACTATTTACGTTTGCTATTTGCCAGAGCCGGCACCCCATACTGCCCAGAACACCACCTACCATTAGAAGCTCAAAGCGTCTCTCAAATGGTGGACTTGGTCATGTCAAAGCCCGAAGACACCAAGCTCATGATTCTTGCACCCGTGGTAAGCGAGCGTAAAGGCGAGCATGTTGATCTTTTCGAAGATCTTCAAGCACAAGGCTTTGTGCGCTTCCGCATTCGATCAGGGGGCGGCACAGCACAACATGCACCAGCAAAAATTTATGAAGTCGATCAGTTACCGCAACTCAAGAAAAATGAAAAACACTCGATTGACGTTGTTGTAGATCGAATTAAAGTTAAGCCAGATATTCAACAACGCCTCGCGGAATCTTTTGAGACTGCTCTAAGATTGGCTGATGGTCGTGCAATTGCCGTAGAAATGGATACAGAAAAAGAACAATTGTTCTCAAGCAAGTTTGCTTGCCCCATCTGCTCCTACTCACTGCAAGAACTAGAACCTCGCTTATTCTCATTTAATAACCCCATGGGCGCATGCCCTAGTTGCGATGGTTTAGGTCATATCACCTTCTTTGATCCTAAGAGAGTTGTGGCTCACCCTGAATTATCTTTAGCATCCGGAGCCATTAAAGGTTGGGATCGGAGAAACCAGTTCTATTTCCGTCTTTTGCAAAACCTAGCTAAATTTGCCAAATTTGATTTAGAAGATGCCTTTGAGAACTTACCTAAAAAAGCTCAAGATCTGATCCTGTATGGTTCTGGCACTCAAGATATTCCTTTTGAATATCTCAATGAAAAAGGTAAAACAATTATTCGTGAGCATAGCTTCGAAGGTATTGTTGCCAACTTAGAGAGAAGATATAAAGAAACAGATTCTTCTGCCGTGAGAGAAGAATTGGCTAAATATCAAAATAACAAACCTTGCCCCACTTGCGAAGGAACTCGCTTAAGAACAGAGGCAAGAAATGTCAAAGTGGGAGATGGTGAGCAAGCCCGCGCAATTTACGAAGTGAGCAATCTCCCACTGGGCAAAGCCTTAGAGTATTTCCAAACACTTGAGTTAAAAGGCGCTAAAAAAGAAATAGCCGGAAAGATCATTTCTGAAATTAGTTCAAGATTGAGCTTTCTTAACGATGTGGGCTTGAACTATTTATCACTTGATCGAAGTGCTGACACCTTATCAGGTGGTGAGGCTCAACGCATCAGACTGGCTTCGCAAATTGGTTCCGGTTTAACAGGCGTGATGTATGTGTTGGATGAACCATCCATTGGTTTGCATCAACGTGACAATGATCGCTTAATTGGCACACTCAAACATTTAAGAGATTTAGGCAATTCTGTTCTAGTCGTTGAGCATGACGAGGACATGATCCGCGCATCAGATCATGTCATTGATATTGGCCCTGGCGCAGGTGAGCATGGTGGAAAAATTATTGCTCAAGGCACACCCAAAGAAATTGAAGCGCACCCCCACTCTCTAACAGGCGCTTACTTGTCTGGTAAGGAAGCCATTGCTGTTCCTAAGAACAGAGTTGTTCCAGGAGAAAAAAGCTTAAAAATTATTGGTGCCAATGGCAATAATCTTAAAAATGTTGATATTGAAATTCCGTTAGGTTTACTCACCTGCGTCACTGGCGTATCTGGTTCAGGTAAATCAACCTTGATCAATGACACGCTTCACCACGCTGTTGCGCAACATCTTTATGGCTCTAGCGCAGAACCTGCAGCTCATAAAGAAATCGATGGCTTAGAACATTTTGACAAAGTCATTAACGTTGACCAATCACCGATTGGTAGAACCCCTCGCTCCAACCCTGCAACTTACACAGGACTATTTACACCGATCCGCGAACTCTTCGCAGGAGTGCCTGCAGCTAGAGAGCGTGGCTATGAAGCTGGGCGCTTCTCATTCAACGTGAAAGGTGGCCGTTGCGAGACTTGTGAAGGCGACGGTGTTTTAAAAGTTGAAATGCACTTCTTACCCGATGTTTATGTGCCTTGTGATGTTTGTCATGGCAAACGCTATAACCGTGAAACACTAGATATTCGATATAAAGGCAAAAACATTCATGAAGTTCTATCAATGACGATAGAGCAAGCCCATGAATTTTTTGATGCTGTGCCTACCGTCAAACGAAAACTAAAAACTCTCCTAGATGTTGGCTTGGGTTATGTGAAATTAGGACAAAGTGCCACCACTTTGTCAGGGGGTGAGGCTCAACGAGTCAAACTCTCACTAGAATTATCAAAAAGAGATACCGGTCGCACGCTTTACATCCTTGATGAACCAACGACTGGCTTACATTTCCATGATATTCAATTACTTCTAAAAGTGATTCATACCCTGAAGAAGCATGGGAATACAATTGTGATTATTGAGCACAATTTAGATGTGATTAAGACTGCTGATTGGATCATTGATCTGGGACCAGAAGGCGGTGGCGGTGGCGGTGAAATTATTGCGGTTGGAACTCCTGAAGAAGTTGCTAAAGTGAAAAAGAGCTATACCGGCAAATACTTAGCGCCCTTATTGAAATAAGTACAAAGACATATACTCTTGATATGACAAAACAAACAACTGCGCAAAGCCAAAGAGCAATTGAGTTAGCAAGAGAAACGCTCACCATTGAAGGTGAGGCAGTCCTCACGCTGCAAAAAAATCTAACAGCTGCTAATGCCGAGATATTTGCTCACGACATTGAAATCCTTTTAGCGTGCAAAGGTCGCATTGTTGTATCAGGCATTGGCAAATCAGGTCACATCGGTCGCAAGGTCGCAGCCACTTTTGCATCTACTGGTTCACCTGCTTTCTTTGTTCACCCGGCTGAAGCCAGTCATGGTGACTTAGGGATGGTGACGCAACATGATGTTTTTGTCGCTTTCTCCAACTCTGGCGAAACTAGCGAATTAACAGCTATTGTTCCGATTATTAAACGCACTGGCGCCAAGCTCATTGCTTTAACTGGCAATCCACAATCCACGCTGGCAGAACTTGCTGATGCTCATATTAATGTCAGCGTTGAAAAAGAGGCATGCCCTTTAAATCTTGCACCAACTGCCAGCACCACAGCAGCTCTTGCAATGGGCGATGCACTAGCTGTGGCATTGCTAGATGCTCGAGGATTTAAACCTGAGGATTTTGCTAGATCTCATCCAGGTGGCAGTCTTGGTAGAAAGCTTCTCACTCATGTCAAAGACGTGATGAGATGTGGCGCCGAAGCTCCACAAACCAATATTAATGCCAGCATTACTGATGCCCTTTTGGAAATCACGGCTAAACGCATGGGTATGACTGTAGTTATTGATGATGATGAAAAAGTTTTAGGCATCTTCACAGATGGTGATTTGCGTCGCCTCATTGAGAAAAATGGTCAATTCCAACAAGTTTCTTTAAGTGACGCTATGACAGCGAATCCTCGCACCATCTCTCCAGATCTTTTAGCTGCTGAAGCAGTTGAAATGATGGAGCGTCACAGAATTAATCAATTGGTGGTGGTTGATCAGCAAGGTCGACTACAAGGTGCCCTTAACTTACACGATCTTTTTGCTGCGCAGGTTATTTAATATGACATCAAGCTTTAACACCTTAGTAACCAATCCCTTAGCTCTCTACCCGCAAGCCCTCGAGCGCACAGCCAACATTAAATTATTAGTGCTAGATGTGGATGGTGTTCTTACTGATGGCAGCTTACTCGTTGGTGCTGATGGCAAAGAAGTTTTAAAAGTTTTCGACAGTCTTGATGGTCATGGCATCAAGATGTTGCAATCAACTGGTGTGATGGTTGCCATCATCACAGGTCGAACATCTGGCATGGTTGAAGGTCGAGCAAGAGAGCTAGGTATTCAGCATGTACAAATGGGCATCAGCAAAAAAATGGATGCCCTTCAAAAACTGCTACAACAAACAGGCTTCAAACTTTCTGAGTGTGCAGCTATGGGTGATGACTGGCCAGATTTAGCAGTTTTGCCCAAAGTACATTTCGCAGCATGCCCTGCCCAAGCTCATGAAGAAGTCAAAACTCGTGTGCACTACGTTACTCAGCGCAGCGGTGGAACTGGCGCAGTTCGTGAAGTCTGCGATTTGATCATGAAAGCCCAGGGACACTACGAACGTTTACTGAACGAATCTTTGTAGTCATGCAATTAATAGCGCCACTCCTTAAGTTCTTACCCATTTTTTTAATGGGCTTGTTAACTTTGGGAACTTATTGGATGGTGCAATTGAGCAACCCAGACTCAGACAACGCACAACCTAAAAGACATATCCCTGACTACATCATGGATCAAATCGTTGTCACAACTTTAGGTCCTGATGGGGCCACTCGCTATCGAGTTGTTGGCGACAAGCTAACGCATTATGAAGACGATGCCACCTCAGAAATTGATTTCCCCATTGCCAGACGCTTTAACGCTGATAAACCAGCAACGACTGTTCGCTCTGATAAAGGCTTTCTGGATGGCGATCTAACCGTGATTGATTTGGTTGGCAATGCCACCCTGACTCGTCCAGCACAACCCGCTACAGCAACTCAAGCCGGAAGCGCCAGAATGTTTATGAGCTCATCACGCTTTACGGTACTGATGAACGAAGACATTGTTAAAACAAATCAGCCAGTGATATTGGAACAAGGCTTATCAGTGATGTCTTCTAAAGAAGGTGCAATTTTTGATAACGTTAATCAAAAGTTAGTCATGATTGGTCAAGTGAAGGGACGCATTGAGTCAGAGAAAAAACGCGCTCCTTGATATGAAATATTTATTACCAGCCATACTCGTTTTAATCGGTTGTTTTTCAAGCCTTAGCCATGCAGAGAAAGCAGACAAAGACAAACCCATTTCTCTATCATCAGAAAAAGCTACTTTTGATGATGTGCGCCAAATTTATCATTTAGAAAAAAATGTTCTCTTGATTAAAGGCACACTCATCATTCGCGGAGAAAGTGCTGAAGTAAAAATTGATCCAGAAGGCTATCAATACGCCACCATCTTAGCCAAGCCCGGCTCATTAGCTAGCCTAAGACAAAAACGAGATACTGCCCAGGATGAATATACCGAGGGCTACGCACAGCGGATTGAGTATGATGCTAAACAAGAAACAGCCATCCTGATTGGCACTGCTCATATGAATAAACTCACTGGCACAAAAATTTCTGATCGCATTAATGGGGATCGAATTGAATACGATAGTGGCAAAGAAAAGTATCAAGCAGCTTCTCAAGGAGCAGTAAGATCAACTTTATCTTCTCGCCGCAAAGACTCTTTAGGAACCAATAAAAAATGAGCGCTTCAAATTCTGTACTTTCAGCGTCAGGCTTACAAAAGAAATATGGCGCCCGCACTGTTGTTAGAGATGTCGGTGTAGAAGTTAAGAGCGGCCAAGTAGTGGGATTACTTGGACCCAATGGTGCTGGCAAAACAACCTCTTTCTACATGATCGTTGGTTTAGTGCCATTAGATAGCGGTGAGATCACTTTGAATGATCAAGTGATCAGTGCCCTACCTATTCATGAACGCGCCAAACTAGGTCTTTCTTACTTACCTCAAGAAGCTTCCGTATTCAGAAAGCTCACCGTTGAAGAAAACATCTTGGCAGTTTTAGAACTTCAAGAAGAGAATGGTCGACCTCTACCTGCTGAAGAAATTCAGAAACGTCTTGAATCATTGCTACAAGAGCTTCAAATTTCTCATTTGCGTAGCAACCCAGCCATGTCCTTATCAGGGGGTGAGCGTCGGCGCGTTGAAATTGCTCGAGCTCTAGCATCTCAGCCCAAATTTATTTTGTTGGATGAACCTTTTGCCGGTGTTGACCCTATTGCCGTCGGCGAGATTCAACGTATCGTGAGATTCCTAAAAGATCGTCAAATTGGCGTACTCATCACCGATCACAATGTTCGTGAAACTTTGGGCATTTGTGATTACGCCTACATCATTAGTGAAGGCAAGGTACTGGCATCTGGGGAACCTTCGTCAATTATTGATAACGAGGCGGTTAGAAAAGTTTACCTAGGTGAAAACTTCAGAATGTAAAGGTTCTTGACCTAGAGCAAATCTGTCAATTATCTGTAAGCAAAAATCGTACCAATGTCGAATTAGCAGTCTAAAATAACTGCATCATGAAGGCTTCACTCAACCTTAGGTTTTCTCAAAACCTAGCTCTTACACCTCAGCTTCAACAATCTATTAAGTTGTTACAGCTCTCGGCTATAGAGTTAGAGCAGGAGTTAATCGAGGCTGCCGAGCAAAACCCTCTCATTGAATATGAATCTGCCACTGAGGCAGCAGCCGCTGAACCCATTCAACAACTATCTCACCGGGCAAGCAGTTCAACCAAAAACACCACAGAGTGGGATGACAATGACGATAAATTTGCAAAAGTAGCCGTTCAAGAGACCCTACTTGATCACCTCCTTAAGCAAATCAGAGTGATGCGCCTATCAACACATGAAAAAGCACTGATAGGTCTTTTAGCGGGCAATCTAGACCATAAGGGATACCTCACCATTCCCGTTGAAGAGTTAGCGCATGACTACGCACAATACATGGATCCTGAGGATGGTTCGGCGGTAGCGCAAATAGAGCGGGCACTGGCTCACCTGCAACATTTACATCCCAGTGGAGTGGGCGCAAGGGATCTTGGTGAGTGTTTGAAAATTCAACTTGAAAACTTCCCCCACCAGGAGCAATCTGATTCAGTTTGGATGCATGCTCATCAAATTTGCGTGGATTACTTGGAGCTCGTTGGTAGCAGAGATTGGGGTCGTTTAAAGAAAATCCTTAAATGCTCTGATGAGCAACTCGACCAAGTCATTAGACTCATCAAATCACTGAACCATAATCCGGCATGTGAGTTTGGAGCAGATGTCGATATCACCCTCATTCCTGATGTCATTGTTAAAAACATCAAAGGGAAATGGCAAGTCAGCCTTAATCCTGAAGCCATGCCCAAAATTAGCATTCACGAGGAATACGCCAAAGTCATCAAAGAAAGTAAAGGGCAGGAAGACATTGGGGGTATTCAACAAAAATTACAAGAGGCTAGATGGCTCGTTAAAAATGTGCTACAAAGAAGTGAAACCATCTTAAAAGTGGCAAAAGCTATCGTGGATAGGCAGCAAAATTTCTTCAATCATGGCGAAATAGCCATGCGACCCTTGGTTTTGCGAGAAATTGCAGACACTTTGGGGATGCATGAATCTACGATCTCGCGGGTGACTACCCAAAAATACATGGCAACTCCTTCTGGTTGCTATGAATTCAAATACTTCTTTGGTAGCCAAGTATCGACAGATAGTGGCGGATCAGTCTCTTCAACCGCTATTCGTGCGCTGATCAAGCAATTAGTGGAAGAAGAGAACCCTCAGAAACCTCTATCAGACACTCAAATTGTTGATCTTCTGGCAGCCAAGAGCTTTGTGGTGGCAAGACGTACCATTGCTAAATACAGGGAATCTCTGCGCATCCCTGCCGTTCATTTGCGCAGAAAATAATAGGGAGCACAGCATGAATTTAAAAATGACCAGTCATCATGTAGAAATTACCCCAACCATGCGTTCACACCTAGAGGACAAATTGGGGCGAATTAAGAACCACTTTGACCAAGTCATGACGGTTTCTGCCACTCTTTCAATTAATAATGAAAAAGAGAAGAGTCTTCGTAACCACGCAGAAATCACGCTCCACATGAAAGGTAAGGACCTTTTTGCCGAGGCTCACCATGAAGATATGTACCACGCCATGGATCTAGTCGTAGACAAATTAGATAGACAAGTCCTCAAACATAAAGAAAAAGTTCAAGATCATCATCACCAAACGCATAAAAACTCTTGATTAAATTGGGTAAGGCGCTCTTATAATGCACTGCACACATGAACGCCTTAGCCCAACTCATCGCCCCCCACAATATCGCTCTTGATATTGATGTCTCTTCACAGGAAGAGCTATTTGCGTTTATTGGCGACTTATTTGAAAAAAACAATCAAATTTCAGCCTCTTTAGTCCAATCCTGCCTTCAGGCAAGAGAAGCTTTAGGGTCTACCGGTTTAGGGCAAGGCATTGCCATTCCTCATGGGCGAGTCAAAGATTTACCTGAAGCGCACCTGGGATTTATCCGCTTAAAGGATGGTATTGACTTCAAGGCACCAGATGGCCAGTTGGTAAGAGCTATCGTGATCATGCTTGTTCCAGAGCAAGCCACCCAATCTCACCTAGAAATCCTTTCCCAAGTGGCTCAGATCATGTCTGATGACCATGCAAAAAAAATACTATTCACAGAAACAGAGCCTGATAATATTTATCAATTGCTAACCGCCTGGAATAAATAATATGACCCAGCCATTAAATTTAGCGGGTGTCACTGCACAGTCCCTATTTGATGACAATCTCTCAGAATTAAAACTGAGCTGGATTGCTGGTTTGGAAGGCGCAGAAAAAAGCTTTGATCCTGAAGCTGTGAAATTAGCCTCTTCTTCATCCGACCTTGTTGGTCACTTAAATTTAATTCACCCAGATCGAATGCAAGTTTTTGGTGTTCCAGAGGTGAACTACTACGACAAGCTTGATTCAGAAAACCGCAAAAAACAATTGGCTGGTTTGATTTCATTAAAACCTCCCTGCCTCATCATTGCTGATGGCTGTGAAGCGCACGAGGATATCGTTTTATATTGTCAGCGCTCATCCACACCATTATTTAAGAGCTCAGTTTCAGCAGCGACCGTCATTGACCATTTGCGAGCTTACCTCACGAAAGTCGGCGCACCCCGCGTAACGATGCATGGTGTGTTTATGGACATCTTAGGTATGGGTGTATTAATTACCGGTGACTCAGGTTTAGGCAAAAGTGAATTAGGTCTTGAACTCATTTCTCGTGGACACGGATTAGTAGCAGATGACGCGGTTGACTTTGCAAGATTGAGCACCGATTACATTGAAGGTCGCTGCCCACCTATCCTAAGAGACTTATTAGAAGTGCGTGGCTTAGGCTTACTAGATATTCGCACTATCTTTGGCGAAACAGCTGTACGTCGTCGTATGAAATTGCGTTTGATTGTTCAATTGGTGCGTCGGACTGATGGTGAATTCGAAAGACTTCCTATTGATGGCCAATCTATCGATGTTCTAGGTCTACAGATCCGTAGCGTAAAAATTCAAGTGGCGGCAGGTCGCAACTTAGCGGTTCTAGTTGAAGCCGCTGTTCGCAACACAATTTTGCAACTTCGCGGTATTGATACTTTGAAAGAGTTCATGGAGCGTCAGCGCAAACTCATGAACTCAGATGACAACAACAAATCACAAACTCGTTTACTCTAATCTAGTATGCGCGTCTTCATCATCACAGGCATCTCAGGTTCAGGCAAATCAGTTGCCTTAAATGCGCTTGAAGATGCGGGATATGACTGTGTTGATAATTTACCCGTCGACTTTATTCAGGACCTAGTTAAGTCACTAGGCGCCCAAGGACGAGAAAAATTAGCCATTGCCATTGACGCAAGACGTGGTCAGTCGATCAAAGAGCTACCGGACACGATCCTCGAACTAAAAAAGTCGAATGACGTCAAAGTTCTATTTCTTAATGCCAATACTGAAACACTGGTGCAGCGCTATTCTGAAACTCGTCGCCGCCACCCTTTATCAAGTAGCGATGACACCAGAACACCGCAGGTAGCGCTGATTGATGCCATTGAAAAAGAACGTTCATTACTTTCAGAGCTTGCTGAGACAGCCCATAGCATTGACACCAGTCATATCAAAGCGCACACCTTAAGATCTTGGATACAAGACCTACTAAAAAATGAGCGCCCAGGTTTAACCATGCTGTTTGAATCTTTTGGCTTTAAACACGGTGTTCCCAGAGATGCTGATTTGGTATTTGATGTGAGATGTTTGCCTAACCCTCACTATGATCCTGTTTTAAGACCTTTGACAGGCAATGATTTACCCGTTGCGAACTTCTTAAGAGAGCACCCTGAAGTTCAAGCGATGGGAGACGATATTCGTCGCTTTATTGAAACTTGGCTACCCAAATATCAAGCGGATAGACGCAGTTACCTCACTGTTGCCATTGGATGCACTGGAGGCCAACATCGCTCCGTCTATTTAGCGAATTGCTTATTTGATTATTTCTTAAAACGCTCGCAGTCATCTGGTGACGGCGATCTTCATCTACTCAAGCGTCATCGTGAATTAGATCTAAATTCTTCAAAAACAATCTAACTGGTGTTGGCAAACCCAGATTCTTTAGATCAGCCAATTCAATCCATTCACAATTAGCAGGAATTTTGGTTAGAGGTCTCTGCAGAGTGACTTGAATGGGGCGAATATTCAACACTCTGTGAGTCAGAACATGCTTAATAACTTGTCTCTCTAATTGCTTAGCGCTTTTGGGTAAGTCGATAGATTCTGGAAAACTCCAAAGCCCCGCCCAAATACCCTGATGAGGTCTCTTCTCAAGTAACAGCTTGTCTTTATATTGCAACACCCACCAGTCAATATTTACGGTTGAAACCTTGACCTTTTTAACCTTTAATGGAATGTGCTTAATGAGATCGAAACGTTTAGCCAGGCACACATCTTCAAATGGACAGGTGATACTTCCCTGAGAAATGCAGGCTGGTTTATTTTGGGTACAACAAGTAGCGCCAAAATCCATTAAACCTTGAGTGTATGAGACTAAATCTTCAGGGGCATGAGGAAGTAATGTTTCTGCATGAGCCCAAAGCTGATTGACTGCAGCATTTTTACTGAGGTCATCTTGAATACCCCAAACTCTTGCAAGCACTCGCTTCACATTGCCATCAAGAATCGCAGCAGATTGCCCATAAGCAAACACTGCAATAGCAGCTGCCGTGGACCGACCAATCCCCGGTAAAGTTTCAAGCAACTTGGGATCAGATGGAAAAACTCCTTGATATTCGGTCACTACTACTTGCGCACAACGATGCAAATTTCTGGCACGCGTGTAATAGCCCATACCACTCCACTCAGAAAGAACATCATCAATGCTTGCGCTTGCCAATGCTTTGACGGTTGGAAATTTTTTTAAGAAAACTTGGTAACGCTCAATCACGGTGCTTACTTGCGTTTGCTGCAACATCACCTCGGATAGCCAAACACGATAAGCTGTTCGATTGATTTGCCAAGGCAGGTGGTGACGCCCTTGCTTTCTTTGCCAAGCAATCAACTGATCAGTAAAAGAATTTATCTCGCAAAATTCCATTATCGTTTTTGGCATTTCGGGCAGAAATATGTTGAGCGTTGACCCTGCACAATCTGCTTAATATTGGTTTGGCAAACTCGGCAAGGCAAACCAGCACGATCATAAACTTTGGTCTGCAACATGAAGTGTCCTGGATCACCTTCGCTATTTACAAAGTCCTTGAGGCTACTGCCGCCTGCTTTAATCGCTCTTTGCAAGGTATCCTTAATTGCTACGGCTAATTTTTCAGCTCGAGGCAAACTTAACTTGCCCGCTGCCATTTGCGGATGAATCCCTGCTGAAAACAAACTTTCAGAACAATAAATATTGCCCACACCAACGACTGCTTGACCAGCCAAAAGCCATTGCTTAATCGATACCTGACGACCCTTGGCATGCTGATACAAATGCAGTCCAGCTTTTTCATCATTAAAGTCATCAGAGAGAGGCTCAACACCCAATTTAGCAATTAAGGGATGCTTTTCAATTTCGCCGCTCTCATCACCAGCCCACAAGACAGCCCCAAATTTTCTGGGATCATGCAAACGCAACACTCTCTGACCAAAAAGTATTTCAATACGATCATGCTTTTTTAATTCATCGCTCGGTTTATGCAAACGCAAAACACCCGTCATACCTAGATGAATAATTAAATGCCCATCATCCATTCTGAAAAGCAAATACTTGCCACGGCGTTTAATTTGCGCGACTTTTTGTCCGCTGAGGATTTTTTCTAAATTTTTAGGAACAGGCCACCTCAGGCGCCCATCATAAATATTCACGCCGGTCACAGTTTTCCCTTGGATATAGGGCTCTATACCTTGTTTGGTGACTTCAACTTCTGGCAATTCTGGCATGGCTCAATTGTAGGCTGTGAGATTAGAATGTGCTTATGACCAAAAAAATCAAATTTCTGTTAAGTGCCACGCTAATAGCTATTAGCTCACAAATCTATGCCAGCCCTTCGCAGGGGCTTACAGCCGAGCAAATGTTCCAGGTCCTAGCCTCTGAAATTGGCTTACAGCGCGGTGAAGCTAGCTTGGCTTATCAAACTTATATGAGCATGGCTAGAAATACGAATGACGGTCGTCTCGCTCAAAGAGCCATGGAAATAGCCATCGCCGCTAACGCACCAAACCTTGCGCTGGATGCTGCGAGATTATGGGATGAACTGAACCCCCAAGAAGCCAAAAGTGTTTTTGGCACACTACTCATGATCAATCAACGCTGGGCTGAAAGTGTTCAACCAGCTCAAGCACAATTAAAAACTCTTAAAACAATCGGGGAAAAAGAAAAACTAATCACCTCTTGGCGAGCACTAATGGCAAGAGCTCAAGATGAAGATGCTAGTTTGACTGCCTTCTATCAAATTGTTCAACCAATTGCACATCAACTAAAAGACCAAGAGCTGGTGTACCACTTTGCTTTATCAGCAGAAAAAGCAAAACAGTTTAATGTGATGGAAAAAACACTAAAGGACTTAATAACAAAAAATCCTTCTAATAAACAGGCTTTGAATGCCTTAGGTTACTCCTATGCTGATCGAGGCATTAAGCTAAAAGAGGCCGAGAGTTTACTAGCCAAAGCTTATCAATTAGCGCCTGAAGATATGATGATCCTTGATAGCGTGGCATGGGCTAACTACAAATTAGGTAAAAAAGAACTCGCCACACAACAACTCACTCAAGCCTTTAGCGGATTACCTGAGGCAGAGATTGGCGCACATTTAGGTGAAGTTCTTTGGATGTCATCCAATAAGGAAGCTGCTGATATGGCATGGCGTAAAGCTGAAGCACTTGATGCGAATAACAAAACCCTCAAGGAAACTTTACAACGCTTATGGCCCCATCGTGTTCCTCAACCAAGCATCGTTGGCAAACAACAATTATGGGATGGTCGCTTTGGCGTCAAAATTGCTGGGCAAAATTCCAATAATGGCGGCAGTGGTGGGTTCACCTTATCGCACGATGGTCAAACCGATATCCTAGATATCAGAAATCCTTTAGGTGGACCATTAGCCAAAATTACAATTAATGCTTCAGGCGCAAAACTAGAAGATGGTGACAAAATCTTCGAAGCGCATGATGCAGATTCTCTTTTGCAAAATTATTTAGGCTTACCTCTACCTGCCAGAGGTTTATCCAATTGGCTCAACGGACAAGCTAGAGTGGGGTCCCCTGCCAGCATCGAACGAGACCCTCAATATCGCACCATCAAAATGATTCAAGATGGTTGGACGATGAACTTTGCTTGGAATGCGAAGAATCAATTAATCAAAATGGATTTGGAAAGAAAGACCAGCAATGGTCCCATTGAGATTAAGCTTTTATTTGAAACAATTGATGATTAAGTGATGAAACATCAATTACAAATCCTAGCACCCGCAAAAATTAACCACTTCTTGCATATCACGGGTCAACGACCTGATGGATACCACCTGCTGCAAACCGTCTTTCAGTTAATTAACCTCAGTGATGAACTCACCCTCACCAGAACAGATGATGGGCAAATTAAAAGGCTTCAAGGTCCTCAAAATGTTGCAAGCAATGATGATTTGGTTGTTCGAGCTGCCAAACTTCTTCAAAAAACTACTCAAACAAACTTTGGATGTGACATTCACCTCACCAAGAAGATACCCATGGGAGCAGGTTTAGGGGGTGGATCTTCGGATGCAGCGAGTGTCCTTTGGGGACTTAATGAACTTTGGAATACCCAGCTATCCAGACAAGCTCTGATGGAGTTGGGGCTAACACTTGGCGCTGACGTGCCCTTCTTCCTTTTGGGTCAAAATGCCTTTGCCCAAGGGGTTGGCGAGGTTTTAGAGCCGATTGAATTGCCTGAATGCACGATTTTGATCATTTACCCTCAGATCAATATTCCAACGGTAGACATCTTTAAATCACCCAATTTGACGAGAAACCACCCAGCCGTTACAATCTCAGACTTTATTGGATCACCCAATCTTTATCAGTTTGGCTGTAATGACTGTGAAAAGGTCGTGGTTCAACAATATCAGGCAGTTGCAGATGCAATTGAATGGTTACGCCAAAAGGCTCCTTTATCGAGCCCAAGGATGTCAGGCTCTGGTAGTAGCGTCTTTGCGATACTAGAACCAGATCTAGCCAATCAGTTGTTAAAACAATTGCCTCATCAGTGGCTAGGTTTTGTAACACAGGGACTATCTAAGCACCCGTCTTATAATCCAAGTTCATAGGAGTAGATGCGAGAGGGGAGTCGCCAAGCTGGT
>SSFP01000035.1 GCA_008015455.1 Polynucleobacter sp. | reverse complement strand
TGGACTTGTTGACAAAAAGTTCATGGACAGTTCTTTTGCTCATAAGTGTTTGATAATCAATCAGGCAAAGGAAATCTTTTTTTCTGCAATCGCCCCATACAGAAGTACAAATAGTACTTTCAAGGGTATGTTGCAGGAATTGGAACTAACAGACGTTGAGTTGAAATCTACAAAAAAAGACGACAGAAGTGCCTTTTATGTAAGGCCCTTGGATATGTCTGCCTTTTTAGGTTCTGTTTTTGTTTTGGCATCAAAAAATGGACAGAAAAAAAAGATCATTTCCAATCCGATACCAAACAAATCTCAGCATGCATCTTTATCTGACAGCTTTTGGAAAGCTGATTTTTCTTTTGAACAATGTTTTCGAACCGAAGACAGTAAGTTCATTATAATAAATCACGATAGCGAGTTTGATATTGAAAAAGCATGGGCGTCTTATTTAAAGCAACCAAACGATATGCACTGCCCCGAGTTGGCGCCCGGCGGCTCCTATATTTACTCTGACGGAAAGGTTTATAGTAAAAACATAGGGCTTCCATTCAACAAGCAGGCGGTATTGGAAATAATTGAAATTGCTACAATTCTATCTAGGGATACTCCAGAACAGTTAAACACCGATGGGATTAAAAAGCAGCTTAACTTAAAATACAAAAATTAATTTTCATGAGTAATACCATGTTTCACCAACTCGTTGCAATTACTGACAACCAGGTATTAAAAGCGGCTGGATCTGCTGTTTTTGGAGAGAACGGCCTTAATGTAAAAATCGGAGAGCCGGTATTGTTTTTGCCTGAAAAAAACTTAACGATTGCTCCTGCCTCTATTGATAAAGGGGTGAAATGGACGCTGGCCGTTGGTGGTTCTGTTAAGAATAAAAAATCCGGGAAAGCAGACAAGCTTATTGTCATTGGTGGCAGTGAGTTTGATCTTTGCGATGATAAATTCAAAGTGGAGTACATTTCTCCGTGCTGTGGCCAGGATCAAAAAATCGACGTTTACATTGGCTGTGTGGAATGCGACAAGAGCTATCCATTGGCCCTTTATGTTGAAGACCAGTTTACCCGAAGAAGGGTTGCCAAGGAATATGAAGGAGAAATGGAGCTCGTTCTTCGCGGCCAGGTTAGTTGTAAAACCGATTGCGGCGGATGCGTTGAGGACGGAACTTCCTTTGAAGTAGCAAAAGGATGGCTTGACAACCTTCGTACCAAAAAAGAAGGATTTGAATTAGCCGGGTTTGGTACCATGGGCGGCGAACAAAACTACATTCCAATTGAAGCCGGTATTGTGCCGTCTGGAAAGAAAATTTACACATATTGTTTCACCCCTGTAGACAGCAGCTGTGCAAAATGCACAGATGTAATGGGCTTGACTTCTATATCATTTGAGTACATTGATGCTAATGGAGATACTCAGACAAAAGAAGTGTTGTTGTCCGACTGGATTTCTTCCAACAAAACATCTATTTCTGACATCCCGGCCATTGCAGATTATTTGTCGAAGCAGTTAGCTCCGTACAACATTTTCGTGCACTACAACCAAAATCAATCTACCTGTTGTAAAATTGAATTTGAATTTACCGGGTGCTTTGAATATATGTGGGTTATGCAAAGAAATTTAGAAGAACAAGATGTTCAGATTCAGATTACGGACATTTACGATCCGTTCTTATCCTCAAACCTGCCGGTTCTTAATAACCCATGTAAGGGCTGTAACGAAACCACTTCTTTATTCTCTACTACAACCATGGTTCGTTTTTATGTTAGGTCGTTTAGGGAGGAATGCCAGTGTCAAGGATTGCCAGAAACCCTTGATCTTACACAAAAAAGATGGATCAGGGACATTCAGGGCATTGGAGAAAATTGGCATAGATCAAATATTTATGTTAAAAGAACCCAGGAGCCAATGGATGCGATTGGTGATGGTATTTTCTTGTTGCACGAAGCATTGAACTCTCAGCATTCTGACAACAACGGATTTGCATACTACGATACTCGTAAGTATGGAAAATACGGAACAGCTCCTGCGGATTCTCAGCACTATCAGGCACAAAATAATATTTCGTGTGAAGAAAGTTATTGCCAAACTTCTGTTGTATATACAAGAAGCCATGGGCAGCAAGTTCAGAACGGATCTAGGATTCTTGGAAATGGATTTACCAAATTGCTTATCAAGAAAACAGATACGCTTGCAATAGCATCGCTTCACACACTCTGGGCCAGATTGTTGGCGCTTGATGCATGTAATGTGGTTGGAAGTCCATGTGGAACAATACCGGCAGCCACCGGAGTTACTGTAACGCCTGCTACCGCTACTCTTGAAGTTGGCGAAATGATCACAGCTATTGCGGTTGTAGCGCCTACCGGTGCAAATCAGGCAGGAACATGGACAACAAGTGACGGTGGAATTGCTTCCGTTACTGCAAGTGGGGATATAACCGCTGTTGATACAGGAACTGCTACAATAACATTTACTTCAACAGACGGTTCGTTTACCGACACTGTTGTGGTCACAGTATCTTAAACCTATATTTCCTCAAAATAAGGAGAGGGGCCGCTTCTTCGGAGCGGCCCATTATTAAAAAAAATAATAGCCATGGGTAACATAAAGGATCTTTTAAAAAGCATCGCTCAAAACATTAAACAAAGCAGGAACTTTGGACCTCTTTGGGATGCTATTTTTGGCGAAAGATTTCAAGACTGTGACGCTCCATTTGGATACGATCCCAAAACCGGTGCATTCAAAGTGAAGCCTATTGACGGATCGCCTAAAAAGTATGCTTGGGTTGAAAACAATCAATGGCATTTTGGCACCAAAGCGGAGCTTGATGCAGCTATATTGGCTCAGCAATAATTTGAAATGTATTGTATTAAAGAGTTAAACATATCGTTTGAAGTAATATCCGATGATCTTATAAAAATTATAGATTCATCGGATTTTACTTTTAATGACATATCTGATCTTTCTCCGGAAAACCAGTATAAACTTCAGATAAAAACCCCTCAAAAAGAAGTTTTTGAGGTGAACATCGCGCCTGGAATGGGCGGTGTGTTTTCTTTGAAGCAGAACGACCTTTGCGATTTTGTTGATGGGATTTATCAAGTAAGCGCCATAACTTGCGCAGGAACCGTTTTAACCAAAAACGTTGCCAGTCTCATATTTATAAAAAAAGCAATAGATAATCTTCTGTTAATTAGTCAAAACGAGGATTATTTTATAATTTTGAAAGACCAATTAGAGATTGTTTTAACTCTCTATAAATACGGTAAAGAAAATGAAGCAGAGGCAAAATATTCAGATATATTTGAAAGGATCTCCGGGTGCTTGCCTCAGGAATTGGAGAGAAAAATTCCCGGTTCCAGATTACGAAGAAGTCCGTGATTTAGAGTTTAGAATAAATGCTTTTGAAATACAAAATGGGGAAGACTTCGCTCAAATGCTCGAGTGGGATTATCCTCAGACAGATTCGGAAATAGAAAGGCTGAGAGAGTATAAAGATATTCTTATTGAAATCAAAAAAGATGTACACCGGGTAAAAACCGGGCTTTTGAACAAAGAACAATTCTTTTATGATTACAAAAGCTTGAAAGGAAAAATTGTTTCTATTATTGGGAACATAGGTCCAGAGGAAGACCCGGGAGGTTATTTCAGAGACCTTGACAATGTTTTGTGGGAAAACCCAATTTATACGTCTCTCCCTTATTTTGAAACAATTTATTTTAAGTTCAAACCGGTTGTAAATTTTACGGTTACGCCAGTTGAAAAGGCTAACTGTGAATTTTATTTTACCGTTAAAAGGCATGACCCAAAAGTGTGTGCTCTTGTATTTGAAATTGAAAAAAGGGTATCAGATTGCAAATTTGACATCTATGCTTCAGTTGCTGAGGACAAAAATTGTCAATTTGAGTTTGAAACAATAAAGGCCGAGCACAAAAAGTGCGCACTTAATGCGTCCGGTGTTGCGGTATTAAAAAAATGTGGTTTTAAAATTGATTCAATTGCGGCAATAGCGTCTTGCGGAATTAAATTTGAAGCCGATGTTGATCAAAAAAAATGTATCATAGGAGTGGGGAACTCCGTAAAACAAATTTGCGATGCAAAATTATACCATTAAGTTTAGCGATGTAATTCAGGGTTCCGGTTGTAAAAACTGGGAGTTCATTTGGGAGACACCCGATTGTGGAGACATTGTTTGTAATTACGGAAATAAAACGTTCCTCATAAGCGTTCCCGACGGTTGCGAAGGCAAGTGTTTTTACGGTATAGCAAAATGTCTTGACGATTGCCCTGGATGCGATGATCAAGAAATTAAAATTTGCCCGTGTACCGTAAATTCTGATTGTAGAGCTTGCGAGACGTGTTCTTCTTTAAATCTATGTATTTCCAATTGTCCCGCGGGTGAATTTTGTACAAAATGCGAAAAATGCGGTACATGTGACGAAGACCACCCTGCTCCTGCCGGCAAGGTTTGTAATGATTGCAATATTTCTTGTCCTCCAGATAAACCATACGATGTTAATGGCAAGTGTAAGAATTGCCGAGATAAATGGGATTGCCCTCCTGGATGGGTTTGTGGTCCAGATGGATGCGAGCCAGGAAAATGTGATTCAGGATATTTCCATCCAAGTAAAAAAGAATGCGTAGAGTGTGTTAATCAAGAGCACTGTACTGCCCCTAATACTTGTTGCATCAATGATAAGTGCGACTGTTGCCCGGGATTTGAGAAAAACGCCAATGGAGATTGCGTAAAAGTAGAGTGCAAAACGGACGAAGATTGTTCTGATTGCGAGACTTGTGATATCCCACTTGGAAAATGCAAGCCAGTGGTTTGCCCTCCGGGAGAGTTTTGTTATGGAGAATACGGCTGCGTTCCTATTTGCGATTGTTCTAATCCAAATTGTCCTCCTGGGCACGCTTGCCACAATATTGGCAATGGCATTTGTTTGTGTTTGCCATGCAATGGCGATTGTTCTCAGCCCGGCGGCTGTAAGCCATGGTGTTTTTGTGATGAAAAAACCAATCAGTGTAAGGTAAATCCTTGTAAAAATAATTGTGGACAGGGATGCGATCCTGGTTGTTCTTGTGGAGACGACGGGGAAACTTGTATTCCTTGTGATGATCCTTGGTGTGGCTGTGACGTTGTTTCCTGTTCAAACGGATTTGAGTGTGGCGAAAATTGTGGTTGCGATAAAAATGGTGTTTGTAGGAAATGTGAAGACCTCACCTGCGAAGAATGCGGAACCGTTGATGGATGTCAGTGTTCGGATGGCGTAAATTGCCAGGCCAAAAAAGAATGTAAGGACGAATTTGGTTTTGAAAAAATAGATGCTTCTTGTGACCTTAAGGTGAATGCAACCGTAAATGGAGGTTGTGCTTGCTCTCCTATAACCATTGTAGCTTCTCCGATTGGAGGATCTGACATAGGAACAGCGTATTCATTGTCTTTCAAAGTAGAACTAAGAAAGGGAATTGGAAATGCGGCAAATTATGTTGCGCTTCCTAAGCTTGGGGATACATCGGCACCAAATATTGCTTTCAACGAAAAGCCAATTGCCGGTACTGTTTCTGTTAAAGTTCTTACTTACCATAATATTTATGATCAGAATGGAAATTTGATTTCTCCAATGGAGTTTTATGGAGCGACCACAAATCAAGTTTCTTTCAATGGAGAAGACACGATGATTGTTGCCGGCATCACTGTGCCAAAAATAGGATCAACAACAACGGGGTACAACAAGGTTTGTTTTGTGAAAATTCAAGTAGAGCAAGCTTCCCAGTTTACTTTTCCCAATAATTGTAAGTACACTGACGTAAAACCAATTGGAAGTTATCAAATTGACGACAACAGGGTTGCTATAAGCCTTACAATTCCTTCCGGGCTTACATCGATTGTTCCTATTGTAAACTATATCACTTCTTTGGATAAAAGATATCCTTTGGTTTCTATCAAGAAAACAAATTCTGCCGGAGTATTTGATTCTGCTCCTTTCAGAAAGGTTTATATGATTCCAGGTTCTGGCGATGGAGAATTTTACGATATTATTTATGGTCCAGAAGCCTTTGATACTGAAAATGCACAGCCGTTGGCTGAGCCAAAAGGCTTATTGTGGTCAGGAAGATCTTATTTGTTGGAAGCAGATTGTTTGTGTAAAAGCCCAATCGATACAGGTAAGTTGGTTTTCTGTAATCCGAATGAACTTTTCTTCGATGTCGTGCCAAATACATGTCAAAGGAAAGTAGAGTTAAAGGCGCCCTTTATTCCATGTCATGTAAATCAGGATTTGACTCAATACGGATTCAGTAACAGTTCTGATTTCCAGGTAAAATATCTGTTTTACATTAATGATCAATTGGTGGCGACCTTCCGTCATGATAAAGTCAAGGGTATGATTGACGAAGCAACTGGACTTAGCATGTTTAGGGCTTTTGAGGCGATTGATAAAGATTTTATCAGAAATGTAAAAATTAAGATCAATCACGATTCTTCCGAAGAATGCACTTTGTCTTATGACTTGCCACCCGTTTCATTGAACATAGCTGATATCAATCCAATTATCGATTGTTTGAATGGAAGCGATATCTACAAAGCTACTTTCAATAAAAACCTATCAAGTGGTTTTGTGATTAATACAATTACTGCGCCGGGGGTGGTCACTATATCTTCATCTGGTTCTGAAATTGTAATTGGAAACCTTATGAAAGGTGTTTCAACTACATTGACAATCAATTTCTTGAACGGATGCTCTATTGAGTTCCCTATTCAGGATAATTGCTGTGCAGAAAGCAATGTATCAATTACGAGCTCTGGTGATCTATGTTCGGGAGCATCCGGCACATTGGAGGCGGTTATTACCGGTTTTGCAAGCGGAGTAACTTATAATTGGAAAAAAGGAGTTTCTAGTGTTGGCACAGGACCTACATTGACTGTAAATTCAGCCGGTACTTATACCGTAACGGTTAGAGATTCAAAGGGATGTGAAAAAACGGCCTCTGTTTCTGTTGGCGAAGGTTTGTCTCCAGAATTTAGCATAACTCCTGAAATAATTTGCGGCAGCGGATCTACGGTTGTGGCAGTCAGAGGCCTTGTTGGTGCAAATATTCAAATAAGTACGCCATCCGGAATTACAAATGCCGTAATTACAGATCCATCTGGAGTATATAATTTGACAGTAAATTCCGCACAGCCAGGAGAATATAGCCTTATTTCTTATAATTCTGGAGCATGCAATTACAATCCAGGATTGTCAAAAACACTTCAGGTTGTAAGTAGTTCTGCGGCTTCATTTGCTTCTGTTTCCGGTGGATGCACAGGTGATTCAATCGTTGTTGAAATTACCGGCGGCATTCCAGGGGAAACAATTACCCTGACTTCTGTTGGCGGCGTTTTCGCAGGTACTGGTTCATCTACAAAAGTTGTTACCTTGGACAGCAATGGATACGCGTCTACGACTGTAAGTTATTCCGGTGCAGGAACCAAAACAGTTGAAGGTGTTTCATCTTTTGGTTCTTGTTCAAATCAAATGACTCCTGTCACTTTTTCAATTGCACAAGATCCGCAAATCACATCGGTGTCTCACATTTGTGACAACCCCGCCCCCACTTCAAATGTTCAGCTTTCTGCTGTAATTTCTGGTGTAACAGGGCTTTCTACCGTGCAAGTAAAAAATGCTTCGACAAATGCACTATTGGGTTCGTTTACATTGACATCTGGTGTTTGGACAAGTACTTTATTTACCCCTCCGACAAATAGGCAGGTGAAAATTGTAGCAACAAACGGAAGCTGCACAAGTGAGTTTGCTTACACAATTCCTGCTTGCAATTGTCCAAATTATTTTGTGACATTGAATAACGATCCAAATATTGTTCTTTGTAATGGAGGATTTGAAACTCTTTCATTATTGGACGTAAATCCTGCAGGAACCTATACATATCAATGGTTTAAAGACGGTACTCCTATTGTTGGAGAAACAGGAACTTCTTTGGTGGTTGATATGCCAGGTGTTTATCATTTGCAAATTCAAGATGGCGATTGTACTGGCGAGTCAGATCCGGTAACAGTATCTATTGTAAACGCCCCTGTGTTGACATTGAACAATCCGGTTCCTTATTCTGCTCCGGCCAATCATTGTAATGGAATACTGTCGTTTTCTCTTTCTGCCTCTGGTGCTTATTCTGGATTAAAATGGTATTTGGACAGTGTATTGCAGCCTTCGTTCAATAATTTATTGAATGCAAGCTTCTCTTTCCCTGCGGCCGGAAGCCATACTGTAAAAGTTGTGGCTGAATATGGAAGTGGATGTACTGAAGAAGTTGAATATATTTTTTCAATTGTAATTTGTTGTGAAAACTGCATGTATAGTATTGAAGCACAGGACGAACTCACAAGTTCAGCTTCAACAATTACATCTTTTGAAGTGGCAAATGATACGGTAAGAGCTAGGCTAAAAGGCGTTGTAACCAAAACTTGTTCGGTGACAGGCGTTTCAACCATTGCAGGAACTGTAATTTCAGAGCCATATACAAGTTTTGATATTTTGGCTGTTAGAACTTCTGGTGAAGAAATTTTGACCTTAGATATTCTTAACGGAGGACTTCCGCAGGTTTACAACGTTCCTGCCGGTCCATCAAGGACAAATATGGGAATATTGGCCAATGACTTGAATACTTTGCTTGGCACAACTACTTTCCATGCCGATGGAAACAATTTAAGTCAATACGTGAAAGCAGCTAACGGCGGAGATGGGTTTGATGTGTCTGGTGGTTTTACAACTTCCGTCGGCTCTAAGGTTTATACGCCATCTTCTTCCGGAAACATAAATGGAAGGGTTCGGTATGTGGCTCCATGTAAGACAATTGAGTATGCGAAAGTCTATCAAGAGGCTCCAAGAACCATTGGTTTTACCGTAGGTGACGATATTCAGATAAGCCATAATTCTATCACAATCAATGGTTCTTTGTCTGCGTCTCCGCTTAATAATACAACCGGGCACGATCCATCGACACCGAGCCCAGGATGTACTG
>SSFP01000107.1 GCA_008015455.1 Polynucleobacter sp. | reverse complement strand
CTGGTTTCTTAGCCACTGGCTTTTTGGCAACTGGAGCAGCTATCGTAACTGGCTTAGGCTGTTTAGCGGGAGCGTTTTTAGGAGCTACTTTCTTAATAACTGCTTTAGGAATCGTTTTTTTGGCTTTAGTTGCTGACATATTGTTAGTACTCACTCACTTTGATGGCTAAGAAGTTATAGAACTGCTAACTTATTGAATTTTATTAGAAATTCGAAAACCTTGAATTATAGTCGGTGACTTATCGTTTTTCCAGATTATTTGAGTTTTGCCATTAATTGACGATATAGCTCTTTGTCACCGTCCTGCGCTTGACCGTTGGCAATCCGAGTTGCAATTTCTGTCATTTGATCTTTGAGGTCGAGTTGCTCAAGTTTTTTAAGGGTGCCATGAAAGTCTTCAACAGCCCCCTCTTCAGTAAGTTCAGTACTCATGATTCTTTCGCGCAAAATAGCATAAGCCTTGGCACGAGGAGTTTTATCCAGTTGCTCCTGAAAAACAGCAAATCCCACATTAGCTGGCATCGCCTCGCACTGCAGAATTAAATCATCCATTAATTCCATGGCTTTTTCTGAGCGTTTTTTGGCTGAAGCCAAAATTAAACGCTTTTGCTCTGGGTCTAGGGATCTTCCCAACTGGGGGTATTGCAAGAGAATTCTTAAAATTTGCTCTGCTAAATCTGTTGGCGCAGTTGGTGGAGGTCCTTGAGGAATCGTTGGCTTTTTATTCCAAGGCTTTTTAGCACCCGGTTGAGTAACTGCTGCCATGTATCCATCATTCGGGCTAGTTGTTACTTTTCCTTGAGCAGCTTGATTCTGCACCACAGACTTAATGCCACAAAAGCTTTCCAACTCAATAGGTGTAATACCAATTTTTTGCGCAAGCTCTCTAATTAATTGCGCTCTAAGTGCAATCGCAGGCATCGCCAAGATCAATGGTTTAGTAGCATGCTGAGTTTGCGCACGACCTTCTGGTGTATTCCAATCATGACCTTCACTCGCCACCCGGATAAAAAATGACGATAAGGGCATAGCTTGAGCTACTGCTTGCTCAAAAGCTTCAGCACCTTTTTCTCTAACAAAACTATCGGGATCATGCTCTTCTGGCAAGAATAAAAACTTCACCTCTTTGTCATCTGCCATCATGGGCAAAGAAGCTTCTAAAGCACGCTTAGCAGCGCGCTGACCTGCAGCATCACCATCAAAAGAAAAAACAATACGATCTGATTGGCGCATGAGTGAGCGCACATGATTGGGTGTGCAAGCTGTTCCTAAAGTCGCAACGCCATTGGCAAAGCCCAATTGGGCCAATGCCACAACATCCATATAACCTTCACAAACGATCACATAACCTTTGTCGCGGATCGCTTGTCTAGCTTCGAACAAACCGTACAAAGTATTACCTTTAGAGAACAAAGGTGTTTCTGGAGAATTGAGATATTTAGGTTCACCTGCATCTAGGATGCGACCACCAAAGGCAATCACCTGCCCTTTAGGATTGCGAATCGGGAACATGATGCGATCACGAAAGCGATCATATCGCTTTGCATCTGATTGAATAATCAAACCAGCTTCTACTAAAACATGAGTAATGGAATCTTCACTATAAGTTCCAAAAACTGCCTCTAACCCCTGCCAATCATCTGGGGCATAACCTAAGCCAAATCGCTTAGCGATCTCACCACTTAAACCACGTCGCTTTAAGTAATCAATCGCTTTTGGGGCACCCTTGAGTTGCTGTTTATACCAATCAGCCGCAGGCCCCATCACTTCACTCAAAGCCAAAGCTTGTTTTTGTTTTGCGATATCTTGAGGTCGACGCTCTTCACGAGGTACCGTTAAACCTACGGAACGCGCTAGTTCTTCAATGGCATCCACATAAGTTAAACCTGAATGCTCCATTAAGAAGCTAATCGCAGAGCCATGCGCTCCACAACCAAAGCAATGATAAAACTGTTTGGTTGGTGAGACGCTAAAGGACGGTGACTTCTCATTATGAAAAGGACAAAGGCCTTGATAATTAGCCCCTGCTTTTTTAAGCGTGACATGACGCCCCACCACCTCGACAATGTCGACGCGATTGAGTAAATCAGCAATGAATGACTGAGGAATCATGTCTTAAAAAGTTGTTACTTTTCTACTTTGTTTTTACTCTGCTTTTATTTTGTAAGGGCTGCTTTCACTTGCGCAGAAACCACCCCCATATCAGCCTTACCAGCTAATTGAGGCTTCACAATGCCCATCACCTTACCCATGTCTTGAGGACCAGTAGCACCCACTTGTTGCACAGCTTGTGCAACAACGGCTGCCACTTCAGCTTCTGACATTTGCGCAGGCATATAAGCTTGAAGAACGACTAACTCAGCATTTTCAATCGCCACTAAATCATCGCGACCCGCCGTTTGGAATTGTGCAATCGAATCTTTGCGTTGCTTAATGAGTTTTTCGACAATCGCAATCACGGCTGCATCATCTAACTCAATACGCTCATCCACTTCCTTCTGCTTCATAGCAGCAAGTAATAAGCGGATGGTTCCAAGGCGACCAGAATCTTTGGCACGCATTGCATTTTTCATATCTTCGGTAATTTGTTCTTTTAAGCTCATCTTTACTCCTCAAATGAAAAAACCCACTGCGGGATAACCGTCAGTGGGTTCATCGTATCCCAAGGCTAGAAATCCAGCCTGAGAATGAATTAATACATTTTCTTAGGCAACATTTGGCTGCGAATACGCTTGTAGTGGCGTTTTGCAGCAGCAGCTTTCAAGCGCTTGCGCTCAGCTGTTGGCTTCTCGTAAAACTCACGAGCACGCAATTCAGTCAAAAGACCGTTTTTCTCGATAGTGCGCTTGAAACGGCGCAATGCTACTTCAAATGGTTCGTTTTCGCGTAAGCGGATAGTTGTCATGCTGTGATTCTCTAAAAGGTTCTGAAAAAAAGTCAGAAAAAACTGTAAAACGAGATTGTAGCACGGCAAAATACAGTCATGCGAGTACTTGGTATAGAAACTTCATGTGATGAAACAGGGGTAGCCCTTGTGGACACCACCCCTTGGGAGGCTGGAGAGCCCGCTGGTAAAGGCTTATTAGGCCAAGCCCTGTACTCACAGATCGCTATGCACGTCGATTATGGGGGCGTCGTCCCTGAATTAGCCTCTAGAGACCATATTAAAAGAGTTATTCCTCTTATAAATCAAACGCTTAAAGAATCAAAAAGCACCCTAGCGGAGATTGATGCCATTGCCTATACCCAAGGTCCAGGCTTAGCAGGCGCCCTTTTGGTGGGGGCATCGGTAGCCAAAGGCTTGGCTTTAGCCCTCAATAAGCCTGTTTTAGGTATTCATCACCTAGAAGGGCATTTACTCTCCCCTCTTTTGGCTGATCAAGCCAATATTCAGTTTCCTTTTATCGCTTTATTGGTTTCTGGGGGGCACACCCAATTAATGCAAGTCACTGATGTTGGTGAATACGCGATTTTGGGCGAGACTTTGGATGATGCAGCCGGTGAGGCATTTGATAAAACTGCAAAATTATTAGGGCTTAGCTACCCAGGCGGTCCAGCGGTTTCCGCTCTAGCCAAATCAGGTTTATCAGACAAGTTTCAATTTCCTCGCCCCATGAAACACTCGGGCGACTTAGATTTTTCTTTTGCTGGACTGAAAACCTCTGTTCTCACCCAAGTGAAGAAGCTTCAAGGCAACGGTGAATTACCAGAAACAGATAAAGCTCATATTGCGCGCGGTTTTGTTGATGCGATCGTTGAAGTTTTAGTTAGCAAATCAATGCAAGCTCTCAAACAAACAGGCTTGAAGACTTTAGTTGTTGCAGGGGGTGTTGGAGCCAATGAACAACTTCGACAATCTTTAGCTACTGCCTGTCAAAAAGAAGGTGTTGAGGTTCACTATCCACCACTACATCTATGCACTGACAATGGCGCGATGATTGCTTTTGCTGGTGCGATGCGTCTAAAGAAAAATCCCCAACTTGCAAAGAAAGATTGGGGATTCGATGTTCGACCTAGATGGCCCTTAGATCAATTACTCTGAGCGAATCAAAGCGTAAGCGCTGTGGTTGTGAATAGATTCAAAGTTCTCGGCTTCAACCACAAATGACTGAATTCTGGAATCACTCTTTAGGCGCCCTGCTACATCACGCACTAAATCTTCAACAAACTTAGGATTGTCGTAGGCGCGTTCAGTGACAAACTTTTCATCAGGACGCTTGAGTAAACCCCATAACTCACATGAAGCTTCTGCTTCAGCAATCTTCACGAGGTCTTCAATCGATAACACGGATGTTGGCGATAACTCAACAGTCATCGTCACATGTGAACGTTGATTATGCGCACCATACTCAGAAATTTCTTTAGAGCATGGGCAAAGGCTTGTCACAGGCACCACTGCTTGCAAACGTAAATCAACCTGAACTTCACCATTCACTTTTTTAGCTAAGGCTAACCAAGTAACGTCGTAGTCCAACAAACTTTGAACACCTGATACAGGGGCAGTTTTATTAATGAAGTGTGTGTACTTCAAAGAAATTTGACCAGCCTCAGCTTCCAGCAATGGCAACATCTGAGATGTCATTAAACGCATTTGCTGGGCATCGATCGGGGATTTCTGATCCTGCAACAGGGCGATAAAACGAGACATGTGTGTCCCTTTTTTATCACCAGGCAAAGACACATCTAGATCAATCACAGCCACACTAGGTTGTACACCCGCCTCAGTTTTTACCTGAATAGGATGGCGCACACCACGAATACCTACGCGATCAATCGCAATATTGCGATGATCGACGCTAGATTGCACATCTGGCATCGCAGTTGTCTTAAGAAAACCTGTGTTGATATCGTTCATAGCCATATTGTCGCCCAATTTGCTTCCATATGCTTTTTAGGGTTAATTGGCTAAGCGTTCAAGCTTAGTAGCAATTGCTTTTGCAATACCTGTAGCGTCCAAGCCGCACTCTCTCATTAATAAGGCATGGTCGCCATGATCAACGAATCTATCTGGCAAACCTAGTTGTAAAGTGGGCACCTGAATACCAGCAGCAGCCAAAGCTTCCAAACAGGCGCTACCTGCGCCACCTGCAATAGCGCCTTCTTCTAACGTCACGATCAAATCATGATCTTGCGCGAGCTGGCAAACCAAATCGGTATCCAATGGTTTGATAAATCTCATATTGGCAACCGTCGCATCAAAAGCTTCAGCAACATCTAGAGCTGGATAGAGCAAAGTACCGAAAGCCAAGATGGCAACTTTTTGTTGCTTCAAGCCTTGGGATTGGCGACGGATTTCACCCTTACCTAAAGGCAACTCTTTTAATTCTGTCCCCACGGGTACGCCAACACCTGCGCCCCTTGGGTAGCGAACTGCAGTTGGGTGATCTTGCTTAAATGCAGTGGTTAACAAATCACGACACTCCGCCTCATCAGCAGGAGCCATCAACATCATGTTGGGGATACAACGCAGATATGGAATGTCATAAGCGCCTGCATGCGTGGCACCATCGGCACCAACCAAACCTGAACGATCTAAAGCAAATACAACAGGTAAATCCTGTAAAGCCACATCATGGATTAACTGATCGTAACCACGTTGCAAAAAGGTGGAGTAAATCGCCACCACGGGCTTCATACCTTCACAAGCTAAACCGCCTGCAAATGTCACTGCATGTTGTTCTGCAATGCCTACATCAAAGTAGCGCTCAGGAAAACGACTTTCAAACTCCACCATGCCAGACCCCTCACGCATCGCAGGTGTAATACCCACCAAGCGTTTATCGGCAGTTGCCATGTCACACAACCAATCACCAAAGACTTGAGTAAAAGTTTTCTTAGTGCTCGCGCTTGGTGCAATGCCTTCAGCAGGATTGAACTTGCCCGGTCCGTGATACAAAATCGGATCAGCTTCCGCTAACTTATAACCCTGACCTTTTTTAGTCACCACGTGTAAAAACTGTGGGCCCTCACCATTCAAAGCTAAGCGTCTCACATTTTCTAAGGTGGGCACCAATGAATCCAAATCATGTCCATCGATGGGTCCAATGTAATTAAAACCAAATTCTTCAAAAATAGTACCTGGCACCACCATGCCTTTGGCATGCTCTTCTAAACGTTTAGCAAACTCACGCAATGGCGGAGCAATTGATAAAACACTATCTAAACCTTTTTTGGTGGTGGCATAAAAACGACCACTCATCAATCGAGCTAAGTAACGATTCAAGGCGCCCACAGCTGGCGAAATCGACATATCGTTGTCATTCAGAATGACAACTAGAGGTAAGTCTTTGTGAATACCACCATTATTGAGCGCTTCAAAAGCCATACCGGCTGTCATAGCACCATCACCAATGACAGCCACAGCAACTCTCTTTTCACCCTGAGCTTTAGCACCTAAAGCCATACCAATGGCAGCAGAAATACTTGTCGATGAATGGGCTGTACCAAAAGTGTCGTATTCGCTTTCGTCGCGACGCGGGAATCCTGAAATTCCACCGTACTGACGCAAGGTATTCATTCGATCACGACGACCTGTCAAAATTTTGTGAGGATAGCTTTGATGTCCCACATCCCAGATCAATCGATCGTAGGGAGTTTGCAATACATAGTGCAAAGCTACTGTTAATTCAACTGTGCCTAAATTAGAAGAAAGATGACCGCCTGTTTGCGCAACAGAGTCCACCAAGAATGCCCGCAACTCTTCTGCAAGTCCAGGCAGTTGCTCACGACTCAAAAGACGCAAATCTTGTGGCGAATTAATTGTTTTTAATAAATCAGTCATTAACTTTCTCGGTGCAGCACTTTATCAGCTATTAATCTTAACAATTGAGCATTTTCACCCCAAATGCCAAGACTAGCGATAGCTTCTTGATGTAAGTTGTTGGCTAACTCTTTCGCGGCACTCAAACCCATCAAGGAAACAAAGGTAGGTTTATTAGCTGCCGCATCTTTACCCGCTGTTTTACCCAATGTTTGGCTATCAGCGGTGGCATCCAAGATATCGTCGACCACCTGAAACAAAAGGCCTAAAGAACTAGCAAACTGATCTAAGCGATTGAGGTCCTCATCGCTTAGATCAATCGCCAGACCACCCATTTGCACAGAGCTTCTAAGTAAAGCGCCTGTTTTAAGACGATGCATGGTTTCCAAGGCTTGTCTGGTGAGCGGTTGACCAACACTCTCCAAATCAATCGCTTGACCACCTGCCATACCCTCAAGCCCACCCGCACGGGTGAAGTTACTGATGATGCGAATCTTTTGCGAATCAGCCATCGAGCTATCGGCAATCAAGCCCAATGCCATCGTTTGCAAAGCATCACCAACCAATAAAGCGGTTGATTCGTTATAGGCTTTATGAACTGTGGCACGACCACGACGCAAATCATCGTTATCCATACAAGGCATGTCGTCATGCACTAAAGAGTAGGTATGGAATAACTCCACCGCTACTGCACAAGCATCAATCCCCGGCACATCATCCAAAGATCGCCCCGTGAGGCTAGCCGTGGCATAAACCAATAGAGGGCGAATCCTTTTACCGCCACCTGTTGCGGCATACAGCATAGCTTCCTTCAAACCCTGAGCAGGCACGCTCAGATGTTTAAAAGATTCCAAAATGGCAGCATCCACTCTTTCAGCGGATGCTTTTAACCATGCAGCAGTGGCAACTTCAAAAACCAAAATTAACCCTGAAATGTTTTCACTTGTTGTTCAACTTGCTCAAGCACTTGTTGGCAGTGTTTTAACAACTCTGCACCTCGCTTATAAGCGCCCAAAGTATCCTCTAAAGACAGTTTGCCTGATTCCATCTTGGCAATCAGACCCTCTAGTTCAGCAACCGCTTCTTCGTAGCGTAGCTGGGGATCGACTGTTTCAGAGTCAGAAACCGATTTTTTAGGCATAAAACCCCTTTAATTTGATCAAAAACAATTCTCCGAGAGATTTTAAGGCTTTAGTGATGGGTATAATCCTTTTTCCTTTCCAATATCGACCTGTCGATGGTTGGATTGGTTGTTCCGCTTAGCTTCGGCTGACTTTTTTCGGGGGTGGGAAGAATGACTAATCTAGCTACCGCGCAGCACCTTGCGCCGTCCAAGCTACAACTGCCAGTATCGGCTTACTTTGATGCCGAGCTATATGCTCGCGAGATGGAACTGCTTTTTAAGCAGGGTCCTGGCTATGTAGGCCATGAATTGATGGTGCCAGAAGTTGGCAATTACCAAACACTCACTTCAGAAAATGAAGGTCGCGTTTTGGTCAGAAATCAACAAGGGATCGAACTTTTATCAAATGTTTGCCGCCATCGCCAAGCCATCATGCTCAACGGCAAAGGTCATGCAGACCAAATTGTTTGCCCTCTACATCGTTGGACTTATAAAACAGATGGCACCTTATTAGGCGCCCCTCATTTTGATGAGCAACCTTGCCTCAATTTAGGCAAGAGTCCTCTTCAAAATTGGCAAGGACTTCTGTTTGAAGGCCCAAGAGATGTTCATAAAGATTTACAAAATATGGGCGTATCCAAAGATCTCGATTTTTCTGGATACATGTTGGACCACGTTGAAGTCCATGATTGCAACTACAACTGGAAAACTTTTATTGAAGTTTATCTAGAGGATTATCACGTGGTTCCGTTCCATCCAGGTCTTGGTAAGTTTGTTTCTTGCGAAGATTTGCAATGGCAGTTCAGTGACTGGTTCAGCGTTCAAACAGTGGGTATCCACAAGGGCTTAAAAGAGGCTGGGTCAGCCACATACCAACGCTGGCATGAGGCAGTACTTCGTCACCACAATGGTCAAATGCCTAAATTTGGGGCCATCTGGTTAACCTACTACCCCAACATCATGGTGGAGTGGTACCCAGGTGTTTTATGTGTATCCACACTTCAGCCATTAGGACCTAATAAAACTCGCAATATTGTTGAGTTCTACTACCCAGAAGAATTAGCTCTCTTTGAACGCGAATTTATCGAAGCAGAAAGAGCTGCTTACATGGAAACCTGCATTGAAGATGATGAAATCGCAGAACGCATGGATGCTGGTCGCAAAGCACTGTTTGATCGTGGCGTCAATGAAGTGGGTCCTTATCAAAGCCCGATGGAAGATGGTATGCAACACTTCCATGAGTGGTATCGAAAAGTGATGTCTTATTCAACAACTGAGTAAAAAGGTTATAGGGTTATTTATGTCACTGATCGAAGCTCACGAATTAAAACATTGGCAAGATCTTGACGAGGACTTTTTACTCTTTGACTGTCGTTTTGATTTAGTCGATTCTGAAGCAGGCTACCAATCCTATCTTCAAGGACATATCCCTGGTGCCATTTATGTTCATTCTGATAAAGATTTGGCTACTTCCAAAAATGGGCAGAACGGCAGACACCCGCTACCCAGCATCAAAGCCTGGCAAACAACCTATGCATCATTGGGTATTACACCCAATAAGAAAGTCGTGATCTATGACAACCAAGGATCGATGTTTGCTGTACGACTTTGGTGGATGCTCCACTCAGTAGGACATAAAAATGTGTATCTCTTAAACGGTGGCTACCCAAGTTGGGTGGGCGCAGGATTACCGATTGAGACAAGCGAAACATTCCGACAAACTGTCCCAGAAACCCAATTACAAAACTATCAAGGTTTAGTACTGGTTGATGCTGTTGAAAAGAATTTACAGAACCCTCAGTTCAAGATCTTGGATGCCAGAGCTAATGATCGCTTTCATGGCAATAATGAAACTTTAGATCCGGTGGCAGGACATATCCCCGGCGCCATGAATCGCTGCTTCAAAGACAATCTTGAAGCGGATGGTCGCTTTAAAAATCTTGATGTGCTTCGGGCTGAATTCGCTGAACTTTTAAAGGGTTTGCCAAGCGATCAAATCGTTCACCAATGTGGTTCAGGGATTACTGCCTGCCACAATTTATTCACGATGGAATTACTAGGCTTAAAAAATTCTTCTCTCTATGCAGGTAGCTGGAGCGAGTGGTGCTCTAACCCCTCTCGCCCTATTGAGAAATAAACGCGAAATAAAAGAAAAATAAACGATTTAGTGTGCGTGACCCACATGGGTCAATTCTGAGATAGAAACCACTAGCAACACACCCAACAAGATCAACACAATTTGCTCGATAGACTCTCGCAATTTGGGTCTTTTATGCATTTGCGGCATCAAATCACTCACAGCAATATAAATAAAACTGCTGGATGCAAAAACGATCACATAAGGGATCAGCGCTTCTGCTTTATCTAAGAAGAAATATCCCAAAACACCACCCACTACAGCCATCAGGCTTGAGAGTAAGTTATAAACAAGGGCTCTTGTTTTAGTAAAACCAGCATTTAATAAAACAATGAAATCTCCAACTTCTTGAGGGATCTCATGTAAAGCAATCGCTACTGCCGTCAAAATACCCATTTGCGGATCAATCAAAAATGCCGCAGCAATCAAAATACCATCAGCGAAGTTATGCAAACTATCGCCGAGCAAAATCACCCAACCACTTTTTCCTGCAGACTCAGCATCATGACCATGATGATGCCCATGACCATCATGCTCATGATGATGGCTATGCCTGAGCAAAGCAGCTTTCTCTAGAACAAAGAAGCCCAATAAGCCGCCCATCAAGGCAATGAACAATGAAGGGATATCAACATCATGTGCAGTAAATGCTTCTGGTAAAGAATGTAGTAAAGCTGTGGATAGCAATACCCCCACAGATAGGCTGACCATCCGATCAACCATGCGCGATAAAACAGTCAGCGACAGACTAGCTGCCGCTGCAATACTCAAGACCCCAGCTACTGTCGTAGCCAGGATGATCCAAAACAATGTCATACAACTCCCTGTTGCTTAAACCAGGCAAGGCATTTTGCCCAACCATCTTTAGCAGGACCTTCACGATAAGTGGCACGATAATCTGCGTGGAAAGCATGTGGAGCATCAGGATAGATCTCAAACGTGCAAGCCTGCGCAGCCTTATTATCTTTTGCCGCCGCCAATGCTTTTTTCATCAATTCAACAGACTCAACCGGAATACCTGTATCTGCAGAACCATATAAACCTAACACTGGTGCTTTCATCTTATCAGCCATGTCAATAGGGTGACTTGGATTATTAGGCGTCTTGTCACCTACTAAACGACCATACCAAGCAACGCCGGCTCTAATTTGCGGAATCTGCGCACTGGCTAACCAAGTAATGCGACCACCCCAGCAGAATCCTGTAATACCCACTCGTTTCACATCACCACCATTTTTACCAGCCCAAGCAATCGCCGCTTGAACATCACCCATCACTTGATCATCAGGCGTCTTACCAACAATTTCTTTCAGTATCTCTGCCATGGTACCCATCGTATTAGGGTCACCTGCGCGAGCAAAGAATTCTGGGGCAATTGCTAAATATCCTAATTTTGCAAAGCGTCTTGCAACGTCAGCAATATATTCATGAACACCAAAAATCTCACTCACCACAATCACAACAGGCAAACCATTTTTGGGCACCTTATTGGGTTTTGCCACATAAGCGGGCACTGAATAACCCTTGCTATCAAAACTAATTTCTTCGCCTTTAATACCCTCAAAGTCAGTTTTTATAGCTTGCGCCATCACCGGCTCAGCAGCCGCCACATAACCAACACCCATGGTCGTGACTGCAGCAGCTTTTAAGAAATCACGACGTTGAGTCGCTGCAGGATTAATTAAAGATTCTGCTTCATTGAGTAAATTTTTATCCATTGTTGTCTCCTTATCTCTTGTTTCTTATCTTTTATCTTTTAGGGGTACAGCCATCACAAAATTACATTAATGCGCTTCTTCCCAGTTGGCTCCAACACCTACTTCGACCAATAACGGGACTTTTAATTGAGCAACACCTGTCATTAAGAGAGGTAGTTGCTGCTTCACCAACTCTAGTTCATGCTGAGGTACTTCAAGCACCAATTCATCATGTACTTGTAAAAGCATAATTGTTTCTAGCTTATTTTGCTCAATCCAACCCTGAACCGCAATCATGGCAAGCTTGATGAGATCTGCAGCAGTCCCTTGCATCGGAGCATTAATAGCAGCACGCTCGGCACCTTGCCTACGCATACCGTTAGCACTTCTAATTTCAGGCAACCATAAACGGCGCCCAAAAACAGTTTCCACATAGCCCTTTTCTTTAGCGGTGACTCTTGTTTGCGCCATGTAGTCAGCCACACCTGGATATCTTGCAAAGTAAGTATCAATGTATTGCTGAGCAGCAGAACGCTCAATACCTAGATTACCCGCCAAGCCAAAGGCACTCATACCGTAGATCAAACCAAAGTTAATCACTTTGGCATAGCGACGTTGCTCTGAGGTCACATCTTTCACATCCACATGGAACATTTCAGCAGCTGTTGCTTTATGTATGTCTTCACCAGCAGCGAAGGCTTTCAACAAACTCTCATCTTCAGCAATATGCGCCATGATTCTTAATTCAATCTGAGAGTAGTCTGCTGAGACCATGACCGTGCCCGGTTTGGCAATAAAAGCCTCACGAATCTTGCGACCCTCTTCGGTACGCACTGGAATATTTTGCAAATTAGGATCACTAGAAGCTAAACGACCTGTGACAGCTACTGCCTGAGAGAAACTCGTGTGCACTCGCCCAGTTTGAGGATTCACCATTCTTGGCAATTTCTCAATATAGGTGGACTGTAATTTCGCCAAACTTCTGTAATCCAAAATACGTGCTGGCAAAGGATAATTTTCAGCTAACTTTTGCAATACTTCTTCATCAGTCGATGGTGCACCTAGTGGGGTTTTCTTAATGACTGGCAGCTCTTGCTTTACAAACAGAATTTCTGCGATCTGCTTGGGCGACTGAATATTAAAAGGCTGACCTGCGAGCTCATGAATCTGCTTCTCCAAATCCAACAAGCGCTGCCCAACTTGCTGAGCTTGACTTTGAAGCTTGGGCACATCAATCAAAATACCATTTCGCTCCATCACAGCTAAGGCATGCATGGCTGGCATTTCAATCTGTCGATAGATGTGCAATAACTTTTCATCAGCCGCAATCGCTGGATACATCACATGATGCAAACGCAAAGTGATGTCTGCATCTTCAGCGGCATATTGAGTGGCTGTTTCTAAATTAACTTGATCAAACGTAATCTGATGCACGCCTTTGCCGCAGACCTCTTCATAAGTCATCGTCTTCTCACCCAAATGCCTTTGAGCAAGACTATCCATATCATGGCTTCGATGAGACTCTAGAACATAAGACTGTAATAGCGTATCGTGCTCAACACCTTTTAAGGTAATACCTTCGTTAGCAAAAATATGAATGTCATATTTAAGGTTTTGACCCACTTTTTTAGATTGAGGATTTTCTAGCCAAGGCTTTAATTGCTCTAAAACCCACGACTTACTGAGTTGATCCTCATTCGTTGTGTGCGCCACAGGAATGTAACAAGCTTCTCCTGGAGTCACAGACAATGAGATGCCCACCAAACTCACGCACAAAGCATCTAAGCCTGTTGTCTCTGTATCCACACAAGTTAATGGTGCCGCCTGAATTTTTTCTATCCAAGTTGTCAGATCTGACTCCTTGGTGATGCATGTGTAATTTCTTGCAACTACTTCCTGAGGCAACTCAGCCACAAATCCCATTTCACCCGCTAAGGTTGGAGCACTTTTTACTTCGTTGGCTGCTTTAGATCCACTAGAGACTGATGCAGTTGAAGAAGTTGGCGATTTTGGTGCGCTTGGCGAGCTTCGATCTAAATCTCTTAAAAGAGATTTAAAGCCAAAGCCTGTAAATAACTCTCTTAAAGTTTCTTTATCTTCTTCTTTGGCATGCAACTCATGCAAACCAATTAGATGGTCCGCCAAATCACAATCTGTTTTTACTGTGACTAATTGACGAGCTGTAGGTAACCAATCCAGGCTGGCTCTTAAGTTTTCTCCAACGACTCCCTTGACCTCTGCTGAGCGTTTCATCAACTCGTCTAAAGTACCAAATTCATTTAACCACTTCACCGCTGTCTTGGGACCCGCTTTAGGAACTCCAGGCACGTTATCAACACTATCACCCATGATGGATAGGTAATCTACGATGCGCTCAGGAGGAACGCCAAATTTATTCAGCACACCCTCAGAATCTAATCGCTCTTCTGTCATGGTATTAATCAAACTAATACCGGGTTCCACTAACTGGGCAAGATCTTTATCACCCGTCGAAATGAGCACAGTCCAGTTTGCCGCCTTTGCTTGCTTAGCTAATGTACCAATCACATCATCAGCTTCAATCCCCGGAACCGCCAATACAGGCCAACCCATCGCTCGTACGACTTGATGAATAGATTCAATTTGCATCGCTAAATCTTCAGGCATCGCAGAACGATTGGCCTTGTACTCGGGATACATGTCATCTCTGAAAGTTTTACCTTTTGCATCAAATACACAGGCGATATGATCAGCATCTAATTCAGTGCGTGCACGCCTCATCATATTCACCATTCCCTGAATGGCGCCCGTCGGAAAACCTTGCGCATTGCGCAAATCTGGCATGGCATGAAAAGCACGGTAAAGGTAGCTAGAACCGTCAACTAGCAAAAGGCGATGTGTAGACATCCCACAATCGTACAATTAAGCATGACTACTTTCCTATTTTCTTCATTTATGAATACTCATCAGCGTGTATTAAAGACAGTTTTAACTGCCTTTTTGGTAGCTTTTTCCTTTATTTCACAAGGACTTAGCGCGCAAGGCGCACAAGCTTTGAACCCTGAGGAATTAAAGCAAATCAACGAACAGCCGATTAGCAAAACTGTCAAAAATAATGCAGAAACTGGCAAAGCAGCGCCTAAAAAGCCTAGCTTTGAGCACAAAGGTGCTGACGGCACGAGCATCAAAGAATATAAAGAAACCGGCAAACCAACAGAAGTGGTTGTTGAAAGCGCCTTCGGCACTTACGAAATGACAGTCCCTAATGATTCAATCAATCCTAAACGCGACAATGAAACTATTCGCGTACCGACCATTCGAATGCCTTTTTAATTCATCATGGCTGTTTTCACTTCCGTTAGTCTTGAAGAAGTTAATGCCTGGCTGAGCCAACACTATCAGCTTGGAATTGCAACGCAATTGAAGGGCATTAATTCTGGCATTGAGAACTCTAATTTTTTTCTAACAACCGAAAAAAATGGCAAGACAACTGAATACGTTCTAACTTTGTTTGAACGCCTATCAAAAGAACAACTCCCCTACTACCTTGAGCTGATGGAGCATTTAGCTTTGAAAGGTATTGCTGTGCCAGCGCCTGTCAGAGACGCTCAAGCGAACATCTTAGGATTCTTAAACGGCAAACCAGCGACGATCGTGTCTCGCTTAGCAGGTGTATCTCGCTTACAACCCGAACTAGACCACTGTGAAGCTGTTGGTCAAATGCTCGCTAAGATGCACTTAGCAGGTCAAGACTTCCATTTATCTCAACCTAATCTTCGCAGTCTTGAATGGTGGCAAGCCACCATTCCTCAAATCGAGGCTCACTTAAATCCAGATCAAAAAAGTTTGATCCAATCTGAACTAAGTGATCAAACTGCTTTTTTTGCGAGCGAGGCATACGCACAACTTCCTGCAGGTCCAAGTCACTGCGATTTATTCCGTGACAATGTTTTATTTGATCCTTCTTCAGGCAAAGATCAATTAGGTGGCTTCTTTGATTTTTACTTTGCTGGCAACGATAAATGGTTGTTTGACTTAGCCGTCACCGTGAATGACTGGTGTATTGATTTAAGCACTGGTCAACTCGATCCTATTCGTTACACAGGTTTGTTAGCAAAATATCAATCAGTCAGAGTTTTAACTGCAGAAGAACAAAACTCTTGGGGCATGATGTTAAGAGCAGCCGCGCTGAGGTTCTGGGTTTCAAGACTCTGGGACTTCTATTTGCCACGAGAAGCCCAAATGCTGACACCACATGACCCTACTCACTTTGAGAGAATTTTGCGTGAACGTCGCACAAATACTCCCAAAATTTAAACTGAACATCCTTAGATATTTAATCAAAGACAAATATGCAACTGAAGCAAACAACAGCCGGTGACGGATATTTATGGATTCGCCAAGGCTTATGGTTATTTAAGAAAAATCCATTGGCATTTTTGATGCTGGTATTTCTTTATATCTTCATTGCCCAATTCGCTATCTTGATTCCAGTTTTTGGTGTTTTTGCAGTTTTGCTTTTAACGCCAGCTCTCACAGTAGGCTTTATGACAGCCTGCCAAATGGTGATCCGCGGTGAACGTGTACTACCTACCGTTTATTTTGTGGGCTTAAAAAGTCATGGTCCTTTGGTGCGTAAAAATTTATTGGGCTTGGGTACTATTTACGCTTTTCTAGTTTTAATCCTTAGCCTCATTGCAAGTGCTTTTATCGACTTTCAGCAGTTAATTCCACTTCTGACCGAACAAAATCCACCAACGATTCGCGAAGTCAAAGAGTTGTACTTTGGTCTCGGAGTGGGGGTTTTACTCTATATCCCAGTCGCTATGGTGATGTGGTTTGCGCCGGTATTGATTGCTTGGGAAAAAATGTCAGTTGCACAAGCGCTTTTTTCAAGCTGGATTGCCTGCTGGACGAATCGCGCAGCATTTATTTTCTATTTATTGATTTGGGCTATCTTGATTGTGGCAGTACCTTTTTTCTTTGAGGCACTCTTGGATGGTATTGGCTTAAGAGTCGCGATTCCATTCATCATTCCACCTTATTCGATGATGGCATTAACTGTGATGTATTGCTCATTCTTTGCCACTTGGAAAGCTTGCTTTGCAAAAGAAAGTATGGATACGTTGGCTTAGTTGAAAAGCTGACTTAAGGATCTTTGTTGTTAGAAAAAAGGAGCTGATATATCAGCTCCTTTTTTATTAGGCACCAAGTATTCAATCAGGAATACTCAAAAAGAAATAATCAATCAATTGCAGTCAATTTAGCAATTGCTAGTTGCAACCACTTCGCTCCATGGCGATTAAAGTTAACGTGCGCCTTAGATTCAGCACCCGTTCCTTCAATAGCCAAAATACGACCCTCACCAAACTTTGTGTGAAAGACGCTTTGCCCCACCCTAAAGCCATGACCATTATCTTTCTTGGAAAGACTGCTTATCGGTGCAGCAATCGCACTTGGAGATCTCAAGCCCGCTCCTGGCGTCGTTGCCGCACGACCACCCCAATCACTACCTTCAGACCAAGAAGGCATTCTGGTCGTGGTTGTGCCACCCCAACGCGCATCTTTGTGTTTAGGGGTTAAGTGCTTTAAAGATTCTGCTGGTAACTCATCTAAGAATCTTGAAGGGAGGTTGTATCGCACTTGACCATGCAATAAGCGTGATTGTGTATGCGATAAGAAAAGTTTTTCTTTAGCGCGCGTAATCGCCACGTACATTAAACGACGCTCTTCTTCTAAGCCATCATCTTCATTCACACTATTTTCATGAGGGAACAAACCCTCTTCCAATCCAGTGATGAAAACATTGGTGAACTCTAAGCCCTTAGCCGCATGAACTGTCATTAACTGCACAGCATCTTGACCTGCTTGCGCCTGATTGTCTCCAGCCTCTAATGAGGCGTGGGCTAAGAATCCTGCTAAAGGTGACATTTCAACAACCACTTCAGTATCTGAGGTGCCTGCTGCTGTGTCTTGAGGAATGCCTTCTTCAGCAATAAATGCTGTTGCCGCATTCACTAACTCTTGTAAGTTCTCTACACGATCCTGACCTTCACGCTCAGCTAAATAATGCTGAATCAAACCGCTGTTTTGAATCACATAATCAACAGTCTCTGGCAATGTGAAATGACGTGTGGCATCACGCATATGATCAATTAAGCGCACAAATGCAGAAATTGAACTACCAGCCTTACCTTCTAAATAAGGGGCTGCAGCATAAAAAGAACAATTGTTATGTTTTGCACTGTCTTGCAGAGTTTCAATACTCTTAGCGCCAATACCTCTAGTCGGGAAATTAACGACTCGCGCAAACGAAGTGTCATCATTTGGGTTTTCCAAAAGTCGCAAATACGCCAGCGCATGTTTAATCTCAGCACGCTCGAAGAAGCGCAAACCGCCATAAACACGATAAGGAATACCCGCTGAAAACAAACCATGTTCGATGATTCGAGATTGAGCATTGCTGCGATACAAAATTGCAATTTCGCTACGCATCGATCCAGCATTAATCAAACTCTTGATTTCATCGACTAGCCATGCAGCCTCTGTGCCATCGGTAGCAGCTTCATAAACCCTCACAGGTTCGCCATGCCCTGCATCTGTTCTTAAGTTCTTACCTAAACGCTCGGTATTGTTCGCAATCAAATGATTGGCTGCATCGAGGATGTGTCCAAAAGAACGATAGTTTTGTTCTAACTTCACAAGATGGGGTTTGTAATGACGTTCAAATAGGCGCATGTTTTCAACATCAGCGCCGCGGAACGCATAAATACTTTGGTCATCATCGCCTACCGCAAATACAGAACTGGGGTTCTCAGTACCGTAACCAGAGATAAGTTTTAGCCATGCATATTGCAAAGCATTGGTGTCTTGAAACTCATCGACCAAGATATGGCGGAAACGTTCTTGATAATGCTCACGAATAGGCTGGTGGTGTTTAAGTAACTCATAGCTTCTTAGAAGTAGTTCAGCAAAATCAACTACCCCTTCACGCTGACACTGCTCTTCATAAGCTTGGTACAACTCCACCATCGCATTTTGAAATGAATCCCCACGATCGAGGTCTTTAGCGCGCATGCCTTTTTCTTTGGCATGGGCAATGAAATATTGCAACTGCTTAGGTGGGTACTTCTCATCATCGATCTTTAAGGACTTTAAAAGTCTCTTAATCGCCGATAACTGATCTTGGGTATCCAAAATTTGGAAGGTGGAAGGCAAACCAGCATCTTTGTGATGCGCTCTTAATAATCGATTACATAAGCCATGGAAGGTGCCGACCCACATACCCCGGGTATTGATGGGCAACATGGCTGAAAGTCGGGTCAGCATCTCTTTGGCAGCCTTGTTGGTAAAGGTCACCGCCAAAATACCGATAGGAGAAGCCTGCCCGGTCTGAATTAACCAAGCAATACGGGTCGTTAAGACTTTGGTCTTACCACTACCCGCACCAGCTAAAATCATGGCAGATTGGGCGTCTCCAGCCTGATTAACAGGTGGCAAAGTCACAGCTTCAAGCTGTTCTGGATTGAGATGTTGAAGAATATTTGTCACATGTACCTTTAAGTTCTAACAAAAAATTATAATTCGGGCTTATGTCTAAAAATCTTTCTGACCTCGCCAAATCTTTCGAACCCTCCGCTATCGAGGCCCAATGGGGTCCTGAGTGGGAAAAAAGGGGTATTGCCACCGCCACCTTGGATGATAAAAAGGATAGTTTCTGTATCCAATTACCTCCACCAAACGTCACTGGCACCCTACATATGGGTCATGCTTTTAACCAAACCATCATGGACGGCTTGGCAAGACATGCTCGTATGAGTGGTCAAAACACTCTGTGGGTCCCAGGAACAGATCATGCAGGTATCGCTACCCAAATCGTCGTTGAACGCCAATTAGACGCTCAAAAGGTCTCTAGACACGATCTAGGGCGCGAAAAGTTCCTTGAGAAGGTTTGGGCATGGAAAGAACAATCTGGCTCAACCATCACCCGCCAAATTCGTCGCTTAGGCGCTTCGATTGATTGGAGCCGTGAATACTTCACCATGGACGAAAAAATGTCCAAAGCCGTGGTCGAGGTGTTCGTTAGCCTTTATGAGCAAGGGCTCATTTATCGCGGTAAACGCTTGGTGAACTGGGATCCAGTTTTAGGCACGGCGGTATCTGACCTAGAAGTAGAAAGCGAAGAAGAACAAGGTTCGATGTGGCACATCCGCTACCCACTCAGTAGCGGTCAAGGACATCTAACGGTTGCCACCACTCGCCCTGAAACCATGTTGGGTGACGTTGCGGTCATGGTTCACCCAGATGATGAACGTTATGCGCATTTAATTGGTCAAACAGTCAATCTCCCTCTATCTGATCGCACCATCCCCATCATTGCGGATGAATATGTTGATAAAGAATTCGGTACTGGGGTCGTGAAGGTCACACCTGCGCACGATTTCAATGACTATGCAGTGGGTCTTCGTCATCAATTAGAAATGATCAACATCCTGACTTTGGATGCCAAGATCAATGATCAAGCCCCTCAAAAATACCAAGGACTTGATCGTTTTGAAGCTAGAAAACTCATCGTGAGCGATCTAGAGGCTCTAGGTTTATTAGAAAAAGTTCAGCCACATACCTTGATGGTGCCAAGAGGTGATCGCACTAAATCAGTGATTGAACCTATGCTCACTGATCAATGGTTTGTTGCCATGTCTAAGCCAACCGAACACAATCAATATTGCCCAGGCAAATCGATTGCTGAGGCTGCTTTAGAGGCAGTGAAATGTGGTGATGTGAAATTTGTTCCTGAAAATTGGACCACTACTTATAACCAATGGTTAGAAGGTATCCAAGATTGGTGTATCTCACGTCAACTTTGGTGGGGTCATCAAATCCCAGCTTGGTATCAAGATGATGGCCAAATCATTGTGGCTCGCTCTGAGTCAGAAGCTAAAGCAAAAGCCGCAGAAAAAGGTTACACCGGTCAATTGCGTCGTGATGATGATGTTTTAGATACATGGTTTAGTTCTGCCCTCGTGCCGTTCTCATCTTTAGGCTGGCCTGAAAAAACGCCTGAGCTAGCTCACTTCTTGCCATCATCAGCATTAGTCACTGGTTTTGACATTATTTTCTTCTGGGTTGCCCGTATGGTGATGATGACTTGTCACTTCACAGGTCAGATTCCATTTAAGACTGTTTATGTTCACGGCTTAGTGCGTGATGCAGAAGGTCAAAAAATGAGTAAGTCCAAAGGCAATACCTTAGACCCTATCGATCTAATTGACGGTATCGATCTTGAGACACTGCTAGCTAAGCGCACAACTGGCTTAATGAATCCAAAGCAAGCAGAAAGCATTACGAAGAAAACTAAAAAAGAATACCCAGATGGCATTCCAGCATTTGGTACAGATGCTCTGCGCTTTACATTTGCCTCAATGGCAACTTTGGGTCGCAGCATCAACTTCGATCAAAAGCGTTGCGAGGGTTATCGCAATTTCTGTAACAAGCTATGGAATGCCACTCGCTTTGTTCTAATGAATTGCCCAGGAACTCCAGAAGAAAACGGCATTGGTGAGTGTGGCGGCGGCTGTGGTCCGGATGGGTATTTAGATTTCTCAGCTGCAGATCGCTGGATTGTGTCCCTACTTCAAAGAGTAGAAGCTGATATTGATAAAGGTTTCAAAGATTACCGCTTTGACAATATTGCTAGCTCTATCTATCAATTTGTTTGGGATGAATACTGTGACTGGTATGTAGAACTAGCCAAAGTTCAACTTCAAAATGGCACACCAGCTCAACAGAGAGCGACTCGCCGAACCCTATTAAGAGTGCTTGAAACTATTTTGCGTTTAGCGCATCCAGTGATTCCATTTATCACTGAAGAGCTTTGGCAAATTGTGGCACCGATGTCAGGCAAGGCTCTTGATGCACAAGAAAAACAAACCATTGCACTTCAACCCTACCCTGTTGCTCAAGCTCAAAAAATTGATGAGCAAAGTGAAGCTTGGGTCGCCGAAATCAAAGCCTTGGTGGATGCTTGCCGTAACTTACGTGGCGAGATGCAAATCTCTCCTGCACAACGCGTGCCTTTGTACATTTACGGAAATGCCAACTATCTCAAAGTAGCAGCCCCTTATATTCAGGCACTAGCCAAACTTTCTGAAGTGAAGATCTATGAAGATGAGGCACAACTAGAAGCTGATGGTGCTGGTGCACCAGTGGCGATTGTGGGTCAAACAAAGATTTTGCTAAAAGTGGAGATTGATGTGGCTGCTGAGAAACTTCGTCTTGGCAAAGAGATTGATCGCATTAATGCAGAAATTGCTAAAGCTAACGGTAAGCTCAATAACGAAAGTTTTGTTGCGCGTGCGCCAGAGGCTGTCGTGATTCAAGAAAAGCAACGTCTTGCTGAATTTGAGTCCCTCATTGAAAAACTAAAGAATCAACTAAATCGTTTACCATCCTGATATGACCCAAGCTATTACCAAAGCAGTATTCCCCGTTGCCGGCTTAGGCACCCGCTTCTTGCCTGCTACTAAAGCAAGTCCTAAAGAGATGTTGAATGTGGTGGATAAACCACTGATTCAATATGCTGTTGAAGAAGCGATGGCTGCAGGTATTACAGAAATGATTTTCGTCACAGGACGTAGTAAACGTGCGATTGAAGATCACTTTGATAAAGCTTATGAACTTGAAGCTGAATTAGAAGCAAAAAATAAACAAGAGTTACTTCAATTGGTTCGCAGCATTAAACCTAGTCATGTTGATTGCGTTTATGTGCGCCAACCAGAAGCTCTCGGTTTAGGTCATGCTGTTTTATGTGCTGAGAAATTAATTAGAGATGAAGCGTTTGCCGTCATTTTGGCGGACGACTTGTTGGATAGCCCAGTGCCAGTCATGAAACAAATGGTGAATCAGTATCAACACTATCGCAGCTCCATTCTAGGTGTTGAAAAAATTGCTCCAGAACAAAGTAAATCTTATGGTGTGATTGATGGCAAGATCTTTGAGGATCGCATCTATAAGCTCAACGGCATTGTTGAAAAACCAGAACCTGCTCAAGCACCTTCTAATTTAGGGGTGGTAGGTCGCTATATTCTGTCTTCTCGAATTTTTGATCACATCAGAAAAATCAAACCGGGTGCAGGTGGTGAGTTGCAGCTGACCGATGCCATTCAGTCACTCTTGAGCCAAGAACAAGTGCTTGCTTATGAGTACGAAGGTGTTCGTTATGACTGCGGTAGCAAACTAGGCTATCTAAAAGCAACAGTTGACTTTGCCTTACGCCACCCCGAAGTCAAAGATGGTTTCAAGGACTTCTTGAAAACCCGCTAATTTTTGAACTTTTAGTTATTGGCTTTTAGCGACGCTTAAGATAAAACACAAAAGCTTCACCTGTTTTATCTTGAGCAATTAACTCATTACCTGTTTGTTTGGCAAAGACAGGGAAGTCAGTTGCTGAACCGCCATCCGTTGCAATCACTTTCAGAATCTGTCCGCTTTGCATTTGCGCCAAGGCTTTCTTAGCTCGCAAAATAGGTAGAGGACAGGTTAAACCTGTCGCATCTACCTCTTGATCGACCTGATTGGGCATACTCATAGACGCTCAGTGACCCAAGCTTGAACGCTTTGTAAAGCTGCAGGTAGCCCTTTAGGTTCAGTACCACCTGCCATTGCCATATCTGGCTTGCCGCCACCTTTGCCGCCCACTTGCTGAGCCACAAAGTTCACTAACTCGCCTGCTTTAACTTTAGCGATAGCATCAACTGTAACACCCGCTGCCAACTGCACTTTGCCATCTTGCACAGATGCCAAAACAATCGTGGCTGACTTTAATTTATTTTTAAGTTGGTCGAGTGTTTCTCTTAGAACCTTCGCATCAGCGCCATCTAATTGAGCCGCCAAAACTTTAATGCCCTTGACATCAATGGCTTGAGCCATCAAATCATCGCCCTGACTTGCCGCTAACTTAGAACTTAAGCGCTCGATTTCTTTTTCCAAAGAACGTGCATGCTCTTGTAACTGAGTCATACGTAGCTGCAAATCATTAGGCGTTGCTTTTAGGGCTGCAGCCAATTGGTTCACTTGGCTATCTAACTTTTGTAAATAAGCCAATGCACGATCGCCAGCAATCGCTTCAACACGACGAATACCAGCGGCTACACCGCTTTCAGCCAAGATCTTAAATACACCAATATCACCGGTGCGCTGAACGTGAGTGCCACCACATAATTCTTTAGATGAACCGATTTCTAGTACGCGAACTGTTTCACCATACTTTTCGCCAAACAACATCATGGCGCCCGTTTTTTGCGCGTCGTCTAAGCTCATCACTTTGGCAGATGCTTGTGCATTAGCCAAAATCTCAGCATTCACCAAATCCTCTACTTGCTTGATTTGCTCTGGAGTCATCGGAGCGGTGTGCGTAAAGTCAAAGCGCGTCTTATCAGGATCCACTAAAGAACCCTTTTGTTGCACATGAGCACCTAATACTTCACGCAAAGCCTTATGCATGAGATGTGTTGCGCTGTGGTGACGGATCGTTCTTGCGCGGCGCTCAGCATTCACCTTAGCGACCAACACATCACCCACCTTGATTTCACCTTCAGCAACTTGACCATGGTGACCAAATACATCTGCTTGAATTTTGAGCGTATCTTCAACTTCAAACAAACTTGAAGCATTACGCAATTCACCTGCATCACCTACCTGACCACCTGATTCTGCATAGAAAGGGGTGTTATCTAAAACGACTACAGCGCTATCGCCTGCTTTAACGCTATTGACTTGAGTGCCATCAACATACAAAGCCAAGACTTTGGCGCCCTCTTGTTGAAGCTTGTCGTAGCCATGGAATACCGTTGGCGCACCTGCGTATTCCAAACCTTGTGCCATCTTGAATTTGCCTGCAGCTCTAGCTTGTTCACGTTGGCGGTTCATTGCTGTTTCAAAACCAGCCTCATCAACGGTAACACCTCGCTCACGACAAACGTCTGCCGTTAAATCTAATGGGAAACCAAATGTGTCGTGCAATTTAAATGCAGTTTCACCATCAATCACTTGGCTGCCAGTAGCTAATGCGGCTTCCAAGATTTCCATACCATTAGCAATAGTTTGGAAGAAACGCTCTTCCTCTTGCTTTAGCACTTCAGTGACGCGAGCTTCATTCGCTCTTAGTTCTGGATAGGCATCGCCCATCTCTTTCACCAAAGCACTCACTAATTGGTGGAAGAATGGTGCTCTTGCACCTAATTTGTAACCGTGACGAATTGCACGACGTGTAATACGACGCAATACATAACCACGGCCCGCATTACCTGGAATCACGCCATCAACCACTGTGAATGTACATGCACGAATATGATCAGCAATCACTTTTAACGATGGACTAGCGGCATCGCACTGACCTGCACCAGCAGCGTCCACTGCTGATTTAGCAGCAGCTAATAAATTAACAAATAAATCAATCTCGTAATTTGAGTGGACGTGTTGCAAAACTGCTGCAATACGCTCTAGCCCCATACCTGTATCTACACTTGGCTTAGGTAGTGGGTGCATCACACCATCTTCATCACGATTGAACTGCATGAAAACGTTATTCCAAATCTCGATATAACGATCACCATCTTCTTCAGGGCTGCCTGGAGGGCCACCTGGAATATCTTCACCATGATCGTAGAAAATTTCAGTACAAGGACCGCAAGGACCGGTATCACCCATCATCCAGAAATTGTCAGAAGCGTAACGAGCACCTTTATTGTCACCAATACGAATAATGCGCTCGGTTGGAACACCCACTTCTTTAGCCCAAATATCGTAAGCCTCGTCATCTTCAGCGTAGACAGTGACCCACAATTTATCAGCAGGCAACTTGTAAACCGTTGTTAGTAATTCCCATGCGTAACTAATCGCATCACGCTTGAAGTAATCGCCAAAAGAGAAATTACCCAACATTTCAAAGAATGTGTGGTGACGAGCTGTGTACCCAACGTTATCCAAGTCATTGTGCTTACCACCGGCTCGAATACATTTTTGAGCTGTAGTAGCTCTTGTATACGGGCGCTTGTCAAAGCCCAAGAACACATCTTTGAACTGATTCATACCTGCATTGGTAAACAGGAGGGTTGGATCATCGCCAGGCACAACTGGGCTAGATGAAACCACTTGATGCCCTTTGGATTCAAAGAACTTTAGGAAATTTTCGCGTATTTGAGTAACTTTCATGAGCATTATTATGACTCAGAGAGCCTGCATTAGCGTAAACCCTAGGCAAGAAATTGCCGACCAATCCTTAAGAAAGCTTACAATCTTGTCCTGAAATGCTTTTTATTATAAAAATACAAGGGGCTTAAAGATGCAAATCAAAAGTCATAAAGACTTTGCTTCAGGCTTGATGTTTGTGGGCGTTGGAGCAATCTTTTCATACATTGCCACTACCTACAATATGGGCACAGCAGCTAAGATGGGGCCTGGCTTTTTTCCATTTTGGTTAGGTCTATTACTATCAGTCCTTGGAGCCATCATTACGATGTCTGCTATGTCAGCCAAAACCGCTGAGGACAAAATTGAACAGTGGCACTGGCCTTCAGTTCTTTGGGTTACTGGATCAGTAGTGATCTTCGGTATTGTTTTAGCCTATCTTGGCTTGATGTTATCGATCCTAGTATTGGTATTCATTTCTGCAATGGCTAGCCATGAATTCCACTGGAAGGGCACGATTGTGAATGGCGTGATCTTGAACGTGATTGCCTATATCGCTTTCGTCTGGGGTTTAAAACTTCAGTTCCAAGTGTGGCCAAGCTTCTTTACTGCTTAAACCCTAGGAGTATTTAAATGGAATTAATTGATAACTTAGCCTTGGGTTTTAGCACTGCGCTGACAATGCAAAACCTCTTGTACTGCTTCATTGGTTGCGTACTTGGAACTTTGATTGGTGTTTTACCTGGCTTGGGTCCTATTGCAACGATTGCGATGTTGTTGCCAGCCACTTACGCTCTACCCCCAGTTGCTGCCTTAATTATGTTGGCAGGTATTTATTACGGCGCTCAATATGGTGGTTCAACAACTGCTATTTTGGTGAACATCCCTGGCGAATCGGCGTCGGTAGTGACTGCGATTGACGGCTATCAAATGGCTCGTCGTGGTCGTGCTGGTGTAGCTCTATTTACTGCCGGCTTTGGTTCATTCTTTGCTGGTTGCGTTGCTACTTTAGTTTTAGCTGCTTTTGCAACACCTTTATCTGAATTAGCTTTCAAATTTGGTCCTGCTGAGTACTTCTCACTCATGGTGCTTGGTTTGATTGGTGCGGTTGTATTGGCATCAGGCTCGCTCGTTAAAGCGATTGCGATGATTGTGCTTGGCTTGTTGATGGGCTTGATCGGCACTGACGTTAACTCAGGTACTGCTCGTTACTCATTTGACATCCCTGAATTGACTGACGGTATTGGTTTCGTTGCTGTTGCGATGGGTATGTTCGGTTTTGCTGAGATCATGGCTAACCTTTCTCAAAGAGAAAGCCGTGAAACATTCTTGGACAAAGTGACTAACTTATGGCCTGGCAAAGAAGACTTCAAACGCATGATGCCTTCTATCCTAAGAGGCACAACGATTGGTTCTCTATTGGGTGTTTTACCTGGTGGCGGTGCATCACTTGCCTCTTTCTCTGCTTACTCACTAGAAAAGAAAACTTCTAAGTACAGTGCTGAGTTCGGTAAGGGTGCGATTGAAGGTGTTGCTGGCCCAGAATCAGCTAACAATGCCGCTTCACAAACATCATTTATTCCATTATTGACACTTGGTATTCCACCGAATGCTGTGATGGCTTTGATGGTGGGGGCGATGACGATTCATAACATTCAACCAGGCCCACAAGTGATGACCTCTAATCCAGCCTTGTTCTGGGGCTTGATTGCATCTATGTGGATTGGTAACTTAATGTTGATCATCTTGAACTTGCCAATGATCGGCGTTTGGGTGAAATTGTTAACCATCCCTTACAGACACCTATACCCAGCCATCTTGGTATTCTGCTGTATCGGTGTTTACACAGTGAACAACACAACTTTTGATATCTACTTAACAGCCGTATTTGGGATTATTGGCTACTTGTTTGCTAAGTTAGGTTGTGAAGGCGCCCCATTGCTTCTAGGCTTTGTTTTAGGACCTATGATGGAAGAGAACTTCCGCCGCACCCTACTACTTTCAAGAGGTGATTTCACTGTATTCTTCACACGTCCTTTATCTCTAGGATTATTGATTGCAGCAGCACTTTTAGTTGTTATCGTGATGCTTCCTGCAGTGAAGAAAACAAGAGAAGAAGCTTTCGTCGAAGAATAAATCTACAATATGGGTTATGTCTGAAAAGAAGAACCCAAATCCTTCAAAATTCGAGACCCTAGAGGTCTCGAATTTTTTGCGCCAAATCATTGATGCAGATCTAGCGTCTGGCAAGCATGCCAAACGCTCAGATGCTGCTGGTAAAGCCTTACCCAGCGTTATTACGCGCTTCCCGCCAGAACCTAACGGCTACCTCCATATCGGTCACGCCAAGAGTATTTGCTTGAACTTTGGCTTAGCCAGAGACTATGCCCATGCGCCTCATGGAGCGAGATGTCACATGCGTTTTGATGACACCAACCCTAGTAAAGAAGAAACTGAATATGTCGATAGCATCATTGATGCCGTTCGTTGGCTAGGTTTTGATTGGGTTCAGGATGGTGTTGAGCACCAACATTACGCTAGCGATTATTTTGACCAACTCTATCAATTTGCGGAAACTCTCATTGAGGCTGGTAAAGCCTATGTAGATAGCCAAACAGCCGATGAGATCCATAAAAATCGCGGAAACTTTGGGCAAGTAGGTACGAATAGTCCATTTAGGAATAGAAGCCCTGCTGAAAATCTAGAGTTATTTAGAGATATGAAGTCAGGAAAATATCCTGATGGCGCCCATGTTTTAAGACTGAAGATTGATATGTCGCATCCGAATATCGTGATGCGTGATCCAGTGATTTACCGAATTCGCCATGCTCACCACCATCGCACGGTTGATAAATGGTGCATCTACCCACTGTATGACTTTACGCATTGCATCTCTGATGCGATTGAACGAATCACTCACTCGATTTGCACGTTGGAGTTTGAAAACAATCGTCCTTTATACGATTGGGTATTAGAAGCTCTTAGAGAAGCGGGTGTATTTGCAGATCCACTACCTAAACAGTATGAATTTGCGCGCTTGAACTTAACTTATGCGATTACAAGTAAGCGCAAGCTCTTGCAACTCGTTGAAGAAAAACGTGTTGATGGCTGGGATGATCCTCGCATGCCGACCATTGTTGGTATCCGTCGTCGCGGTTATACACCTGAGAGCATTCGCTTGTTCTGCGAACGCATTGGAGTTTCTAAAGCGGATAGTTGGATTGACATGTCTGTTTTGGAACAAGCTTTACGTGATGATCTCGATGCCAAAGCTGAAAGAGCTTTTGCTGTTCTTAAGCCTCTGAAAGT